>JAMWBQ010000010.1 GCA_023819315.1 Candidatus Omnitrophota bacterium
GACGAATATTTATAAGAGAATCAAAATCGATAAATCCTTCTCCCTCTACATAAGGATAGATATTAACTCCCCATAAATCTTTCTGCTGAGACCCATCACTTAAAAGTAAAGCTTCTAAGTCGGAATGTAATTCACCATCAATAGCAATAACTCTTCTCTCCACATCAACTACCGCCTTTACTAAATCACCAAAACTCTTATTAGCCATCTTTTTAACTGTGTCTAAAGGGATATTTTCTCTAACTATCTCCATAATATTATTTCTTGCTTAGAATTTTTTTTCTTTGTAATAAGGGGTCTATTAACCCTAACTCCTGAAAAGCTCTAATCCTGAAACGACAACTATCACATTTTTGGCAAGGTATCTTGCCACCCAAATAACATGACCACGTATATTCAAAAGGAACATCTAACTTTTTACCTAATTCCACTATATCTCTTTTACTTTTATCTATCAAAGGGTAAAGTATTTTTATCTTCTTGCTAATACCTAAATTTATCGCTTTCTCCATCTCTTCTAAAAATTCTTTTCGGCAATCAGGATACCCAGAATAATCCTCTGTATGTGCACCAATAAATATATATCTTGCATTTATGCTTTCAGCAAGAGAAGCAGCATAACTTAAAAATATTATGTTTCTTCCTGAAACATAGGTAGAGGGTAAATCTTTACTATTCGTATCTCTATTTAAAGGAACACTAATATTTTTTTTAGTAAGTGACGACTCTACCCAGGGAATAGACAATCTTACCAATCTATAATCTACTCCCTTAAGTTCAGCTATTTTTATAGCACAATTAATCTCTCTTTTATGTCGCTGACCATAATAAAAAATTAAAGC
Organism: Candidatus Omnitrophota bacterium; assembly: GCA_023819315.1. Taxonomy (GTDB): domain Bacteria; phylum Omnitrophota; class Gorgyraeia; order Duberdicusellales; family 4484-171; genus JAMWBQ01. The sequence continues at coordinate 843 of JAMWBQ010000010.1, forward strand.
GCTCAATTTATAGCCTTGGTGTTTAGCCAAATAAAAAGTAGTTACCGAATCTAAACCTCCAGAAAGTAAAATCACTCCCTTTTTATCTTGCGATAAGTTGCGCATGAGTTATCTTGCTCCCATACAGAAACTTCTTTTAATCTAATTAAAGACCCTTTAAACTTTAACAGTTTTTTTCCCACCTCTTGAAATACAATTTTAGCAATATATTCAGAGGTGGTATTTTTATATTTAAAAAATTTAATCTCATTTAAAAACTTGTGGTCTAATTCAGAAACTACCTCATTCAATATTTTCTTTAAATCACCAAAATCCATAACCATTCCTAATCTATCTAACTTTGAAGAACAAACCACTACCTCCACCTTCCAATTATGACCATGTAAATTCTCACATTTACCTTTATAGTTGTTTAAGTAATGCGCTGCCGAAAAATTAGTGTTTACTCTAATTTCAAACATTTATTTTTTGAGGAGTTAATATTGACCTCTTAAGAAATATTTTAGCTAACTTCTTAAATCCCACAGGGTCATCGGTTACATAGAAATCCTTTTTAGGAACACCGCTATTTCTATTGAGCAAATTCCTTTCTTCCAATAAATTGTAAACATATTTAGCTACTTCCTTTGCTGAATCCACAAGATACACTCCCCTTAGGTATTGAGCGATAGCTTTTTTAAGGATAGGATAATGTGTGCATCCTAAAATCAAAGTATCTATCTTACCCTTAAATTCTTTTAGGTACATATCCACTATCATCTCTACTATTCTACCTTTGGTAAGTCCTTCCTCTACTAAAGGAACAAACAAAGGGCAAGCTTTGGGATAGACGATTATCTTATTATCTCTTTTCAGCAACTCTTTTTGATAGCTACCACTTAAAATTGTAGACTTAGTTCCAATAATTCCTATACGGCGATACTTAGATAGTCTAATTGCTTTAGTTACTCCTGCTTCAATCACACCTATTATAGGGATACTAAATATTCTTCTTAAGTAATCCAAGGCCAAACTAGAAGAAGTATTACAAGCGATAACTACAATTTTAACCTTTTTCTTTAATAAAAATAATATATTCTCTGTGCTAAACCTAATAATTGTATATTTAGATTTACTACCATAAGGAACTCTTGCTGTATCGCCTAAGTAAACGATATTTTCCTTGGGCATAAATCTCTCTATCTCTTTTAACACCGTTAGCCCTCCTAATCCTGAGTCAAATATTCCAATAGGGTATCTTTCTATATCGTTCATCGCTCACCATACAATCTTACATATCTTCTATTCAAAGTATCTACTCCTACAGCAATAGCTTGAGCAATTTGTTCAAGGTAGTAAGAACGTTTAAGTAACTTCTCCTCGTAAGGATTAGTAAGATAACCTATCTCCACTAAAACACTTGGGATATAGGCATATTTCAAAACATAAAAAGGTGCTCCCATTGGCCCTTTCACTTTAAAACCCATCTCCTCCATCGTAGAAACTATACTATTAGCTAAATCCAAAGATTGTTTACTATTATCTCCGCAGATAAATCTCTGATAGAGTTTACTCCTATACTCTGATGTATTTAAATCTTCTAACACCTCGCTGGTTAAACCTAAAGCTCTTAAATTATTACCTACGTACTTTTCGGATAAATAGTATACCTCTACACCACTAACTTCTTTCGCCCGATTGGCATTAGCATGGATACTAACAAACAAATCTGCTTTATACCTTTTACCCAACTCTACTCTCTCTTTCAAAGTTAGAAATATATCCCTCTCACGTGTTAAATAAACCTTAAACCCTTTCTCTTCCAACTCCCTTTTTAAAAGCTTTGCTATTTTTAAATTTAAATCTTTTTCTTCAACTCCTGTCTTAGATATTGCTCCTGGATCTTTTCCTCCATGGCCAGGGTCAATTACAATAGTATTGATAAAAAAGTAAGGTCTGCCTACCTCTTTCTTGTATCTATCTCCTACTATATCTTCTATATCCTTAGGGATAAAAATCTTACCTTGAGAATAAAAGGGTGGTTGAGAAAGAGAAAATATTCGGCCATTAAAGTACATAAAAGATGCCTCTAAAAGCAACTTAATATCCTTGGATGATGATTTTATATATAAAATATCATCTATGGTATCAAAACTATACTTTAACCTATACTTTTTGCAAAACTCAGTCAACTCTATAAATTTACCTTTTACCTCAGGAAGGTATGGTTTACGAGGCACGGTAACACATCCAGAGTATAATATTAGTAATAAACAAAATAAAAAAATTTTTCTCATAATTTCTTATTTAAAAGTCTATCATATTTAAACTTTTTTGCCAACCTATTTTAGTCTAATCAAACTCTTAAGAGAAGAAAATACCTCTTCAGATGTTATCTCTCTTAAACATAAAAATCCCTTTTTACAATTATGAGCGTAGCATATTTGACATCCAACATCTTTATGGATATATAAACTTTTATTTCCCCTCGGTCGCCAACGAGTAGGAGACAAGCCTTTATCCTTTCTTCCAAATATAGATATTACCGGTCTATCCAAAGTAGAAGCAATATGAACAGGTCCGCTATCGTTAGAAATAAAAATATCGGCAAGATTAAGTAAAGAACCCAATTGGGAAACTGAAAGTTTCCCACATAAATCTACTATATCTTTATAAGTATCTAATATTTTCTTAGCAAAAATTTTCTCCTTCTGGGAAGTAACAATTACTATTTTCCATTTAGGACCTAATTCTTTTTTAATCAATGCTATAAGCTTAATAAAATTTTCCTCTGGCCACCTCTTGGAAGGGCAAGAAGCAGAAGGGTGGATAACAAGCAATTTATCGTTATCGCTTACTCCTTTTTCTTTTAACAACTCTCTTACCAATAAATCGTTCTCTTTTTTTAAAGGAAAATACGTAGAGCTATCCTTTATGGGTACTCCTATGTATCTAAGGAGATCCAAATTGTATTCTACTTCATGTTTTTCTCCTTCTTGCTTTCTATGGAGGAAACGATAGTTAAGAAAAAATCCTCCCTTTCTATCCCAACCTATGCGATAAGGTATACCACTTAAAAAAATCAAAAGATGGATACGAAGAGTGGGGTGTAAAACAATTGCCCAATTAAATTTTTTTTTACGTAGCTCTCTAATAAATTTTAAAGAAGACAAAAAACTTTTATGTTTACCCTTCTTATCGTAAACGATAACTTCATCTATCCAGGGATTACCACGAACAACTTCTTCCGTAATGGGTTGACACATAAAAGCTATAAAAGCCTGGGGATAAGATAATCTTAAATTCTTTATAACCGGTGTAGAAAGCACAACGTCACCTATTCTGTCTGTACGAACAATTAAAACTCTCTTAGGTTCAGGAAGTTTTACAGCAAACATTCAAAACTTTCTTATAGTTTCGATTACCTCTTGATGAGGGATCTTCATACATTCATAATTAAAATCACATTTAGACTTCTTACAAGGAGCACATCTAACATCCTTTCTTCGGATTATGAGAGAACCAGCCGAGGTAGGAGCTGTAATACGATAATCTGTGGGTCCAAACAATGCTACTACAGGGATATTAAGATAACTACCTATATGGATTATACTGGAATCTACTCCTAAAATCAATTTAGCATAATTCTTAACAAGGTAAAACACATCTATAATATCTGTTTTACCTACCAGATCAGTAACGTTATCTAAAGATAAAATATCTCTATAGAATTCCCTATCTTTTTCCTCTCCTAAAAAAACTAAATGATATTTTGCTTTTAGCTCTTGCACCACTATTTTTAAATATTCGTAGGGATAGTTTTTAATAGATGAGCGCGACACACAGGAAATAAATATAGAAGGGGGAAGTTTAAGATTGTCCCACCTATATTTTTTTTCAGGTGAGATACTAAAATCGCTCCTTACCAATTCTTTTCTTTTCTCTGAGGTAAGATTTTTTATCAAAGCTATATACTTATCTTTTAAATTAATATTTCTGGATGATAATCTAATTATAGGTGTTCTTAATCGCACACCAACAATTATAGGTAAAAGAGAGTTTTTTAAGTCTACAACTATATCGTATTTACCTCGTAAAGACAAAGAAAAAAACATCTTTTTCTTAATTGGCCAATGTTTATCAAAAATAATCACCTCATCTATAAAATTATTCTTACTAAGAAATTCGTGCGTGCGTAAAGAAGAAATAGCTGTTATCTTTGCCTGTGGATATTCTGCCTTCAATCTATCCAAGACAGGCAAAGCTAAAATTGTATCGCCAATATTAGTAGGAAAATTAATAAGGATATTCTTACCCTTCATTCTTGGTTAAAATACTTTTTGCCTTAAGGAAAACTTCCTCAACTTTTAGCTCTCTCATACAAATGTTATCTTTGCAATTCAAGTTATAACAGGGTATTTTACAACCTACATCTTTCTTTAAAATATGTACATTTTTACCTAAAGGAGCAGTAATTAAAGGTTCGGTGGGACCAAAGAGAACTAAAACATTTGTTCCTACAGCACTACCTAAATGAGCTGGTCCGGAATCACTAGAGATGAGTAAATCCATCCTACTCAAAAGAGCAGATAACTCTTTTAAATTCGTTTTCCCACACATATTAATTACTTTACCTCTAATTTTTTTCTCAATATTATCTATGTAGTTTTTTTCACTTTTTGCTCCAATTAAAAAAATAGCACAACCTATGCTTAACAAATTTTCTATTAACTCTACAAAATAATTATCTGGCCACATCTTTAACTCCCAATTAGCTGTAGGATTAATCGCCACCAAATAACGATAATTCCTTCTGTACCCCAAGAGAAAATTATCTACCCTCTCTCTTTCTTTATCATCTATATAAAAATTAGGCAGTTTATCTTCGATAGCTACCCCTTCCTGCTCAAAGAGAGAGTAGTAGTATAGGGAACGATGAACATTTAAAGGAGGTGTTATCCTATCAGTTAAAATAAAGTGGGTTTTGGCTCTTTTAAACCCTACTCTCTTTTTTATTCCCCCTAACCAAAGTATAAAAGCACGCGTAAATGAACGGTGTATTAAAAATGCTGTGTCGAATTTCTCTTTTTTTAAATATTTAATAAATTTTAATTTAGCAAAAAAACCTCGATGTGTAGTTTTTTCATTAAATAAGATAATCTTATCCAAATAGGGATTATCCTCAAATAGTTCCTTTACTCTCTCCACCACCATTAACGCTAAAAAAGATTGGGGGAACTTCTTCTTTATAGCTTTAAATACAGGTAAACTCATCACGCAATCTCCTAACCAATTAACACCAACTACTAATATTCTCTCCATCTTAATTTATCTTTGCCTTCTGTGTCTTTTAAAAACTGAGTAAAATCCACTTAGTTTTCCCCATAGCCTTATTCCTAAATCCCTTTCGCTAATCCTTATTCTTTTTAAAGCGTAAATATTACCATTCTTAAATAAAACTCTATTCGTAGTTACTCCACAGATATAACCGCACTCCTCCGCTACTTTCAAAACACGATGGTCAAAACCACCTATAGGGTAAGCTATAGTATCTACATTAACTCTAAATTTTTTTTCTAATATTTCCTTAGAATCTTTTATCTCTCTTATTAAACTAGCATCATCTAAGTGAGGTAAATAACTATGAGTAAGGGTATGGGAACCAATTTTAACCTTTGTATTATTGAGAAACCATTCTATATCTTGAGAAGACAGATAATTTTCTTTATCTATTTTATTGGAAATTAGAAAAATCGTAGCGGGAAAATTAAACTGCTTAAGAATATTTACTGCCCATAAATTATCTTTATAACCATCATCGAAAGTTATAACTAATAAATTATTAGGTAATTTCTCTTTTCTTCTTAAAAGTTGACAATAATCACTAAGAGAGATTACTTTGTAACCTCTATTTTTTATAAATTCCATCTGTTTGTAGAATGTAGTTAGAGTAACTTTCAAACTTGTATCAGCAAAGTTTGTAGAGATTGCGTGATAGGTAATTATTGGAACGGTGTAGAGGGGAGTAAAAAGCCACCCTACGCCTATAAATAAAATAAAAATAAATATTATCTTTTTATTTCTCATCATTTAAGGGCAAACTAATTGACGATAAACTTCCTCAGTTTTACTCACCATTAATTTATAAGAAAAATCATTTAAACTTAATTTGGCATTTTCTCTTATCCTTTCTCGCAAATTATTATTCGTGATAAATTCTTCTATAACATCCTTTAAACATAAAGGTTTATACTCGTAAAAAAGTAGACCGTTATACCTATCTCTAATTATCTCCTTTATTCCTCCTGTAGAGAATCCTACTACACAAACACCTTTAGCGAAAGCCTCCAGAATTGTGTAGCCAAATCCTTCTTTAAAAGAGGCTACCAAAAGAATATCTACTATATCCAAAAACTCTCTCCCTTCAAGAAGAAAAAACTTTACTCTCTCTTTTAAATGTAACTTCTCTACGAATACTTTTAATTTATTCTCCAATTTTCCTTTACCACAGACGAGAAGGTAAGCGTTTTTATACTTTTCCTTTAAAAGGTTGAATGCCTCCACCACTAAAAAATGACCTTTCTCTAAGGAAATTCTTCCTAAAATTCCCAAAGTAATAGTATCCTCTGAGAATCCAAAATCTATTTTTCTATATTTCCTAACTAACGAGGCTTGTCTATCTATTCCATTATAGATCACCTCTATTTTGTAATTAGCCACTTTTAAATCTTTTATAAGATGCTCCTTAACGGCATTGCTTACCGCTATTGTTTTTATCCCCTCAAATTTCATCAATTTCCTAAAAATATGAGGTCTATAAAAACCGTGGAAAGTGGATACGTATTTAATACCTAAAATCTTATATACAAGAAAGGCAAGAAACTGAGCAACCCTTGTATGAGCATGGATTAAATCTATCTTATTCCTCTTGGCAAAGATTATTAATAAAATCAACGAATAAAATACTTTTATACTTAAAATTGATTTAGTATTCAAGGGTATATACTTAAAATCAATTCCCGCTTTATCTAATTCTCGCTTACCTTCACCTCCACTACAAACAACCCAAACTTTATTGTTTTTAAATAACCCTTTAGCTAAATCAATTACATGTCTAGTAATACCACCGACTCTAAGATGTGAAGTAAGAATAACAATTCTCATATTAATTATTTAACTATCCCACAAAATCTATAGCCATTCTAACCCAAAATTTCTTTAACTTTTAAGAATACTTCCTGGGGCTTAATATTTTCCATACATAGATTAGACTTACACTTAGGACGATAACAAAAAGAGCATGGTAACTTTTTAAAAAATATATATAAATTACTATCGTTAATCGTATGACGCTGAGGGTCAGTAGGACCAAAGAGAGCAATTGTAGGTATTCCCAAAGCCAAAGCTAAATGTAAATTTGCTGTATCAGGACTGATAAATAATTTTAAAACACTAATTACTCCTACCAAATCATTTATAGTCGTCTTACCACATAGATTAATAACGTTGGCAGGAAATAATACCTTTGCATCCTTTATCAACTCATAACTATGTTCATCACCGATAAGTAATATTTTAAAATGGGGGTAGTTTTTTGATATAAGCTCGATTAACTTTTCTATATGTGTTACTGGCCAATTTTTACTCGCCCATTTAGAAGACGCTGATACGTTTATCCCAATAAGGGAATCCTTTTTATATAGGCCAAAATTATCTAAAATTACATCTTTAACCTCCCAGAAAGTGAGTCTCTTATCTTTAAATCTTATATCTAATAAACTAAGTATCTTCTCTTGGGAAGTTAAAGGGTCTAATTTTTCTTTTACATACTTTACCGAAGAGCTAAGAAGGAATCCTAATTTACGTCGGTAGCCAAAAGAATACTTAGGAAAACTTAAAAAAGCAATTAGATGGGAAGCTAAATTGTTCTGTAAATCTATAATGTAATCAAAACTTAACCGGCGTAGGTGGTTTGCTATTTTAAAAACCTTCTTTATTCTCCTATAAGAGGAATCAACAGGAATAACCTTGTCCACAAAAGGACAAGAAGAAAATAATGAAGCATATTTCTTATGAGTAATAAGTGTTACCGTACTTATAGGGAATTTTTCCTTGATAACTTTTAAAGATGGTATTGCTAAAATTACATCTCCCAAAGATGATACTTTTATCACCAGTATTCTTTTAAACTTCTTTAGATACTCATATAACTTCTCTGTTTCTCCTACACACTTCTGTAGACCATAATCCCTCTTAACTTTTTTATAAGCCTCTAAGGCAAGCTTCTTAGCTAAAGATGGGTTATTGAGTAAATTTATAATTGCCTCACTTATAGCCTCGGAGTCACGAGGAGAAACTAAAATCCCATCTTTACCATTATCTATAATCTCTGGGAAAGCGCCAACCTTGGTAGCAATAACGGGAACGCCACAAGCAAAAGCTTCAATAATCACTCTACCAAACGATTCCTCTCCTATGGAAGGAACAACTATGATCTTTGCTTTTTTAAGTATACTCTCTATATCTTGATGATAACCTAAAAAATAAACATTGTAACTTAAAGCGTACTGATTAACCAAATTTTTTAAATAATTGAAATAGTCTAATTTTGACTTTTCCGCTGAACCAACTATATTTAAAATGGCATAAGGGTTAACTCTAACTACTTTTCTCATCGCTTCAATAAGATACTGGTAACCTTTTATAGGAGATATCCTGCCAATACTTACGATAGTGGCACTACTATCTCTATATTTATCTTCGCTAAATTTAAAATTATCCAAATCTACCCAACGATTTATCAATACTATTTTCTCTTTAGGCACACCGAAACTATCCTGCATATAACGAGCAATAATCTGAGAAGGACATATTACAAATTTTCCCCAAGCCATAACTTCACTAAAAATATGTTTTGAATATGCCCCATGAGCGGTGGTAATAAAATCTGTTTCTCTATTCCTCGTAGCAAAGAAACCTATCCACCCAGGAACTCTTGAGCGAGCATGAACAATATCGATATTTTCATCTTCTATAATCCTGCGTATTTTTCTAATAAGTAATAAACTTAAAGGTGACTTTTTATAAACTCCCAGTTTATAATGTTTAACTTTATATTCCTCTAATTTTTTTACCAACCTACCTCCTCCGGAAACAACGATTATCTTGTGTGGTCTATCTTTAAAATACTTAGCAATATCTAATACCCCTCTTTCTACACCTCCAATATCCATTTTAGGAACCATCTGCATTATATTCATCTCTAAAAAACCTACTTTTTATATTAAATAATTCTTTTCACTGCCTCTTTTACTACCCTTTTATTATATTCAAAAATAGAATAGGAAGGTTCTTTTAGTCCCTCTATCTTATAAGGTGGTTTAAGAAAATTTACAATGTTATTAATTGAGAAGAAAAAGTTTATATGGTGAGTGGTGAATATCTCCTCTAAACACACACAGACAGTAGTTTTTCCCATACTCAAACTTTCGGAAATCATAGATATACTATCACTGGTTACAAAAGATACTTCAGCAAGCGAAAGGAACCCTCCCACGATAAAAGAACTACTATCTTTAGAGGAAATAGTTAACACATCGGTATTTAAAAAATCTCTAAACTCGTTCTCAAGGAAATCACTCACAAATTGCGGTGTGCGTCTTGAGGTAGTAACTAAAATGTGGAAATTCTCTTTCCAAATGAATTTTTTTAATTGAGGAACGAACACTTTCAAATTATTAAAAAATAATTTACTACTCTCCAATGGCCCACCAATAAATAGAGCTACCCTCCTATAAGATTTTAGATTATATCTTTCCATCAGTATCCTTTTATCATCCTCAGCAGTAAAGGGAAAACTAAGTGCCCCTTTTATATTCACTACCTTAGAGGCTATAACTCGGTCATGCTCAGGAATAATACCTAAATCAAACCTATCCGGTGAAATATTTGGCTTTAGAATCACTATTGCCTTAGCTCCCATAGAACGACTTAAAATAAGATTAATTGGTGCCATTTTACTACCAGTGCTTATTACCATATCAACAAATATAGTAGAAACCTTTTTATATAGCTCTTTACCCAAAATAATCTTGATACACTTCATACACCCTAAACATTTATTGCTGGTATAAAACGCACACAACTCTAATAATAGACGTTTTACTCTATTTATATTAGGAATATCTACAACGTAATCTTTAACTTCGTATTTTAACTCTTTTAAAATATTAACCAAAGTTAAGGATTGTTTGAAATGGCCTGTTTTAAGGTCGTTTAAAATGAGTAAAAATAATGTTTTTTTCTTTTTAAATCGCTTATACCACCACACATAATTTTCTGGATGTTTGGTAAGAAATTTCTCATATATAGTATTTAACTTCTTTAATACTTCCTCTAAGTCCTCATTCTTACAATCTAACCCTTTCTCTATCTCTATCGTATACTTACCCAACTTATTACGGTAACCAAATACAGGGTAAATATTTTTTTCAAACTTTTTAGCTAAGTAAACTGCTCCCTGAGGAGTAGGAACCAATGCCCCAAAAAAATTTACCATTAATGCTTTATCTTCTGCTCCATGGTCAATAACTAAACCTATCCAGTAATTATCCTTTATATATTTAACTAACTGTTTTAAAGAAAAACAAACTTTTATATTACTCCTTTCTCTTATCTCATTAATTAATCTCTCCAAAGCTTTATTCTTCTGTTTCTTTACCAGTATAGCGTATCTGTACTTCTTGGCAAAAAAAGCATTAAAAAATTCCCAGTTACCTGCATGAATGCCTAAAAGTATATGGCCACCTTTGATATCCTCAAAGAACTCATCTATACCCTTAACATAAATCAATTCTCTATCTCTATCTATAAATTTTTCAAAGGCTAAATTCTCCATAATCATTATCCCAAAATTAGTAAAACTTCTTTTAATGATAAGAAAAATTTCCTTACTACTTTTATAAGGGAAAGCTAATTTTAAATTGCGGTAAGCAGTAAATCTTTTCTTAGAACTAAAACAGTAAAATAGCACACCTATAACTCTACCAAGGAAAACGAGTAATCCTAAAGGTAGAATTTTTAATATCCTAATTGTTATTTTTATTAACGAATACATAAATTTATATTTCCTTTAGTTTACTATTAACGATCTGCCAAAAAAAATTCTCTTCCTCCAATTTTAATTCTATATTGAATACAAAGTAATTTTTTCTAACCCTGTTAAAATCTAAATGGTAGAAATCTTTATAAGTAATAATTACATCATCTACATTCTCTTTAGTAAATTCTCTCTCTATGCCAATGATATCTTTATCAGTAAAATTGTAATGATCGGGATAAGCAAAAACCTTTTTTATTTGTAAACCCAATTTCTTCAAATTAAAAATAAATCCCTCAGGATAACCAATGGCAGTTAATACTCCTAAATATTTACCTTTAAAGTAATCTAAGTCTTTAGGGTTACTATATCTATCTAAAAAACTTTTAAACTCATAAGAAGCAAAAAATATAGGCAAAGTTGGTTTAAATTCCCATATAAAAGACTTTATCTTTTCCCTATCAGTTATCATCTCCTTGTAAGTTATTATAAGTATATCCGCCCTATTTATACTTTTCAATGGTTCTCTAAAAATATAAGCAGGGATTAATCTTTTATTTATACCAAATTCCTTAGCTGACATAACTAAGATCTCTAAATCTTTATTTAGTTTGCGGTATTGGAAACTATCGTCGAGTATAAATACATCATAATCGTTAACTAACTTCTTAAGTATAGATATTCTATCTTTTCCATCGAACACATCCCCCAATCTATTTTTTAAAAGCATAAACTCATCTTTAGCATACCCTTTAGTTAAGGAAGCAACTTTAAAAGAAGAGGAAAGTTTTTTATGTAAATAAATAACCAAGCTTGTTTTACCACTACCGCCCCAAGAGATATTTCCCACTCCTATAACTTTTTTATTTAGAGAATAAATTGGTATTATCTTTTGGTCAGAAAGAAAATTTCTCACAGAGATAACTATACCATAGATGTAGGAAAGAATGATAAGAAAAATATAAATAAATTTTTCTAAAATTCTTTTATCTTCTTTTTCTATAAGATTTAGATATGCTTTTTTTAATTTAAGCATTTCAAAACTATCTCTACATTTTTTCTTAAATACTTTCTCTCTTCATCAAACACTTTAGAGCAATTTACTGCCAACTCTTCTTTAATCTTTACATTTTTCAATAAATCTTTAATTTTAGTTTTTAAATCATCGGCATCCTTTACTTTAATTGCTGCTTTATATGCCAATACTTTCTCTTCTATTTCTCTAAAATTATCCATAAATGGGCCAAATAAAGTTGGTTTATTCCAATATATCGGTTCCAAAATATTATGCCCACCAATATCTATCAAACTTCCTCCCACAAAACATACCTCTCCTATACTATAAAAGTAAAATAACTCACCTACCGTATCCAAAATAAATACATCTACACCGGATATCTCCTTACTTCTTATCTCACTCAAAAGCATTGGGTTAAATCCGTAACTTTTAACTAATTCCTCTATTTTATTAACTCTCTCCTTATGCCGAGGAGCAATTAATAACTTTATATTACCTAAGGATAACAAATCTCTATATATCTTTAAAATTATTTTCTCCTCGGGATGATGCGTGCTACCTGCTAAGATAAATTTAGCTTTCAGCTCAAAAACTTTTTTGTATTTTTCTTGGAAACGAACAAGCTCCTCTTTCTTTATCCCTAATGCTTCAAATTTCATATTTCCCGTAATATAAACTTTTCTCTTATCTGCTCCTAAATAAATGAATCTATCCTCGTATTGTTTATTCTGGACACATACAAAAGATACAAAATCCAGTAATCTCTTAATAACAAATTTAACTTTCTTATACTTACTATAAGCTATATCAGATATTCGCCCATTTATAATAACTATAGGGATACCTTTTCTATGAAGTTGATAGAATAAACTTAGCCATATCTCTGTTTCCACGGAAACAAATACTCTTGGTTTAACTTTTTTTATAACTCTCTTTAAAACAAATATGCTATCAAATGGGAAAAATATGACCTTAGCTATTGGAGAATAGAGCTTATTTGCTACCTCGTAACCACTGAGAGTGGTTGTGGATATAACTATCTCTAAGTCCATCCTTTCTTTTAATTGAGAAAGGAACTCCTTAACTAAAATAACCTCACCCACACTTACAACCTGTATCCATATGCTATTTTTTTTAATTTCAAACTCAGGAGGGAAAAAAGATAATTTTTCTCTAAATGCCCTAAAGCTAAACTTTCTTCTAAAAACGTATATAGGCTGGTATAAGATAATACCCAAAATAACCAACAATTGGTAGATAACAAATATTAACCTCATCTTGCTCGTGGATGTGCCTGCTCATAAATTTTTCTTAGAGAATCTATGGTAAGATGAGTATAGACCTGAGTGGTAGCAATACTACTGTGTCCTAAAAGCTCTTGCACACTTCTTAAATCCGCTCCCCTATTGAGTAGATGTGTAGCAAAAGAATGCCGAAAGATATGGGGAGAAATCTTTAAAGATAGAGATAATCTATTTATATATTTGTCGATTATTAGCCTAACCCCTCTTTCACTTATCTTCTTTGCTCTATTATTAATAAAAAGATAGGGACAACTATCTTTTCTTAACCCTAAATATCGTTTAATTGTAGCTATAGCTGGTTTACCTAAAGGCAACAGTCTCTCTTTACCTCCCTTACCACATACTTTAGCCATACCTAAATTTAAGTCTATATCCTCAATTTTTAAAGAAGCCATCTCAGAAACTCTTGCTCCTGTAGAATAGAGAAATTCTAACATAGCTTTATCTCTTACACTTAATTCCTTATCATCAATGGGAGAATCAAGAATTTTACTAATTTCCTCCTCCGTAAGAAAATGCGGTAAATTTTTTTCTAATTTTGGGTATATTAAACTGGAAGCAGGATTACTCTTTATTATCCCCTCCCTTACAAGGAATTTAAAAAAACTCTTAAGAGTAGAAATTTTTCTTGAAAGCGTTCGTTTATTCAATTTCCTTTCTGAAAGAGAAACTAAAAATTTTCTTAGAACAAAATAATCTATATCCTTTATATCTATTTCTTCCATACCGCTATTTTTAAGAAACTCTTCAAAATCGCGTAGGTCAATACTGTAATTAAGCAATGTGTGGGGAGAATAATTTTTCTCAATTCTAATATAATCTAAAAATCTATCTTTATAATAATAAAACGGCAACATAATACCAATCCTAAACCTTATTCTCCTCTTGAAGAGGAACACTATTGTTGTTATCTAATTCATCGCTCTGGGGTAATCTTCTTGTCACATATCTACAGTTAGGGAATTTACTACAACCGTAAAAAATTCTACCTCTCTTACTTCTTCGCTCAACTAACTCTCCCTCTTTGCATTGTGGACACTTTATTCCTGTAGTTATATTCTCAGCGTACTTACAGGCAGGATAGCCGCTACAACTTAAAAATCTTCCCTTTCTTGACCACTTAATAGTAAGTTGCCTACCACATTGAGGACATTTTTTGTCTACGAACTCTATATGTTTTTTAGCTAATTTTATAGCTGTGTCAACCTTCTCTTTAAAAGGATAGAAAAACTCCTCCAATACTTTTTGCCCATCTAAATTGCCTATCTCTATCTCATCAAGTTTATCCTCTACTTGAGCAGTAAAATCACCTTCCATAATATCGGGAAAATACTTAACGAGTAACTCACATACCTCTACTCCCAAAGAAGTTGGATAAAAATGCCCCTTATCTCTTCTTATATAGTTACGTGCAATCAAAGTAGTTATTATAGGTGCATAGGTAGAAGGTCTACCTATACCTTTTTCTTCCAATAACTTAACTAAAGAGGCGTCGGTGAATCTTGCCGGTGGACGAGTAGTTTTCTCTATAACATCTATTCTTTCCAAATTTAATTCATCACCTTTATTTAGAGAAGGTAAAATCTTCTCTTCCTCCTTACCTAACACCTTAAGAAAGCCGGGAAAAATTATTCTTCTGCCATCTGCTACAAAGTTAACCATTTCGTTACCAATAATTACTACAGAAAATTCAAAAACTGCCTCCTTCATAAATGAAGCAACGAACCTATTCCAAATAATTCCATAAAGCTTATACTCATCTTCGGATAAATAACTTTTTATCCTCTCTGGTGTTCTTTCCGTAAAAGTCGGTCTTATCGCTTCATGAGCTAACTGAGCAGACTTTTTTTCTTTATACACATAATCCTTATCGCAAAGGTATTCTTTCCCAAAATTATTCTCTATAAAATCTTTCACCTCAGCTTTTGCATTATCAGATATACGAAAAGAATCTGTTCGCATATAAGTAATTAACCCTGTTATTTGATTATCTATCTGGACACCTTCGTAAAGTTTCTGGGCTACGAGCATAGTTTTCTTAGAAGAAAATCTTAATTTATTAAATGCCTCCTGCTGAAGAAGAGAAGTAGTTAATGGTGGTGGTGGTCTACGCAACACTTCCTTTTTAGTTATCTCTTTCACAAAGAATCTACCATTCTTTATTTCAGTAATTGCCTTCTCTGCCTCCTCCTTAGTTTCAAAAACTGCTTTTTTATTATGAAAATCTTTGAGTCTTGCCTTAAATGTCTCGTTACCTATTTTAAACAATCCCTCTATCTCATAAGTAGTTTTAGGCACAAACTTTTCAATTTCTTTTTCTCTTTCTACGATAAATCTTAGAGCCACAGATTGAACCCTTCCAGCAGAAAGTCCACGAGAAATCTTTTTCCATAAAAAGGGGGAAAGGAAATATCCTACAATTCTATCTAATATTCTACGCACTTTTTGAGCATTAACTTTATTAAGGTCAAGGTCACCTGGTTCTTTAAAAGCGTTTTTAATCGCTGACTCGGTAATTTCGTGAAAGACTACACGATAAAATTTCTTGCTACCATTCTTAGATAAAATATTCTTAATATGCCAACCAATAGCTTCTCCTTCCCTATCAGGGTCGGTAGCTAAATAAATTACATCTTTATCTTTTGCTTTTTTCTTTAAATTAGCCACAGTTTTTTCTTTACCGGGAATTACTCTATAAGTAGGTTTAAAACCTTTTTTTATATTCACACTAAGATAACGCGCGGGCAAATCCATAATATGCCCCATAGAAGAGGAAACTTCGTATTCAACTCCCAAAATATGAGAGATCGTTCTTTCTTTAGTAGGGGATTCTACAATTACCAAAAATTTACTCATATTAAATCTTCCTCACAAAATAGCCGGGAGTTTTTTCTGTAATTAACCCTCTCAACTGTAAACTTAAAATAGCTCTATTGATTTTACCTCTTTCTAATCCACTTTTTAAAATTACTTCCTCTAAGAATAGTCCCTCTCTATCTATTATATCAAAAACAATCTTTTCTTCAGGAGTAAAAATTATCTCTTCTTTTTTCTCTTCCCACTCTATATCTAACTCTTCCAAAACATCCTTTAAGGAATCTACAAGCTTGGCTCCTTCCTTTATAAGTAAGTGAGTTCCTTCGCTAAGAGGTGAATCAGCTTTACCGGGAATAGCAAAAACCTCTCTATTTTGTTCTAAAGCATATCTAGCGGTAATTAAAGCTCCACTTTTTAATGCTGCTTCTACTACTAAAACCCCTTTAGATAATCCACTTATTATACGGTTACGGCGGGGAAAATTCTCTTTTAAGGGTGGTTCCTCTAAAGGAAATTCAGAAATCACGGCTCCTTTTACTATAATATCTTCCGCCAAATTCTTATTTTCCTTGGGATAAATATTAAGTAAACCACTTCCTAAAACAGCTATTGTCCTACCACCTCTTAATGCTCCCTTATGCACAGCTGT
Organism: Candidatus Omnitrophota bacterium; assembly: GCA_023819315.1. Taxonomy (GTDB): domain Bacteria; phylum Omnitrophota; class Gorgyraeia; order Duberdicusellales; family 4484-171; genus JAMWBQ01. The sequence goes on from JAMWBQ010000010.1 coordinate 17,708, forward strand.
ATCTATACCTTTAGCTAAACCAGAAACTATTACTATACCTAAACCAGCTAAAGAAAAAGAGAACTTCTCTGCCATCGCTAAACCATACAAGGTAGGTAATCTTGTTCCTACAATAGCGAAGCAAAATTCTTTCAATACCTTCTTATCACCCTTCAAATAAAGCACAAGCGGAGGGTGTTCTATTTCTCTAAGTAGAGGAGGATAATCATCATCAAAGAAATCCACTATACTTATCCCATTTTTTTCTATTAACTTTATCTCTCTTCCTAAATCTTGAGAGTCCCTGAACTCTAAAATTTTTTCTACCTCACGATTCTTTAAACCGATACTTAAAAAATCAGAAGTTTTTGCTTTTAAAATATCTTTAGGATGGGGAAAATATTTACCTATAGCTTCTATCTCTCTTAAAGAGAAGACCTTCCCTCTATTAAGAATAAGCCAGGGTAGTTTATCCATTTAACACCTTCACAATTTTATCTACTACTTCCTCAGGGGAAATATTGGTAGTATCGATAAAAATATGTGATTTTCTATAAAATGGTTCTCTTATCTTTAATAACTCCTCAATCCTCTTTTGGGGATTATCCACGTTAAGTAATGGTCTATTCTTATCTTTAGCTGTGCGTTCGTATATAGTCTTACTATCGGCACATAAACAGATAACTAAACCCGTTCTTTTAAGAATCTCCATATTTTCGTTATCTATAACTACTCCTCCCCCACAGCTAACTACACAATCTTTCTTATTAGCTATATCTTTTAAAGTATCTTTTTCTACTTTTCTAAAATATCCTTCCCCTCTCTGAGAAAAAATCTCAGGTATACTCATCTTTTCTCTCTGCTCAATAAACTCGTCCATCTCTATGAATTGTTTCTTTAGCCGCTGAGAAAGTAATTTCCCTACGGTAGTTTTACCCGTTCCCATAAATCCTACCAAATAAATGTTACTCATAAAAACTATATTTACTCTCTATAAGTTTACTCGATATTTTATATTTTCCTGAACATCAATAAATTTGTCAAGCTAATAAATCCCTTAGTGGCATTTTTCACCTAAAAGCATAGAAGGAAGTATTAAATTTAGCCTAAACTTAAAAAAAACATTGCACATTAATTGCATAGATGGTATATTTAATTTTAATTAAAACAAAGGGGGGAAAATGAAAGATGAAATGGATATCTTAAAAGAAGTATGCACAACTGCTGCCGCACATGGAAGCATAGCTCTCTCAGAAATTATGGGAAGAAAAATAATGCTGAAACTACCTTCCATTGAGATGTTTGATTATGAACGTATAACTAAAGAAATGAATCTAACAGGAATGGTTTTAACAACACAAACACAACTTTTAAGTGGAATTCAGGGTAAACTTATCTTCATTATGGCAGAAAATGTTGCTTTTAAACTAATTGACCTCTGCTACAAGATTAGTGAAGAGACAAAAAAGATTGGGATATTTACGGAAATGGGTATGTCGGTAATAAAAGAGGTCAGCAACATAATCATTGCTGGTTACATAAACTCCTTAAGCTTCTTTATTAAAAAAGTCATTATCCCTTCCTTTCCCATACTTATCAACGCGCCTTTTGCCGATGTAGTAAATATAATCTCAACAAGCTGTGAGAAAGAAAATTATATTATCCTTATAGAAGCGATATTTGAAGTAATGGATAAATTGGCTTCCTCTGATAAAGAAAAGATTAGTGGTAATTTCTGGCTTATTCTTACCCCTCAGGCAGCAGAAGAAATTAAAAGTATATGTAAAGAGATGCTCAAGGCAATATGAATGGTGAAGGGAATAACATAATTGAAGCTAATATTCTCATCCTATGCCAAGACTTTCAATTGGGAGATTATCTAAAAAACCTTCTGGAAGGTGAAGGTTACCTCACCAATATTTATCAGGATATAAATTCTTTTTATATTGCTTTAGAAAGACAAGATTTTGAAACTATAATATTGGATATAAAAGGTAAGGAAGAATCTGAGCTATGTAAAACCATAAGAAACAACTTTATGCTTAGACATATCCCTATACTTCTTTTAGTTAATAGAGAAGATACTATAGAAAAAATAAAAGGTATATATAGCGGTGGTGACGATTATATTGAGAAACCCATCCGGGCAGAAGAACTATTAACAAGAATTAAAGCTAACCTTTGGCGAGCTCAACGCGACCTTGACACTAACCCTTTAACAAAACTTCCCGGTAACTCTTCTATAGTAAAAGAGTTAAATACGCGCATTAAAAACAAAAATATTTTTTCTATCGCCTACATAGATTTGGATAACTTCAAAGAGTACAACGACATCTATGGATTTGAATGGGGAGACAAACTCATTAAACATACAACTTCTATCCTTTACAATGCCATAAAAGAGCTGGGTGAAAAAACGGATTTCTTAGCACACATTGGGGGAGTAGAATTTATATTAATTACTTCTCCTCAATGTGTAGAAAGCATATGTAAAAAGATAATATACGATTTTGATACCACTATTGCCCCTTTTTATAAAGAGGAAGACCAAAAAAGAAACCATATTCTTATAAAGGATAGGACAGGTAAATTAATAGAGATTCCTTTTGTAACGATAGTGATAGGTATTGCCTCTAATCGAAAAAGAAAGATAACTCATAGTGGTCAAATAATTCAAATCGCTACTGAACTAAAGCAGTTCGCTAAAACTTTTTATAAAAGCACATACATATTAGATCGCAGAAAAGAATAATCTTTTAATATTAATTCCTCAGATAGTATATGGTAAGTGGACATCAAGGACAAAAACAAAAAAATTATTCCCGAAATAAAAAAATTAATCTGGTCGGGGCGAGTGGATTTGAACCACCGACTTCTTGGTCCCAAACCAAGCGCTCTAATCCGAACTGAGCTACGCCCCGATTTATCAGGAAAAAGTTTTCTTTAAAAAATTATTTGATAGATACCCTTTAAGCTTCCTAAATGCTTTTGCACGGTGACTAATTCTATTCTTTTCTTCTAATGTTAATTGAGCAGCTGTCTTTTTATAAAGAGGTAGATAAAAAATAGGGTCGTATCCAAAGCCATTCTTTCCCACTAATTTATCATTTATATATCCTGACCAAGAACCAAAAAATTTATTTACAAGTTTGCCCCCTTTAACTAATACTAAATAACAACGATAATGTGCCTTACGTTTACTTTTAGCTACACCATTTATCTCATTAAGTAATTTTAAATTATTCTCTATATCAGTAGCGTTTAATCCAGCGTATCGAGCAGAAAAAATACCTGGTCTCTTGTTAAGATAATCTACCTCTATGCCAGAATCTTCACCAACCACAAAATCTTCAGGATAAAATTTGGATACTACCATAGCTTTCTTTAAAGCATTGTCAAAGAAACTTTTACCGTCCTCTTTAATTTTAAAATTTTTATTAATCTCTCCTAAATAGATAACCTCTATAGGTAAATCTTTAAGAATATCTTTTATTTCTTTAAATTTATTCTTATTCTTAGTAGCAATAATCAATCTCATAATTTTTAAATATTATCACAAAATTAAGCCTTCCTCAATATATTTAGTTCCTAAACATCCAAATATTCCCAATAAATTTCTCTGAACCCATAATTATTCCAATAAGTTTTTATTTGTGTTTTGTGCTTTTTATAATTTTTAAAATATACTCATCCCTCCGTGAATAAGACGGTGTTCTAAATCCTTTTCATCCAGTTTTATTTTAGTTAATAAACTTCCAAATAAATTCAACATTTTACCTTTTATTTCTTCGTCAGTTATGAATTTTTTATAATTCGATCTTGCTATTTCCATCATCTCTTTCCGTTTATTTATCAACTCCCCATCGGTAAAACAATCGGTTAAATTAATAGTAAAATCTCGAGCATCTCCCAATTTATTTAAAAACTCATTTAGATTATCTTTATTTATTCGCTTGGTTTTTAAAGCAAAATTGAATATCTCCGTCCCGGGATAAGGAGTAGCAAACATTAAAGAGTCTAAAGGGATATTATTTCTAATACAAAAATCTAAAGTTTCTTTACAACTTTCCTCATCTTCTTCCGGCATGCCAATTATAAAAGAAACTGGCACGGGTAAACCGTATTTTCTACAGATTTTTAAAGTTTTTTCCATCATCTCTATAGTCTGTAATTTATGCATACTATCTAACATTCTCTGAGAACCTGATTCAAAACCAAAAGAAATAAGTGTGCAACCTGACTCCCTCATTAGTTTAACTAATTCCTCATTACGGCTTACAATATTAACTCTACCCGTGCACGACCATAGTAAATCTGGGAAAAATTTATTTCTTGCTCTACAAAATTCGTATACTCTTTTAACCTCTGACATAAACTCATCATCCTGAAAGGAAACAAAATCTATAGAGTAATTATTCTTCAAATATTCAATTGCATTAACGATAAAATTAATTGAGTGGTATCTTGGTTTATGTCCCCAGGGTTGATAACAAAAACTACACCGGTAAGGACAACCTCTACTGCTTATAAAATCTATATCTCTTCCGATACCGGCAACAGGATTAGAGAGATATATTTCCATAGGTAAAAGGTCATATGCTGGTAGATCGCTTTCTTCGTCTAAATTGCTAATAAGCGGTTGTGGTGGATTAAAAATTATCTTATTATCTTTATCTTTATAACAAATTCCCCGAATATCATCTAAAGGTGCATCTAAATTTTTATTTAGCTTCTTCATAAGATTCTCAATTGTAATCTCCCCTTCACCTGTACAAACAATATCTATAGGAGAATTTTTAAGAATAACTTCGGGAATAGGTATAGCCACATATCCACCAACTATTATCTTCGCTTCAGGATTTGTTAACTTTATAAATTTTGATAACTCCAAAATATACTTATAAGTAGATGCTATCCCCCCAATTAGAACAATGTCAAATTCTGTATTTTTTATAATATTATTAACTTCTTCTCTATCATATCTATAGGCATTGATATCCATAAAAATTGGTGATAAATTAAGTCTTTTTCTAATTATATTTGCTAATATAGCAAGACCGTGAGGTATATGTCTGGGTTTGTCATTTAATCTAATAGGTGGATTTATTATTAAAATCTTCATAACTAATTTTTATCCTTTAAAATATTTATGGTATAATTATAAACTATGAGTAAATATGGAATGGTACTATTATTAGCAGGCATTATCCCTTTTATTTTAAGTTTTTATCCTCCTTTAAAATTATATAACAATATAAATGCTCTGGCAAAAACAATTCTTTTGATTTTGTTTATCTTTGGAGGATGGGATATTTTTGCTACCTATAGAGGACATTGGTCATTCAATCCCGAAACAGTAAGCAAGATAAAAATAATAAATTTACCTTTAGAAGAAATTATGTTCTTTATAGTTATACCTTTCTCCTGCATATTTACATGGGAAGTAATTATTTTTATAAAAAACAAATTTAAATGAAAGAATATACCTTAATTGCAATTATATCAATATTTGTTACTATTATTTTTGATAAATTATTAAAGATAAATATTTTTAAAAAAAGAATATTTTATCTATTTTTATTTATTATTCTCATTTTTAAACTATTAGTTAACGGCTATCTTACCGGGCAAAATATAGTTTTATACAATCCTTATTTTTTCTTAGGTAAAAGATTGTCCTCTATACCCTTAGAGGATTTTTTGTTTGGTTTCAGTATGGTTAGTTCAACTATAATTTTTTGGGAATATTTTAAAAAATGAGATTTAAAATTGTATTTTTATTATTTTGTATTTTTATACACTACTCATTATTTGCCTTTGATTGGGTAAACCTACATAACAAGGCAGATACTATGAGTTTAGAAGAAAGTGTTATACTAATCAAAGAAAGTAAAAGCATAGAGGATATTTACATCGCCGGTTTAGTCTATCTAAAATACCATAAAAATAGAGAAGCTATAGAATTATTTAAAAAAATATTGAATTACCAAGAGGTAAATTATCCTGCCCAATGGGGAATAGCTGAAGTTTTACGCCGAGATAACAATTTAGAAGAAAGTAAAAAAATATTAAACAATATTATATATAAAAACCCTGATTTTTCTCCTGCATATATTAGCTTAGCTTATATAAAATATACAGAGCTTAATTTTAAAGATTGTATGGAATTAGCTGAGATTATAATAAAAAAGCTTCATAATAAAACTGATAGACCTAATTTAGCACGTGCCTATTTATTATTTGGAGGAGCAAAAGGTATGTTAGCAAGCAAAGGTAGCTACTTACAAAAAATAAAATACGGACTGGATGTATTACCTAATTTAAAGAAAGCAGAAAAAATAAATCCTCACGCTCCCGAAGTACTTTTTGCTCTGGGAAGTTTTTATTTTCTTGCTCCTAAAATTGCAGGGGGCAATTTACAAAAAGCAGAAGATTATTTAAAAGAAGCTATAGAAAAAGACCCTCTTTTTACTAACAGCTATGTTAGATTAGCCCAGCTTTACTATGCGCAAAAAAAATATTCCCTCTCTGACCAATATATAAATAAAGCTAAGGACATTGAGCCAAATAACCCTCTCCTTTTAGATTTCCTAAACAAAACTTGTAAATTTAACTGTAACACAGTAGAAGAAAAATAGCTTACACACTTACTATTCTCATACAATAATCGGATAAATTAATTTTATATTTATCATCCATCCTAAGTTTATTAATTAACTTTTCAGCCTTACTTATACAATTCTTTATCTCACTTTTACAATAATCTAAACTACCTGTTTCTCTTACTATTTTACGAATATTTATTAAATCTTTTATAGTAACCTTATTTTTACAAAAAAGTGATTCAATATAATCTTTAACTTTTTTATCACCATCATTATACGCATACCAAATAATTAAAGTCTTTTTTGCTTCTTGTATGTCGGTAACATTGGGTTTACCAATATCTTTTTCTTTTCCAAATAGACCGATCATATCGTCTCTTATTTGGAAAGCACGGCCTAAATATATTCCATACTTAAAAAGTATATCTATCTGTTCATCATCGGCACCTGCTAAAATCCCTCCTGTAGAAAGAGGTGTAGCAAAGGTATATATTGCAGTTTTAAAATCGTATATCTTGTAAATATCTGATAGAGCTACATCTTTCATACTTTTCGTTCCTAAAACGAGCTCGAGGAATTCACCACTACCAGTATAAACTGCTGCTTCAATAAATTTCTTTAAAGCACGCTCTTTCCTTTCTTTTTCTTCCTGAATATATAAGAATGAATGTATACTCATAGCATACATTATATCCCCTACGGTAATTGCTAAATCCATCCCATTGAATTTAAACTTATTTTTACCTAACCAATTATCCAAAACTATATGTAAGGATGGTTTATTTCTTCGTAGAGGAGATTTATCAATTATATCATCATGAACAAGTAAGAAATCATGCAGTAACTCTAAAGATACCGCGCTCCTATATAGGCCCTCTTTGGGGTTTTGGCTAAAACCAAGATAGCTCAATAGGAAAAGAATAGGCCTTATACGTTTACCTTCTCTTAAAAGAAATTCTTTTATACTATAAAAAAGTAAAGGTGATATCTTTTTCAAATTATAAATTTTATCTATATCACTAATATAATCCTCGAGCTCTTTTTCAATTTTATTTTTTATTTCTAAAATCATAAATTTATGTTATCATTATTATTAAAAATATCAATAGAAAATGAAAATAAATTTATTTTTACGTGCATTAAGACTTTCTTTTGTAAGTGTGAGTATACTACCATATATTTTTGGTTCCCTTCTCTATAAAGACAATTTTAATCTCATTAAATTTATTTGTGGCTTAATAGCCGCAGTTACTTTACACCTAAGTGCAAATTTGATAAATGACTATTACGACTCAAAGAGTGGATGCGACTGGCAAGATAAAAAATTTTATAAATTTTTCGGCGGTTCAAAATTGATACAGGAAAGAATATTAGAAGAAACTTTCTATTTAAAAACATCTATCGTTTTTTTAACAATATCTTTTATCTCTATGATGTGTATTTATTTTTATATTAAAAGCTCTTTTCTTATATTAATATATATTTTAGTTATAATTCTTAGCTGGCAATATTCTCAAGGGCCACTAAAGCTATCTTATCGTTATTTGGGAGAAATAACTATTTTCTTTATCTTCGGGCCAATTTTGGTTATGGGTGGTTATTTTATTCAAAGTAAAATATTTCCCCATATGAAAAGTTTTTTTTTATCTCTACCCTTTGGATTATTAACTCTCTCTATCCTTTTTGTTAACGAATTAGCAGATTATCCCGATGATATAAAAGTTAGTAAAAATACTTTGGTAAATTTAATAAAAGATAAGTTCGCCTTTATATTTTATTTTTTTATTATGCTTTCTGCCCTATTGTTCATAGTTTTATCTATATTTTTAGGTTACCTTAAGATTTATGCTCTCTTATCTTTTGTATCTATTTTCCTAATATACAGAGCGGGCAAAATAATTAAAAATTTCTATAATGATAAAAATAAACTACTTTTGTCTTCAAAGATTACCATTTTCCTCCACAATTTTATAAGTATTATCTTAATTCTTAGTATAAGATAAAGCTATGCTATCAGATAAAAAAGAAGTGGTAATAATCGGAGCAGGTTTTGCTGGTTTAACTTTAGCTCAGAAAATTTGTAAGTATAAAAAAATATTAGAAGTAACCGTAATAGATAAAAAAGAAAATATGGAATTTTTACCACTCTTACCTGATTGTATAGGAAGAGAAATAAATCCTGACAACTTAGCAACAAACATAAAAGCTTTAAGCAATCTCTTAAATTTTAAATTTATAAACGAACCTGTTATAGAGTTGAATATAAATAAAAATTTAATTGTTACAACAAATAATGTTATAAAATATGATTATCTAATCATTTCTGCCGGTTCAGAACCTAATTTTTATGGTAATAACGAATTAAAAAAATTAGTTTATACTATAAATAACATAAAAGATATAAAAACGATAAAGGAAAAATTGAAAGAAAATTTCAAAAATTTTGTTATTATAGGAGCTGGCTATACAGGGATTGAAATTGCTACTAATATAAAAATATATCTAAATAAATACAATAAAGAGGCTAAGGTTATATTAATAGAAAAAGGTGATACTATACTACCTATCTTGCCTATATGGATTAAAAAATATGTAGAAAAAAAATTGAAAGATATGGATATATTGATTTATACAAATTCCCAAATAAAAAGATTAGATAAGAACTTAATAGAAATTTATCCCAGCCATTTATTTGATAACGCTTTGATCATATGGTCTGCGGGGGTAAAAACAGCTCCCTTTATAGACGATCTTAATTTAGAGAAAAATAATCAGGGAAGAATAAAAGTGAATAGATTCCTCCAGATAAACAACAATTCTTTTGCTATGGGAGATGCCGCTTTATTTATACATAAAGATGTTCCTCTAAGAATGGCTGTACAATTTGCAATTAGTCAAGCTAATTGCGTAGCTTATAATATAATAAGTTTAATAAAAAATAAAAAATTAAAAAAATTTATACCTCAAGATTTAGGTTATATAATACCCATAGCAAGTAATTTCTCCTGTGGTATAATCTTAGGAGTTAAGGTAAAAGGTATTATACCAACGATTATGCATTTTATAATGTGTATATATAGAACTAACGGCATAAAAAATAAAATTGGGATAATAAAGTCTTTATTTAAAAAATATGCCTGAGAAAATAGCAATAATTGGTGCGGGTGTAGGAGGACTATCTACAGCTATAAGACTTGCTTACAATGGTTATAACGTAGAGGTATTAGAGAAACTTTCTCAGTGTGGGGGAAGAAATAACCTCCTTGAAGATAAAGGATTTAAGTTTGATATGGGACCATCTTTTGTTCTTATGCCTGATTTCTTTTATGAAATTTTTAACTATTGCCATAAAAATATAAACGATTACTTGGATTTGGAAATTATAGACCCCAGTTATATAATTTTTTATCCTGATGGGAGAAAATTAACCGTTTATAAAGATACAGATAAGACAAAAGATGAATTAGAAAGATTTGAAAAAAATGCTGATATTAAATTCGAAGCTTTTATAAAAGAGACTGCTCGTTTGTATAATACTATAAAACCTCTTTTATATAATTGTTTTTCAACAAAAGACATCTTAAATCCTACTTACTGGCCTCTCCTAGGTAAAATAAGAGTTTTGGATTCCTACTGGAAATTAGCAAAAAAATTTTTTAAAAGTGAAGAGCTACTTTATGCTCTTACTTTTGAAGCTATGTTTATGGGAGTATCACCATTTGATGCACCCGCTTTATATAGTATTATAAGCTATGCTGATCATATACAAAAAATATTTCATCCTATGGGCGGTATGTATACTATACCCAAAGCGTTGGAAAATATCGCTAAAGAATTAAAAGTTAAGTTTATCTTCAATACAGAGGTAAAAAATATAACAAAAAGAAATAATGAAATCATCTTAGAAGCTAATAACTGGCAAGAAAAATTTGATAGATTAATAATAAATGCTGATTACGCCTACAGCCAGGAAACCCTTCTTAGAAGAAATCTACCCAACTATAAATACTCTTGTTCGGTATATCTTTTATATTTAGGATTAAAAGAAAAAATAGAGGGGTTAGCCCATCACAATTTATTTTTTTCTTCAAACTTAAGAGAAAATTTAAATGATATTTTTAATAAAAAAGAAACTCCCCACGACCCTTCTTTCTATGTCCATGTTCCTACATTTACTGATTCTTCCTTAGCTCCCAAGAACAAAGAGATTTTATATATACTTATACCTGTAGCAAATTTAGAGAAAAATCCCACGAATTTTTCTGAAAGAGAATATTATCTTCGTAAAATAGTATTTGAAAAAATAAACCGTATTATAGGTAAGAACTTAGAAAACCTTATTGAAGTAGAACATCGTTTTTATCCTCATGATTTTATTCAACGCTACAATATAAAATATGGGGCGACATTTGGTCTATCTCATAACCTTACTCAAAGTGCATTTTTTAGACCAACTAATTTTGACCGTAAAATTAAAAATATTTACTATGTGGGAGCAAGTACACAACCTGGTGGGGGACTACCTCCCGTAATTGCGAGCTCTAAAATTGTAACAGATTTAATTCTAAAATCTCAACGTTAAAACTTATCAAAGATATTAATTACCTCATCTATAACCTCTTTGGGAGTAGAAGCACCAGCGGTAATACCTATAGAGTTAATATTCTTAAACCAATTTTTTTTTATCTCACTTTTATCCTCTATCCAATAAGTTTTTTTATTTATTGATTTGGCAATCTGATATAACCTTTTGGTATTGGCGCTTGTCTTAGAACCAATAACAATAATTGTATCGGTCTTCTGAGCTATTTTTTTTATCTCAATTTGTTTCTGCTGTGTAGGTTTACATATAGTGTTAAAAAACCTTATATCTTTTATACATCTTTTCAAAATCTTAAATATCCTTTTTACCATTTCTAAATCCTGTGTTGATTGTACAACTACTGAGCAAGGTTTATCTTTTAATTTTTCTAATTCAGAGATAAATTTTTTATTTGGTTCAATAACGTAAGATTTATATTTCAATTGTCCTAATATTCCTAATACTTCGTCATGATTTTTATCTCCAACTACTATTATTTTTCTATTATTGCTCTCCTCTCTTTGAGCAATCTTATGTATCTCTTTAACCATCGGACAAGTAGCATCTATAATTTTATAACCTAAATTGTTTGCTTTCTCTATCCTCTTCTTAGGCTCTCCATGAGCACGCACTAAAAAGATTTTATCTTTACCACTACCCAATTTTTTTATTTTTTTTATACCTAATTGTTTTAACCTTTCAATTACAAGTTCATTATGCACTATTTCTCCTGACATATAAACATTTCTATACTTTTTAGCAGTAACTTCTGCTATCTGGATAGCGCGCCTTACCCCAAAACAAAATCCCGCACTTTTTGCTAAAATTATTTTCATCCTTTTCTTAAAATAATCTTCAACAACTTGTATAACTTTTTACCAAACCCTACATAAATACGTTTAGAGAAGACATCGTAATCATTATTTTCTATCTCATCTAATATAGATGAATATAAACTAGACATAATCTTTACTACTAAGCGTGATTTTTTATCGTTTATAAACATTATACCTTTATTTGCTTTCTGATAATATAAGCGCACACGCTCTATTTGAAACTTCATTAAATTTCTAAAATTTTCATCTAATTTCTCTTTTTCTATATCCTTTTCTGTAATAGAAAATTTCTTTAGCTCATCCTGAGGCAAGTAAATTCTGCCTCTTAAAAAATCTTCTTTTATATCTCTTAATATATTGGTAAGTTGCATAGCGATACCTAAATTCACTGCATCCTCTTTCGCTCGCTCGTCACTATAACCAAATATATGTAACATAACTAATCCCACTACTCCTGCCACTTTGTAACAGTAATCGTATAAATCATCAAAATTATTATATCTATTTTTTACTAAATCTAAATACATACCATTAATAAGCTCATCAAAATATAGTTTAGGTATACTGTATTTCTCTACTGTCTCTTTAAACTCTATTAATAGAGGGGTATTTATTGTCTTACCACTATAGGTATCCGCTAAAATAATTTTTAAATTTTCTAATTTTTCCTCAGGAGAGTTCATATTTATATCTATGTAATCTACTGCCTCATCAAGTAATCTACAGAATGCGTATACACTGTAACTGGCTTTCTTTTTTTCTCTATCTAAAAATATAGAAGCTAAATAAAACGATGTAGCATACTTTTTAGTTATTTCTTTTGATGAATATATAGCTTTCTCCTTTTTTAAGTAAAATTATACACTCACCTATAGTAGAGATTCATATCTACTAAAACACGGACACCCTTTATTCTTAAGAATCTTAATCTGTTTTTCTATAGAATCTATATGCTGAATCTGATGGGCGCTACCGGTGGCTAATTTGATAGGGAGAGGACTCTTATGGTTATAACCTCTTCTTTTAAATTCCTTAACAAGATTTTCGTGCCTTAAAAATAATGCCTTTAATTTACCTTTCCAACGCAAAGTTTCAGGATGACGAGAATATCCTTTTTTATTCTTAGTAATAATTGACCAAATAGCATGTAGCTCGCGATGTTCGCCTAAAAGGTGTTTTCGGCATAAATTTTGAGGTTCTATATCCCATATCCTCATCCTAATCGTTACTAAAGTGGTATTTTACATTTCTATACCAAATACTTTTCTAACTAAAAGACCAATAAAAAAGTTAATAAACGCTATCCCTAAACTTATACCAGCCATTTCCAAAAATCTTTTACGAAAAGATAATTCCTTAGCAATAGATATATAAAAGGTAAAGAGAAAAATAATTAAAATAGCATTAAAAATCACAAATGATAAGGAGATGAATATATTTTTAAATATAAAATAGGGGGTAATTAAAATAATAACTGTTCCAATATAAGCAAATCCTGTATAAACGCTCGCCTTAAGAGGACTTTTACCTATATCTTCCTGTTTGGTAGAAAGATATTCGGAAGCAGACATAGACATAGAAGCAGCTATACCTGTAATTAATCCAACAATACCTACTAACTTAGTATTCTGGAGAGCTAAACTAAATCCAACTAAGGCACCGGTTAATTCCACTAATGCATCATTTAAACCTAAGACAATAGAGCTTACGTATTTTAACCGCTCTTCATCTAACAAGGATATTAACTGTTGTTCATGTCTATCTTCTTCTCTAATTATATACTCAATTTGGGGAGAAATTTCTTTTAAGGTTTCATATGTCTTCTGTGCTTTGCCCTCTCCTTTCTCCATAAGTTTTATACCAAAAGTGATACCGAATATACGGTTAACCAAAACAAAAAGGAAAATCTTTAATCTATCAGGAGATACATCTTTTTGCGTTAAAGTCTTCCAGAAATCGTAATGAACTTTCTCTTCGTTAGAAATTTTAATTAACACCTTTTTATTTTCAACTTCTTTAATAATTGAGCTTAACTTCTTATAAATTATATGCTCGGTAATTTCGTTTCTTTGTATCCCCAAAATTTTTTCTCTTATATCTTTACCCAACATATCTATCCTCAAAATTAATAAAATTCGCGCCCGGCGTGAATCGAACACGCAACCCTCTGCTTAGAAGGCAGATGCTCTATCCTATTGAGCTACGGGCGCAAAATTTAATTTAAAATATACACCTTCTATAATTTATTGTCAACATCTTAGTTTCCTTTTGTTATTATAGCTTAGGACATGTAAAGGGGACAGGCTACTTTTTATCATCGTCTTTCTTCTTTTTCGGTCTTCCTATTGGTCTCAGAGTAGATTCTAATCCAAGTTTCTCTGTTATCTTAACCTGCCATTCACTATCTCCATAAGGCGATTGGCGATT
>JAMWBQ010000069.1 GCA_023819315.1 Candidatus Omnitrophota bacterium
GGGATTAGTTTCTCCTATTTATGCAGGAAGGCTTCCATTGGGATTAGATAAACCAGGCGATATTATTCCTCAGGGTTCTTCTTGGAAAATAATGCGTCAACATACTAAATTGTCAGACTATCCCACCCAGTTTATTATTGATTTAAATGAACTAAAAACTAGTGTAGAAAAGAGAGCGTTAGAAATTTCTAAAGAATACGAGGAGATAGTTACTTCTCTTACCGCGGAGATAGAAAAACTTAAGAGTGATATGAAAAAGGAGATTCAAAATGAGGTTAAGTTGTATGAGGCAAGAATAGTAATGCTTAGGAATTATATATAAAAAACATTAAAGGAATGGAAAGAAGAACGTCTCAAATCAATTTATAATAATTTTATTGATAAACTTAAAAAAGCTGAGAAAGAGGGTAGAGAAAGAGATATACCTAAAATAATAGATGAGTATACTACAGCAGTAAAAGTTATAAATGAAGGTTATGATGCAGCGAAAATAAGAGCGGAGAAGGAAATTAAAAAGGCAGAGGAAGAAAAGACATTAAAAATCCGTTTTATTGAGAATAAATTTGATAGAGAGATAAAGAAATTAGAAGAATCTTTGGCAGAAGTAAAATCGGGAATAAATAATGCTTATTATGAATTGAGGAAGGAAGTAAATGAGAAGGTAAAAGCTATCTGTAAGAAATATGGAGTAGTTTATAGTCCACAATTGACAAATTATGTAATGGATGTTTAACATAACTAATTACACCCGCCGGGTGTAGTGGGGGGAAACAAAAGTTAGCTTTTTACTCTTGAAAATTATCTAAGAATTATGTTATTATTATGTAACAAGTCTTAGAAGCCACGGGCAATGAGTGAGAATAGTAAATTAAAATTTTTTTTAAGAACAGCTAAAGCTTAATTGTTCTTTTTCAAACTTTGGTTTTAGAAGGGTTGATTAAATCGATAAAGCCAAACTCAAGAGTAATCTTGAGGGCGGAAAGCCACGGGTCCTTGAAAATACGAATGGCGTATAAAGACTAATGCACAATTTTGGTGTGTATTAATTTATGCCATTCGTAGTTTAAGGATAAAATTTAATAAAAGGATAGCCGGGTTGCCGAAATTTAAGATAACCCGGCTGTTTTTTTATAGAGGGGTTTTATTTAAATTTAAAGAAGGTAGATTTAAAAAGGAGGAGGTAAAGATGAGTAGGAAAAGTTTGTTAGTAGGGGTAATCTTTTATTCTCTCTGTTTATTACTGTGCATAGGAGCGAACGCGAGCACGGTTATTTCCACGCCAAACTATGATTTCGGGAATTTTAACCAGATGACTACGGCAACAAGCTATATAGGAGGGTTCATTAGGAGTAGATGGAATTTTCAGCACCATACTATGGAAATTTATAATGGAGGATATGTTAGTATTACAGTATTTGTTGTTCCCGATGCCCAGAACTTATATAACTCCTTGGGTGATAAGAGGGCCTATATAAACTGGTTAAACGCCAAATTATCATCGACCGATCCTGCAGATGATGAACTTAAAAAGCAGATTAAAATATTAGATCGCAATGAGGACAAAAATATTGATGAAACTGAAGCAATAGATATAGGGGGGATTTCGCTATATTTAAGTAAGAGTAAGGGCTTTAATGATAATACAATAATAACAAGGATTTACCAAACGGGATATGTGGCTATTGCAGGGAATGTTTATAATCAGCAGACAGGAGTATTGGAATATAGTTATACTATCCTTCCTCCCGACCAAAGAGGTGAGCAGAGAAAAAATGATAATGGAGAACCTCTGTGGAATCCTGCAGAGGGGTTTATTAATGGTTATCATGCAGAAGTTACTATCTATGATAATGGTAGAGTATCTCAGATAGTAGGATGGGCAATGGATTCTTCTGGTGTATGGGGCACTAAAATGGCTTTTTACAAGGATAATAATGGAGATGGTATTAATGATGAAGCAGGAGGAGATTCGGCACTGTTAGGAGTAGATTCTTTGGCGGGTGGTGAGAAGAATGTTTATGTAACGTTTAATTCTTACGGCGTGGATAAGGTCTTTACCGCTAATGGTGACAAAAAAACAGGTTATACTAACGGTGGAAAATTACTAGCCGAGGCTAAATATAATATTAAAGGTCAACAAACAAGGGTTATTATTTATAATAACGATAAAACAGTTACTATACGCACAAGGATTTACGATGATTGGGGGAATATATCTGTTGAAAAGACATATAATAATGTGAATGAGGATGATAGATATAAGTCTGAAGAAGATTTCCAAGATAAACTGGTTAGAACAACAACATTTACCTACGAGCGTTCTACATCAAATTATTATTTGTGGAAATTAACGCAGAAATACAGGGAAAAAGATGAAACAGATGATAAGGTATATTCTTATACTATTACTACATACTATGGTAGCAACAATAGAGCAATTTTTACATTTATGAATAGAGAACCAGTGACCCAATAAAAGTAAAACACTTTCTTTTCTCTTCTCCACATCTTATAAGTAAGATGTGGAGAAGAGGTCTTTATTTATCCTGAGAAATTGGTTAGGAAGATAGTTATGGTGAATTTAAAAAAGACTTTTAGTATGCCTATTAATAAAGAAATAAAAAAATTAATATTATTAATTTTAGCTTTTACAGTAGTTAGGGATTTTTTGCCTTCTTCTATATGGTCAGAAGTAATTGACCCCAATTCTTACCGACATGATTACTATATGCCTACACTACAGGAGGATATTCAAAATAGAGCACTTCTTAGTATGTCTCTTAATAGTATTATTCCTCGCTTAACTCCTGTTTATCCTAATATAGTAGTTGATGCCGAAGGTAATAAAACAATTTACTTTAATGGTAAACCTATTCTTTCCACATCTAAGGATGGAACACTTACTTATTTTATTAATGGAGTTAAAAGCTATTCGGAGAAGCTCCTTGATTCAGGAGAGAGGTATGTTTTTAGAGTTTATAGATTACATTCTCATAGTTTATTAGAGATACAGAATGAGTTTGGGGATACTGTTGGTTGGGAGATTTTGGGTTTAGATAATAGGGTGGTAGAGAGATTGGATGGTTATGGAAGAAAAATATATCGTTTAGAGTACGATGGAGGTAATTATTGGAGGTACGATGTAGTCAATAAGATATGGACAAAACTTAGGTATGGTTTACCTGTGGAGGAGAGATTTGGTTCTAAAAAAGGTGATATAATTGCTTATTGGAAAGAAGGGACTTTTTTTGGAGAAACGGGACTATGGAGGATAGAGAAAGGATTAGATGAGAATGGTGAAATTAGAGATATGTACTATAATTTGTACAATAAGTATGCTACAGAAGATTATCTTCGCTATCAAGATAATGGAGCATTGGTAGGAAGAAAAGACTGGTCAAAGGGATTAAGGTTAGAAGAAAAATGGGGGGCGCAGTTAGATTATTATCGTTATGGAGATTTTGGTGTTAACGAAGAGGGAGATATCTATCATGATAGCCTTATAGAAAGATGGGCATACGAGTACAATGGTTCTAAGTTACTAAGAGCAAAGAGATTTTACCCTGATATACCTTATTACGATGAGAGAATATACGATGATAATGGTAATGTGATAAAAATCCTAAGGAAAGGGATAAATACTGATGAAGAGTTAGTATTAGAGGAGATTATTTATTTTAGCGATGTAGAGAATATGAGTGTGGAGCAATTAAGTGATAAGTTTGCTATCTCGCCTAAAGGAGCAAAAGATTTATTGGATTGGATAAGAGTAATGAGAGATAAGGGTAAAGCCAGCGCTTCAATATTTGGCGTTTTATCTTCTCTCAATTCCCCGGAACTTTCCCTCTACGATGAATATAACCGACAGTTATTTACAATCTGCCTATACGAGTATTAACCTCTTTAGCGCTTTATTAGTGCACAAAAAGTTGTTATTTGTGAAAGACTAAATATACACAAGGGATAACATAGAGAGTAAGCAAACATGATGTAGCCAGCCCACTTACTACAGTTAGAGCGAGCGGTGACCAGAGAGGAGAGGCATCACTCTTAAAAATAAGAAGTGGGATAAGAGGTAGAATCGTAGTAAGAGTGGTCATTAGTATTGGTCTTAATCTTAAAACAGATGCTTCTACTACTGCTGTTTCTAAGGAGAATTCTCTTCTTCTTAAACGATTTATGCTATCTACAAGGATAATCCCATTATTTACTACTATTCCTGCAAGCATTATTCCTCCAATTAATACGCCAATACCTACAGCTTGTTTCTTAAGATAAAGTAAGGTTATACTTCCTATCCCTGCTAAAGGTATGGTAGCAAACATAATGAAAGGTTGAAAAATATTCTCAAAAAGAGAAGCCATTACCATATATACCAATATTAAAGCGAGTATAAATGATAATCTGAGTTCTTTTTGGTTAAGGAGCATTTTTTTATAGCTTTCTCCAAAGTTCCAGCTGTAACCTTCGGGTAATTTCATATTTTTTAGTCTTAAACTTATCTCTTGAGCAACCCTTCCTAAGGGTAGATTACCTTTATTGGCACTTACTTGCACCATCCTTTTTTTATTCTTTCTCCATATCTCTGAGGGAGCTAGATTAAATTTTAATTGGGAGATTTGTGATAGTTTTATTTCTTTATCTCCCACGATAAAAGTTAATTCTTCCAAATCTTTAAATTTCTTGCGGTATTTTTCAGGAATCCTTGTAATGAGTTCTATCTCTTTTGCCTCTTTAGCAAAGAGTGATAAGGGCTGGTCTTTTTCTCTTCCCGATTTTCGTATGGTAATAAATGTTTCCTCTTTAGGGCGTAGGCGGGTAGGGATTAAGCCTCTTAGTTTTCCATGTAGCTCGGTAGCTACAACTTCTGTGTTTAAACCATAGAGAGCAAGTTTATTCTGGTCAAGAACAATATCTAACTGTGGACCTCCTTCTCGCATACGTATTTTTACATCGGTAAGCCCTTGGATAGTTTGTAGATAGGAAGCTGTTTCTCTTGCCAAATCTTTTAATATCTCGTAATCGTAGCCAACAATCTCTATAATAAATTCTTTACTTTCAATTTCCTGTGGTTCCTCATAGTAAATAAAGGCCGGTTCTAAAAGAGATGTTTGTTCGCGTAGTTTCTCTATTATCTTAGATGTGGGGAGAGAACGCTCTTTTACAGAAGTAAGTTGCACGTATATTTTTGCTGAATAAGGTTCTATATCGGCAGTATAGTTTTTTACAATTCTATTTTTTCTTAGTCCTTCTAAAAGATACTCTACTTTTTTTACAATTTTGTCTGTGATATCTATCCTTGTTCCTGTAGGTAATTGTATAAATACAGTGAATTTATCTTCTTCCGGCACACCAATAAATTCTTTTTCTAAGAGCGTTGCTAAAGAAATAGTTACAAACACTCCTAAAATAGTTATACCAATAACGATATATCTAAACCCAATAATAAAGTTTAAACTTTTTTTATAGATATTTTGTATTTTAGAGAAAAGAGTTGTTTTTACACCACTTTTTTTCTTAAGAATCATATCAATAAGCACAGGAACCAAAGAGAGAGCAATAAAGATACTTGCTAAAAGAGAAAAAGTAATACTTAAAGCTAATCCGCCATAAATTTTTTGTGTTTCTTTATTTATGAAGAAGAATGGTAGGAATACGATGATTGTAGTAATAGTGCTTGCAATTAATGCTAAACTCATCTCGTTAGTTTTTGTAGCAATCTCTCTTCTTGTAAGAGGTTGAGATTTCTTTTCTTGATGAGTGAAGATATTTTCCATAACGACGATACTACTATCTACAAGCATCCCTACTCCCAAACAAAGACCAGCTAAAGTTATTACATTGAGAGATATACCAAATATACGCATAAAAGAGAAAGTAATAAGGACAGAAAAAGGTAAGCTTAAGGATAGGATAACAATAGCTGATATTTTACGCAAGAATAACAGAAGAATGAGTATAGCCAACACTGTTCCATAGATAAGCGATTTTCTTAACTCGTTAATTGCCTTTTGTATAAATTCTCCATTGTTGAAGGGGATAATTACTTCAGTATTACCTTCTAACTCTTTCTCTATGATTTCTGCTTGTTTTTTTATTTTGTTACACACTTTAAGAGTATTGGAAAGACTTTTTTTGAATATATAGAGAGTAACAGAAGGAAGTAAGTTAATTCTACCCATTTGTCGATATTCTAAATAGGATAGTTTAACATCAGCGATATCTTTTAGACGGATAATGCCTCCTTCCTGAGTAGTTTTTATTCCCAGATTTTCTATGTCTTGCAAAGTATTGAACTCTCCTAGTGTTCTTACCAGATATTCTTTATCAGCTAAGAACATTTTCCCACCTAAAAGATTTACATTACTTACTCCCAATATACTTAGGATTTCTTGGAAAGATATTTTTAGAGAAATCATCTTCTTCTCATCAAGCTCAATAATAACTTTTTCTTCTCTACCTCCTACGGTTTCTATACGTGCTACCCCTTCTATACGAAAGAATCTTTCTTTAATAGATGTCTCTACAAATTTACGCAATTCTTCAGAGTTAAATTTTTCAGAAACGAAAGTTACAGCGATGATAGGAAATTCTCCATAACCATACTGAATAACCATTGGCCTTTCCGCCTCTCTGGGAAGTTTATCCCATATCTTGGATAATTTTTCTCTTATTTCCATAGAAGCGTAATTCATATTTGTTTCCGGTTCAAATTCTAATATCAATGTACTTTCACTCTCTTTGGATATAGAGAGCATATTCCTAAGATGAGATGTGTCTCCCAGAATATCTTCCAAAGGTTTAGAGATACGTTTTTCCACTTCATCGGGAGGAAGACCTCCTCGCACGTAGGTTATTACACTTATTCTTCCTAAGTTTATATTAGGCATAAGTTCTACAGGAAGAGTAAACAAAGATATTACTCCCAGGATAAGCACTCCCAGGAATATCATAAATACCGTTACGCGTCTATTTAACGAAAAGTGAACCATTTGCTTTTTGTGATAAAGTTTTTTAACTTTTTAGTTTAAATATAAGGAGCACTACAATATAATTACTATAATTTAGTATTTTTCAAGAGCATTATTTGATGAAAAAATTTAGCTTATACTGTCTTTCATCTCTCATATTTTTACTAACTATTAGGTTTGTCAGATGGTATTTCTTTTAAAACGTATATTCTACCAGGGCCAGAAGGTCCTTTAGCTTCAATTAAACCTAAATTAATAAGCTTTTTTAAGTCCCTTGCCGCGGTAGGTATAGAAACATTGAATAGTTTAGCGTATTCAACACGGGTTATTTGGTGATGTTCTTTTAAATAATTGAGTAGTTCTTTTTGTCTGGTAAATAGGTCAGTCTCTTTATATAGTTTTTTAATTTCACTCTCTTCTATCATTGGGGTAGGTGGAGAAATAGACACTTCCTCTTCTTTTTCCTTTATTTCGGGATAATTAGGTTTTGATATAGACATCGGAAGTGGCTCTATTTCTTCTTCCTTTTTCTCTTTATCTTCAAATTGAATGGATGTACTTTCATACTTTTTTAATATTTGAGTAAATATAGTGGTAGTTTTTTTCTCAGTCTCTAATATGGGTTTTTCTTCTACAAGCGGTGTTTCTTCTCTAACCGGCAATATCTTTTCTTTTCTTTTAAGGATGATAGAGAAGAATTTCTCATAGTAGTAATAGAGTATAGGCACAATTATAGGGGTAAGAATAGTTCCTGTAATTATCCCACCGATGGTTACTAAACCTAAAGGTTGCATAAGAGAATCTCGCGATAAACTCAAAGGCAAAACACCTAATATTGTAGTCAAAGATGTCATAAGAATAGGTCTTATTCTACGCACACTAGCCAGCTTCAAGGCTTCTTCTAAACCTACACCTTGTTCTCTTCTTAATATATTTGTATAATCAATAAGGACTATCCCGTTATTTACGATAATACCTCCTAACATAATTAGTCCTAAGGCAGAGATTACATTTAGAGTAGATTTTGTTAGGAAGAGGATAAGGCTTACTCCTATAAGAGATAGGGGTATAGTGGTTAAAATAATTAGAGGTTGCCAGAGAGATTCAAATTGTGAAGCCATTACCATAAATACAAGTATAATGGAGAGGATCAAAGCAAACTTTAAAGAGTTGAAAGATTCCTTCATACTCTCTGCTTCACCACTTATCTCTATGCGGTAACCTAAAGGAAGAGATAATTCCTTAATGGTTTTATTTATGTCTTCTATTACTTTACTTAGAGGCATCTTATAGATACTGGCGGTAATATTGATTAATCTCTCTCCTTCTTTTCTTTTAATTTCTAAAGGACCTATACCTCTACTTATTTTTGCTATCTCCATAAGAGGAACAGTTAATGGTTTATCTTGAAACATCCCATGGATAAGGAGTCTCTTTAATTTATTTACATTTTCTCTATCTTTCTTAGTTAGGATTACTCTTATATCGTATTCTTCACCTTTTTCTTTGAACTTTGTAGGAACGATACCTTTTAAAGATATATTTACTATAGCAGCAATAGTTTGTGTGGAAATATTGTAAAGAAAAGCCTTATCTTTCAATACTTCTACTTTAACTTCCGGACGCGGAGGAGGAA
>JAMWBQ010000070.1 GCA_023819315.1 Candidatus Omnitrophota bacterium
AAAAAGTAGAAATCTTTGTTGGTGAGTTTGGAATAAATTATCGAGGTAACGCTTGGGGAGAAGTTGATTATTTACACGATATCTTAGAAGTATTTGAAGAATTTTCTTTTTCTTATACCTACTGGACATATAAGAGTATTCCTATTGGTATATTCCCTGATGGTTTATATCAATACCTATATAACCCCAAATACGTAAGGAGAGAAGGCCATATCTTTGGATGGGAGAGCTATTTATCTTGTTGGGAAAAAGAAAAAAAAGAAATAGTTAATTTCTGGCGCACGGAAAATTACTTTATAAATAAAGAGATATCCTCCCTATTAAAAGAATTTTTTTTAAAACCATAAATAAAATTAATGATTATTCCTGCTATACTTACTAACCAAAAAGAAGAGTTAAAGATGATGCTAAATTTATGTAGTAATTTTACCGATTATGTCCAGATAGATATTATGGATGGGAAATTTGTTCCTTCCCAAAGCATTAGTAGTGAGGAACTAAAAGGTCTTTATTACAAAGGTAACTCAGAAGCACACCTTATGGTTAATAATCCTTTGAATTGGATAGAATGCTTTAAAAACTTCGGCTCACAAAGGATAATTTTTCATTATGAAGTAAACCAAGATAAAGAAGAAATTATCCATTGTATACGCCAAGCTGGTTTAAGTGTGGGGTTAGCGGTAAATCCTGAAACAAAAAATGAGGAATTCGCCTCTCTCGTTCATAAAGTAGATGAAATATTATTCCTTTCGGTAAATCCCGGCTTCTACGGAGCTAAATTTATAACCTCAGTTATTGATAAAATCAAAGAATTTAAAAAATCCTATCCTGAAGTTAAGATTGGTATAGATGGAGGAATAAAATTGGATAATATAAAAGATATCGTTAATTTAGATATAGATTATATATGTGTGGGCAGTGCCATATTGAAATCAGATAACCCTAAAAAAGCTTATGAAGATTTTGTAAAAATAGCTAAAAAAAATTAAATTATGAAGAAAGTCCTATTACATATATGCTGTGGAGTATGTGCTTTTGGTTGCATTGAGAAACTGAAAGCAAACGATTTTTATGTGGAAGGATTTTTCTTTAATCCTAACATTCATCCCTACCAAGAATATGAGAAACGAAAAGATGTGCTAAAGATAGTTAGTGAGATTTATCAGATAAATATAAGAGAAGGGGAGTATGTACCTACCCTTTGGTACAATCTATGTGAAGCCTATAAAGATGAACCAGAGGGAGGGATACGCTGTAAAATTTGTTATAAAATACGTTTACAAGAAACTTTTAAGCTTTGTCAAACTCTAAAATTTGATTATTTTACTACTACTTTAACTATTAGTCCGCATAAAAATAGCAGAGTTATCTTTGATATTGGTAGAAATATAAGTGAAAACCATTTCTTACAGATAGATTTTAAAAAGGATAATGGTTTTAAACGCACGCAGGAACTTTCCCACAGATACAAAGTTTACCATCAGAATTACTGTGGATGTATATATAGCAAAAGATAAATGGTTAGTAAATACTATTACTCGTTCAATCAGTATCTCAAGGAAAAGTTTAAAAATCGTGTGCATCGGCTTAGTTTAAATGCGGGATTTAGTTGTCCTAATCTTGATGGTACACTGAGTAAAGATGGTTGCATCTTTTGTAACAATAAATCGTTCAGTCATTTTGTTAATAAAAATTTTTCTTTGGAAGAACAGATAATCGAAGCAAAAAACTATGCCTATAGACGATTTAAAGCTAAAAAGTTCATTGCTTATTTCCAGAGTTTTTCTAATACCTATGGCAGTATAGAATTTTTAGAAAGTAAATACGAAATTATAAAAAAATTTGATGATATCGTAGGTTTGGCTATCTCCACCAGACCAGATTGCATCGATGAAACCAAACTTAAACTTATCCAAAGTTTCACTAAAGATTACGAAGTATACATAGAGTATGGTTTACAGAGCGCTAACGATAAAACTCTAAAACTAATCAATAGGAATCATACCTTTTCTGATTTCCAAAAGGCAGTGGAATTAACTAGTAAGTACAAGGAGATAAAAATTGGTGTTCATATCATTTTAGGCTTACCTGGGGAAAATAGAGAAGATATGCTCAATACAGCAAGAGTTATTTCCCACCTACCTCTCTGGGGAATAAAATTCCATTGTTTACATATAGTAAAAGGTTCAACATTAGAAACGATGTACAAAGATAGTAATATAAAAGTTTTATCCTGCGAAGAGTACGTGAACATTTTGATTAAATTCTTAGAGATTATTCCTTCTAACTGGGTAGTTTTAAGATTAGTCTCAGATGTAGATAAGGATTTTCTCATTGCTCCTCTATGGATAAACAATAAACATAAAGTTTTACAATTCATTGAACAAGAGTTTAATAATAGGAACACTTATCAGGGAAAATATTTCTTAAGCTATAGTAATTCTCTCAAATGAAAGCATTAGTAATAAGAGTAAATAAAGCTAATGTAAAAGTAAAAGAAAGAGTAATTGCTTCTATTGGTAAAGGAATAGTTATTTTCCTTGGTTTAGAAAAGGAAGATACATCCAATACCATTATCGAGATGGCGGAAAAAATAGTTAATTTAAGAATATTTGAAAATGAAGAGAATAAATTAACATACTCTATTAAAGATATAGATGAAAGTATTCTCTGTATACCTAATTTTACTTTATGCGCTAATATAGATAAAGGTAGACGACCTTCTTTTGAAAGGGCAATGAGTAAAGAGGAGGCAAAAAAATATTTTGAAAATTTTATTATGGTGTTAAAATCTAAAGGAGTAAATGTAGAGAAAGGTGAATTTGGAGAACACATGGATATAATCTTGGAAATAGATGGCCCAGTTAATATAATCTTAGGGGAGTAAGAAAAAGATAGATTAAATAAATTTCTTTTGTGTAAAGTAGTTGCCTCTTCATTAAGAGAAGAAGAAAGTTAATGAGATAAAGAAAACAAATATAAATATGCACCCTGTACTTTTTAAAGTTGGTCCCATAACTATCTATACTTATGGAGTACTTGTATTCTTAGGAGTAATAATCACATATTGGCTTTGCTTAAGGGAAGCAGGAAAAGAGAAAATTAATAAAGAAGTATTTTCTAATATATTTTTCTGGACAATTATCTTCGGATTTTTGGGAGCTAGACTACTATATATTATCTTAGAATGGCGATTGTTTTTAGAAGAACCTTTAAGCTTTATTTTTGGTCGTAGTGGGTTTGTATTCTACGGAGGTCTCATCAGTGGCATTTTTGGCTTATGGCTTCTTGTTAAAAAGTTTAAATTGCCTTTTTTAAAAATAGCTGACATACTTGTTCTTTATCTACCACTCGGTCACTTTTTTGGTAGATTGGGTTGTTTCTCCTATGGATGCTGTTACGGTAAACCTACTAATTCTTGGATAGGAATAAAATTTCTTCCCAATAGCCCTGCCGGCTTATTAGGCACAAAAGTAATTCCCACACAACTCATAGAAGCATTTTTTCTCTTAATCATTTTTTTTATTCTCCAATACTCTAAAAAGAAAAAAAATTTCCCTGGCAAAATTACAATAATTTATCTTACACTTTATAGCATATTTAGATTCTTCATAGAATTCTTCAGAGGAGACTATAGAGGAGGTATTGGAATACTTTCTACCTCTCAAATAATTTCTATAATAACCCTCATAACAGTATTTATTATTCTATATCAAATTAACACTATAAATAAAAATATTTGACATATTTTATTAATATAGTATAATCTTTCTACTCATAAATAAAGCCACGGGAGGTGATATACATTTAAAATATCAGGTAGACAACTCATTAAAAGGAGTTGTTTTTTTATTTTATGCACGCTTCTTAAAGGAGGTTAAAATTGGTAGAGAAAATTTTTAAAATAGTTAGTAATTCCGATAAGTACTTAACTGCTGATATAGTAGCGGAAGCTTTACTTAAACACATTACTTTAAACTCTTCTGACCCAAAAGTTTCCTTTGGTGTAATAGAAATCAAAAAAAACAATTGTAAAGAAGACCCCACTTCTTAATATTTTTGCCGCAACTTTAACAGTAGATTTTCAAAACCATTGATTTTAAATGAGATTTTACTCAGATAGAGTTTTTGGCACTACACTTTGCGCTTCTTGATAAGATAAGATTTGTGCAGACAGATTTAAAAGCAAAAGGATTTAATGATAAGTTGTTTTAAATCTCCTTTTTTCTCTTTAGAATAGCCATATTGTAGTATATCATATCTATATTACCTCGGTATCTAATTGGGGTGGTATCAAACATAATTAGGTCTAATTTCTGATTAAAAAGATTAACTGCTCTAATAAAGATTTCTTTTTTGATATCTTTTTTGTGATGATAAATAAAGTCTAAGGCACGGTAGAAATTATGTAAACCTAAATCTTTACAGAGAGGCTAATATACATTATTAACCGTTGAACAGTATGCAATTAACTACCACTACATATAAGATAGCTTGTGGATAATGCCAAGATGTATTCAGAAAGGTTACTGCGGTATTTATGCCGGCTAAGGTATTTACAATTGATACTTTTTGCTCTCGGAGGGAAGAAATAATTTCTATATGCAAAAAATGAAATAAATTTAAGCTAAAATATTAATAAATTTAATGCAGATAAAAAATACCTACTAAAACTTGACAAAATGTTATAAATTGATATGCTTGCATTATTTAATAAATAAGATATAATATTTTTTGAGGTGAGAGAAATGGCAGAAGTAAGAATAGAGAAGAGCGATGATTTTGAGAAGGCGTTGAGAAGATTTAAATTCCAATGTAGAAGAGAAGGGATTATAGAAGAATGCAGAGAAAGACAATATTATACAAAACCATCACAAAGAAAACGTAAGAAATCAAAGAAACGTTAAATATTAGATTTCATAAGCAAAATGTTAATTTTATTTAGTTTGTCGTGAAAAGGGATTTCAACGCCAAAAAATAGAGGATATTTTTTACCCTTAATTTTTAAGTTACAAATCTTTTTTATGAAGCCCTACAATTAATAATTCCTACCAACATTTTCGGTAATCTATATGATTCTTTATGGTAAAAATTCTGTATTTGAAAGACTAAAAAGTAATCCCCAGAGTATAAGGAAAATTATTTTGAGAGATAATTTTGATGAATTATCTATAGATAGACTTATAAAGTTACATCGTGTTCCTTGTGAACGATTACCATCGTATAAGTTTAATAGGATAAGACATTCATTGGATTCGCAAGGTATATTGGCTAAGGTAAATGATTTTAGCTATGTGCCTTTAGAAGATTTGTTATCCCAAAACAAGAATTTGAATATAATTTTTTTAGACCGAATATACGACCCCCAAAATTTAGGAGCAATTATTAGAACTACTGCTTGCTTAGGAGGATTTGCAATAGTTATACCTAAATTCCAAGCATGTGAGGTCAATGAGACGGTTCTTCATATAGCTTCGGGAGGAGAAAATTATGTTCCTGTAGCAAAGGTTTCTAATCTTTCCTCGGCATTGAGAGAAATAAAAAAATTTGGCTATTGGGTAGTGGGAGGAGTAATTAGGGGAGAAGCAGAAGATATAAGAAAGGTATCTTTTCTTTTCCCTTTAGGTTTAGTTTTAGGTTCGGAAGGTAAGGGTGTGCGTTATGGCGTGGAGAAATGTTTGGATATGAAAGTTTATATACCTATGGAGGGAGTAAATATAACATTTAATGTCTCTATAGCTTGTGCTATCTTTTGTTACGAAATTATTCGCCAGAGTAGAAAGAATATTTAATTACTAACTAAAGGTTTCTATGGGAGTTAAAGGAATAATTTTAGCAGGTGGTAAGGCTACCAGACTATATCCTGTTACAAAAGCTGTTTGTAAGCAATTGTTACCCGTTTACGATAAACCTTTAGTTTACTATCCCCTTTCAGTTTTATTATTGGCAGGAATAAAAGATATTCTTATAATTACTTTACCAGAAGTTAAGGAACAGTTTAAGAACCTATTAGATGATGGTAAACAGCTTGGTATAAGTATTTATTATGAGGAGCAGAAGGTGCCCGCGGGGATAGGAGAGGCATTTATTATAGGAGAGGATTTCATTGGTAAAGAGAGAGTATGTTTAATCTTAGGAGATAATATTTTTTACGGTCATGGCTTACCAGAACAATTAAATATAGCTATGAAATATAAGGAAGGTGCACAAATATTTGCTTACTATGTAAGTAACCCTCATAGATACGGAGTATTAGGGTTTGATGAAAAAGGTAGGGTGGTATCCATAGAAGAAAAACCCCAAATACCCAGGTCTAAATGGGTGGTTACAGGACTATACTTCTATGATAACGATGTTATAAGTATTGCTAAAAGTATTAAACCATCTTTACGTAATGAGTTAGAGATTAGCGATATAAATAGGGTTTATTTAGAAAGAGGGAAATTGAAAGTTAGTTTTTTAGGTAGAGGATACGCTTGGTTAGATATAGGCACACCAGAAGCGTTAATAGAGGCTTCTATGTTCATTAAAACTATTGAGGACAGACAAGGTTTAAAAGTAGGATGTATTGAAGAGATAGTTTATAGATTAGGTTACATTACCAAAGAACAATTGCTTAAACTTACTCAAGGTATGGGAACCCCTTATTTTGAATATTTAAAGCAAATAGCTCAAGGATAATTTATGCTAAAAGTTAGGAGGTTGAATATACCTGATGTGATTTTGATAGGCTCAGATATTTTTTATGACCAGCGGGGATTATTGTCTGAATTTTACCGCTATTCTCTGTTTAAAGATTTAGGTATAAATAAGCCTTTCCTTCAATTCAACCATTCTAAATCAAAAAGAGCAGTATTAAGAGGACTACATTACCAGCTTATTCCTAAATCTCAAGCTAAACTCATCAAGGTCGTTACAGGTAAGATATACGATGTTGTGGTTGATTTGCGTAAAGGCTCCCCCTTTTATGGTAAATGGGAGGGGGTATATTTGGATAGTAATAGTGAAGGGATTTATATCCCTGAAGGATTTGCTCATGGATTTTGCACTTTATCAGATGAGGTTGATGTGATTTACTGTTTGACCGAATACTTTGACCCTCTATACGAAAGAGGAATAATTTGGAATGACCCCATATTAAACATAGATTGGCCAATAAAAGAGCCGGTACTTTCATCTAAGGATGCGAATTTACCTTTATTTAAAGATGCGGAGAGCAATTTCACTTATAACTTGCATAAAGAAAGGAGTGAATATGGAAGGGAAAAAAATATTAATTACGGGAACCAATGGACAGTTAGCCAATAGTTTTATTTCCATAATTGGAGAGCGGAAAATGGAGTTTTTTGCTCCTCGTGAGGAAGAGTTTGATATAACTAATTTTATAAATGTTAAAGCAACGATAGATAACTTAAAACCCGATATTATTATTAACTGCGCTTCTTACAATAGAGTTGAGGAAGCGGAAACTCAACAAGAACTCGCTTATAAAGTTAATAGTACAGCTTTAGAGCATCTATCTTCTTTATGTAAGAAGAAAGGTATATTTTTTGTCCATTATAGCACAGATTATGTATTCGATGGTGAGAAACAAGATTTTTATACTGAGAGTGATAAGCCTAACCCTATAAATGTGTATGGCAAGAGCAAACTAAAAGGGGAGGAGATCATTAGAGGGACATTGGACGATTACTTGATTTTTCGAGTAAGCTGGGTATTTGGTAAGGGCAAAAACAATTTTCTTTTTAAAGTATTCGAGTGGGTAAAGAAGAATAGAGTTGTAAAGATAAGTGCTGATGAAGTTTCCGTTCCTACCTATACCGAGGATATAGTTAATGTTACTCTATTAGCTTTAGAAAAAGGTTTAGTGGGGTTGTATCATTTAACCAATAGTGGCTATGCTTCCCGATACGAATTTGCTAAGTACTTTATCAACAAGATGGAGTGGGAGAACATAGTTATTCCTCTTCCTTTGAGTTCTTTCCATCTTTCAGTTCGTAGGCCATTATTTTCTGCTATGTCCAATGAGAAATTATCTAAAGATTTAGGAGTGCATATACCTACCTGGGAGAATGCTATAGAAAGGTTTGTATTGAATTACGAATTTTAATTTGTCAGGAATTTGTTATGAAAAATAACTGTATTCTTGTTACAGGAGGTGCAGGATTCATAGGGAGTGAATTTAGTCGGTTATTAGTTACAAGAGGTTATAATGTTGTTGTAGCAGATAAATTGACCTATGCAGGAGATTTAGCAAGATTAGATAGTATATTATCTCGTTATCCCAAAAAATTTATTTTCTATAAGGTAGATATTTGTCATTATAAAAAGATGGAGAGCATTTTTAAAAAATGTAATCCCCATATAGTTGTCCATTTTGCGGCCATTGGTGTACCGGTGGCGCGCTATAAGCTGATCGCACTGTTGATCAGCTCCGCCTGTACGGCGCTGAT
>JAMWBQ010000071.1 GCA_023819315.1 Candidatus Omnitrophota bacterium
TCACCTGTAAACGTTTTCAGTATAATCATTAATATATTGGAAATATACTCTCAAAAAATGTTAAATTTTAAGTAAAGGGGGTCTGTGAAGGACCCAAAGCCACGGGCCCTTCTCTCTTATTGGGAGGGAAGGGCTTTCGTTTTTATCCCTTCCCATAGAAAATAACCCAAAGATTTTAAAGAATATACTTCTTGGACATTCTTTTTTTTATCTATAATAAAAGCCTTATAACTTGACTTTAAATCTTCCCAACAGTTAGCTACTACCAAATCGCTCTTATTGTTTTTTAAACTTTGGTATGCTTTTTCAATCAAACCATATTTTTCTATCTCCAATTTAAACTGGATGATAAAGGAATTTCTACCTAAATTACGAATAATCTTAATCAACTTAGGTGTAGGAACCAACTTCAATATCAGCTCCTTTTTACCTGAAGGAATTTTACCTTTTAAGGCACCTCTCAATCTATAATCACTCACTGCTGCGCTATGAACGATAACATCGTAATGATTTAGCTTTAGTTCTTTTTCCAATATATTTTTTAATTCGTCAAAATATCTAAAAGGTATTGCCCTTATACTTTTAGGAATACTGTCCAAACAATGAGGATTAAATACAAACGTTACGTTACAACCCTTCCTTTTAAAATACTTGGCTAAATATAAACCCGTACGACCAGTAAAAATATTAGTTATAACTCTTACCTCATCTACTTTTATCCACGTAGCACCACCCGTAACTAAGATATTCATAAAAATTATAACAAATAATCTTTTTTTATCTTCCTTAATCCTTTAAAAATATTCTTTTTAACCAACGGATACTCCTTTTCTACAAGCTCTATAACATTTTTAACTAACTGCCTGCGGGAATCTTTACCATATTTACACTCATAATGAGTATACGGTAAATTTAACTTATTAGCAAAACTGTGGATATCTTTCTTGGATACATAACACAATGGCCTTATGAGGGTAAGTTCATTATCAAATAACTCTATCTTTGGTTTCATAGCGCTTATTTCTCCATGGAAAAAAAGATTCATAATAATGGTCTCAGTTATATCATCGAGATTATGACCTAAAGCAAGTTTATTAAAAAATAACTCTTTGGTAGTAGTAAAAAGAACCTTACGACGATTCCACGAACACCAGAAACAATCTATACTCCTATCATCCAAATCCATTTCTCTCACCACGTAAGGGATACTGTTATCTTCTAAATAATTTATAACTGTTTTTTTATCTACCTCAATAAAATTTGTAGAGACAAAACATGCCATAAAATCAAATCTTATGGGAACCCTTCTCTGTCGCATTTTGAATAGTTTAATTAAAGATAAACTATCTACTCCTCCGGAAACACCAACTAATATCTTATCTCCCTCCTCTATCATACGATAATCGGCTATAGCTTTACCCATCTTTTTATAGACATACTTAACTATTCCTTTTAACTCTATCTTTTTTTCCTTCTCCTCAATAATCATAATTTATCCTACATTAGATAACTTTATCTCCACCTGGTTACCTATACGGGCTTTAAAATATTTACTTGCACTACTCTCTTTTAAAGACACCTCTAAATAAGAAAAGCTACCCTCTATAAAGAAAGGCTTTCTTTTAGGCGCGTAATTATAACAATCGTAAATTTCAGAAAAATTACGACCGTTCAAAGAGGCAATAAATTTTTTATTCTTAAAAACAGATAAAAAATCATCTTTGGTAATGTTAGTGACTATATTGCCGAAATTATCTATGTATATAATTTCTCCTTTAATTCTATCTTTACTAATCAATGGTTTAGAAATCTCCAAACTTTCCATATCACTATTTTTTTTACCAAGGATTTCAATATCTACTCCTTTACTGATGTAACCAACGATGGAAGAAAATACATCTCTACCATGGAAAGTGGAAGAAACATATTTTAGAAAATAATTTTTATTATCTAAGGATACTATTTTTTTTAAACTATCTTCTTTTACTGCTAAATATAACACACCATTATCCGGACCAACAAAATAGTAATTCTTTGTTTTTACAGCTATTGCTCTCCGTTGTGAACCAACTCCTGGATCAACTACTACTAAAAATATACTATCTTTAGGAAAAAACCTATAACTTTTCCAAAGGAGGAAAGCTCCTTCGCTCACACTATGAGAGGTAACGCTATGAGTGATATCCACAATATTAACCTTAGGATTAATGTTTAAGATAACTGCTTTCATCACACCTACATAGTTATCTTTATAACCAAAATCTGTTAACAGACCAATTACTCTCATAATAGTATTTCTTCCAATCTCTTTAAATAATCCTCTGTGTATTTTATTATTCTATTCATCATCTCAACCACTCTGGGAGGATGCCTACCTATGGCTGTCTCTGCTGATAAAAGTAAGAAATCCGCTCCATCTATAATAGCGTTAGCTACATCGCTAACTTCTGCACGGGTAGGCAAACTATCATTAACCATACTCTCCAACATCTGGGTAGCTACAACCACAGGTTTACCTCTAACCCGACAGCGTTTGATTATCTCCTTTTGTAAAATTGGGATTTTATAAATAGGTAAGCATATACCCAAATCTCCTCGCGCAACTATTATCCCATCGGCTTCTTCAATAATACTATCTATATTTTTTAAAGCTTGTTGATTCTCTATCTTGGCAAAAATCTTACACTGAAGATTTCTACCATTAATAACCTCCCTGAGTGAACGAATATCTTGCCTATCTCTAACAAAAGACTGAGCTACATATTCCAGTCTATAATTTATAGCAACTTCTAAGTCCCTCCTATCTTTTTCCGTTAGTGCTTTAAAAGAAAGATTTACTCCCAGAATGTTTATACCTTTTCTCTCCTTAAGTGGAGCGGGAATAATTACTTTTACCTTGAGTCTGCGCTTATCTTTATCAATTACTCTTAAAAGTATCCTACCATCATCTATATAAATCAAACTGCCCTGCTTAATCATTTTAAGGGAATCATTATAGTCAAAAGGAACTTCTTTCTCATTACCAACTATCCTATCAGTAGTGAGGTAAAATACCATATTCTTCTTCAATTCTATCTCTTTCTCTAATTTACCTATGCGCAAACGGTAACCTTCCAAATCTTGCATAATCTTTATTTTCCTTCGCATTTTTTTATTAAGATACCTTACAAGTTCAATATTCTTTATATGCTCATTATGAGTGCCATGAGAAAAATTAAGTCGCACAACATCTAATCCACAAATAAACATCTTCCTTAAAACTGTCTCTTTGTTACTTGCCGGACCTAAGGTAGCAATAATCTTTGTTTTTACCATAGATTAAAATATTACCATACTATTAAGAAGTAATAAAGAGTAAAATAAATATTAAGAAGGGAAAGAGAAGTTTTCCTTACGAAAAAGTTCTATACAAATTTCAACTACTTGCTTATCAAAAAGTATACCTTGATTTATGGATATTTCTTCTAATGCTCTATCTATTCCTAAAGAAGGACGATAAGGTCTATGTGAAGCCATAGCTTCTACAACATCAGCTACTGCTATAATTTTTGCCTCCATGAGTATCTCTTCTTTTGAAATACCAAAAGGGTAACCCGAACCATCTAATCTTTCATGATGCTGAAGGACAATCCTATCTATTGGCCAAGGAAATTCCACAGAATGTAAAATATAGTAGCCTACCTGAGGATGTGCTTTTATGAGATTAAATTCTATCTCACTCAGCATCGTTGGTTTACTGAGTATCTCTGCAGGCACATACATCTTACCTACATCGTGAATAAGAGATGCTAACTGTAAACCATTTAACTTTTCTTCAGAGAATTTGAGTTTTTGGGCTATAGAAGAAGCAAGATAAGTTACGCGTTGCTGGTGGCCGGCAGTATAAGGATCCCTCTTCTCTACAGCAGAAGCTAATGCTCTTATAGTCTCTCTTAAAATTCTCTGTAGTTTCTCTAAACTCTGGGCAAGTTGCTTCTCTACAAACTTGTAACGGCTTACATTACGAGATATAAAAATAACTCTCTGTTTATCTAAGGGAACAAAACTTATCTCGTAGAATTCAGTTTGCCCGTTTTTGAAAAAATCAAACTCTAAAGTTTGCACAAAAGAATTTTCAAAAATTTTCTTTAAACAGTTTTCCCATAAGGAAGAAAATTTAGAGGGCAATCCTATATCTCTGATATTTCTTCCTATTGTATCTAAAGAATTAAAAGGGAAGGTATTTTCTTTACCTATCTTAATTTCTATAAAATTACCTAAACTATCTATCACACCTACACTAATAGGTAAAGTGTAAATAATTATATCGTTTATCTTCTCTTTTTCTTTTAAGAGTAACTCTATATTTTTTTTTCTTCTCTTATCTCTTCTAATTTAGCAATAAGTTTATTCGCATTTAAAAGCTCATTTAAAATGAGGGATTTATTTTTACCCATAATTTATTTCCTCTTAAAACCAAAATCTACCCTATAGAGAATAAAAAATATTCTCTTTATCTGATTACTTAACCTTTAATTTATAATTATCCGTGGCTATAGAGAAAATCAAAAATAATATAAATACAGGTAAATTTATCCTTAGTATAAGGATATAACATATAATCTTTACGATAAACAAGATAAAAAACGAAGAAAATGGAAACGCTTTCTTAAAAAATATATTATCTTTTAATTTATTCTTTAAAAACCCTTATAAAATATAGATAATTTTTAAAAATTTTTTCTTGCAATCTATTTAATTTTGAGTTATAGTAAAATTAAAATTACCACCATCATAACCTCCTGATATTAGGGCATAATCAAGTTAAACCCACTTACTCCCTAATACAGGAGGTTCTTTATTATAGATTAGTTTATTTAATTTTCTTGCCTAATTATAAATGTTATGGTATATAAATATCTAAATCAAAGCGCGGGTGGTGGAATTGGCAGACACATACGTTTGAGGGGCGTATGAGGAAACTCGTGCGGGTTCAAGTCCCGCCCCGCGCACAAAAATTATTTTTGCGAGGAACGTCTATCAATTATATATTTCTTATCTAAGGAACGTTTAGCTTTCTCCTTCAATTCTGCTCCTATAGCACTAATCTCAGCAACATGGGAAAATTTTCTATTTATATTAGTAATTATACCAATAGAGACGGTAATAAAAGGAAACTTTCTAATTTGTCCATTCCTATCTCTGGTTTCAATATAACCTTTCAACCTATCTTGATGGTCATAAAAAGAGGGAACTTTATTATTAAAAGTTTTAATTATCTCCTGAGCTATCCTCTCAGCTTTCTCCGGCATAGTTATGAGGACAAAATCATCCCCTCCTAAATGTCCAATAAAATCATTGGGGTTACCTTCTTTCTGAATTACTTCAATAATAATACGCGCAAAATCTCTAATTACCTGATCTCCTCGTTCAAAACCATAGTAATCGTTTAAAGCTTTAAAGTTATCAAGATCTAAATAAAAAATAGCGAATTTTTTATCTGACTTAATACACTTCTCTATTTCTTTAGTAATAGTAACGTTACCGGGTAAACGAGTTAGAGGATTAGCATCCAAATTTATAGTGGAACGCCTAATAAGCATATGAACACGAGCAACTAACTCCAAAGGCTGAAAAGGTTTAACTACATAATCATCGGCACCAGCATTTAGACCTCTTACTTTATCTTCAACTTCTCCTTTACCTGTAAGCATAAGTATAGGTAGGTGAATAAAAAATGGGTCACTCCTTAAAACTTTACATACTTCTATACCGGTAATATCAGGAAGGTTATAATCTAACACTACTATCTCGGGCTTATCAGAATGCACCCTTTCTATAGCTTCTTTACCTGTAGAAGCTTTAATTACATTAAAATCATCTCTAAGAGCATCTTCTAAAAGCTCAAGAATGTAATAATCGTCATCAACGATTAATATCTTGGGTTTACTCATGTTTAGCTAATCTCAAAGTAAAATAAAACGTTGTTCCCTTATTTAGTTCCGACTCTACCCAAATCCTCTCCCCGTGAGTATCAATTATTCTCTTAACGAGTGATAATCCTAAACCTGTTCCCGCTATCGATTTAGAGTGTGCTGTCCTATAGAACTCTTTAAAAACTTTATCTAAATCATCTTTAGCTATACCAATACCTGTATCTCTCACAGAGACAATTGCTGAATTATCTTTTATTTCACATTTTACCCATATTTTACCTCCTGAGGGAGTAAATTTTATAGCATTGTTAATGATATTTATTAAAACTCTTTCCATAAGGTCTCTATCCATATAAACTCTTAACTCCTGAGGAACATCTAAGACAAAAGATAAATTCTTACTAACTACCTGGGGCATAAGCAACTCAGAAACATCTTTGATTAGAGGTATTAAGTCCAAAGGGAAAATTTTAATTTCTATGCGTTTAGACTCTATTCTTGATATATCCAAAAGAGTATTAACTATATCAACGAGTTTATCTACATTCTCTTCAATAATCTTTAATTTCCTCTTAGCTTCTTCGGGTATATTACCAAACTTATCTAACGACAATAAACTAGAAAACCCCTTTATAGCTGTAAGAGGCGCTCTTAATTCATGTGAGACACTAGAGATAAATTCTGATTTCAATTTATTTACCTCCTCGATCTCTTTTAAACTCCTACTTAGCTGAAAAGTTTTTTCCTTAACCTTACTTTCCACTTCTTCCCCTGCATAGTAGAGAGCTTCTAATAATCTTATGTTATCTAAGCATTGCCCTATATACATACAGAGAATAGAAAGAACCTCTTCCTCTACAGAAGTAATACCAAAAGGCAAAATACACTCGCTTACCAAAAATATAACGTATAGGCGGGAACCTACATTTATTGGACATAAAAGGAAATCTTTAATGCCTGCTTTCTCAATAATAACTTTAATCTCCTCATCATTTTTAAAATAACTACTCGATAGCGGGTAAATACTATTTAAACTATTTATAATATCAATTTTTTTCTTAACGATATCTCTAAAAGCAATTATTTCTGAAGAAGAAAAATTTATATTGGACACAATATCTATATTAGAATAATTAAATATTAATCCTTTCTTGAAA
This sequence comes from Candidatus Omnitrophota bacterium, assembly GCA_023819315.1. Taxonomy (GTDB): domain Bacteria; phylum Omnitrophota; class Gorgyraeia; order Duberdicusellales; family 4484-171; genus JAMWBQ01. The sequence goes on from JAMWBQ010000071.1 coordinate 7,073, forward strand.
CCTATACCATTTATAATTTCCTCATCTAACTTAGAGAAAAGTTCTTTTTCATCAAGGATATTAATAAAAGTAGCTAAAATGCTCTTTAACATAATTAACTTTTTTCTCTTATCTTCCATCTCCTCTTGATAAAACCTCATCTTTATATCGCTCTTAATGATAAGTTTTGCTTGATGCTCTAACTCTTCAATCTCTCTGTTAAGAACTCTAATCCTTTCTTCTAAGCTATTATTCTTGGAAATAATTAATAGTAACAAACATACCAAAAAAATAACGAATCCTGCCAAAATATACATATTCAAAATAGTAATTCCCATAACAATTATTCGCTTTTAAACATTTTTAACTACGGATTTGCTGGATTTATAAATAATACTCCCAGATTATTATTCTCTATATACATTTTGCCACTATATATGTTGGGGAAAATATGGTAATCACTATAAAAACCAATCACTTTTGTTTCTTCTCCCAGAGTTTCTTTTATAATTTCTATTTCTTTATCGGCTTCTTCAACCAACAATCTTCTTCTTGTAAAACAATTCATCACTAAAGCTAATCTATATTTATTTTTAAAATGATTAAGTTCTTTCTCTATTTCCTCTAATAAAGATGAAGGGGTAGCTATCATAATCTTAGCTTCCTTGCCTTCTTCTAATTCTCCTAAACAGAAAAGAGAATCATCTTCCAAAACATCTAATACATTCACTAATTTGTAATATCCTCTCTCAAGAATACCTATAGGATAAATATTCCCTAACGACAATCGCTTGAAATTATAAAATTCTTCTTCTAAATATTCCCTATATATGGAAGATGCTGGTTTACCATCTATCTCTAAAAGAATACATCTCTTAGGAATAACTTTGGTTAAGGTAAATGTTCTACCTATGGGTAAAAAACCACCTATCTTTTTAAACTCCAATATAGAGTGGCCAGATACAATTAAACCTACCCCTCCTTCATCAATTATCTCGTTAACTATTTGAAAATTTTTTATTCCATATTTTCTCATAAACCCAGAACCAAAAATTTTACCTCCCCTTCCTAAAACCAAATCCACCGCTCTTAAATAATTATAAGTATCTACAGAAGAAGTTAACGAAAAAAACATAAAATCTTTCTCTTTACCTAACGCTATTGTCTCTTTCCTTAAAATAGTTTCTATCTCTTCTTCCTTACTATTTTTAACCATATTAACTCTTAAAGATAAATTTTGTCCACATAAACAGCAGATAACAATTCCTCTCTTTATAGCTTTATTTTCAAAAATTACGATG
>JAMWBQ010000072.1 GCA_023819315.1 Candidatus Omnitrophota bacterium
TTTAAGGGAGGGACAGCAAAAAAAATTGGTTTGAATTTGGGTGATAAGATAGATTTTACTAACATTATTAATCTTTTATGAAAACGTTTTCAATTAAACTATTATTTTTATTGAATTAGTTTTTTAAAATATGGTATAAAAATAAAAAGTGATTAGAACAAATGAGTATGTTAAAAGTTAGTTTGAATTTACGTAAAATATACCCCTATAATAAAAATAGTAGTTTTTTTATTTTTGTAATTGTAAGTAGAAAAGGGGTATATAGTGAAGGGAATTAATGGTATAAAATATAATGGCATAGAGAGAAGAAGATATCCTCGGTTTAATGTAATAGCTTCTGTTATTTGTTCTTTAGTAGATAGGGAAGATAGGTTGGAAACTACCACAGCAGATAATATTTCTCTGGGTGGTATTTGTGCTATCGTGAGTGAGGAGATAGTTAAGGCAAATCGTTTATTTTTGAGTATACTATTTCCCAATGGTGGTGGACATATATATACAGAGGCAAGAGTGGTATGGGCTAAAGAGATACCTGTATATTTTGATACAAAGTTAAATTACGAAGTAGGTTTAGAATTTGTTGATATTAGTGAAGAAGACCGCCAAAAAATCTCCCGTTATATAGAGAATAATCTTACCGGATAATTCCACAAAAATTCAATTTTTAATTCTTGAGAATAATTTATTAGCGTGGTAAAATTCATATCTAATATTATAAAATCTGCCCGGTGGTGTAATTGGTAACACACTTGACTCTGGATCAAGCATTTCTGGTTCGAGTCCAGACCGGGCAGCCAAATTGTTATTTCGAACTGAATTTTGCTGATTTTTAAAGATGAATTTTGTTCTAAAATAAGGCTCATTCGTAGTAAAAGTGGATGTTTTTCTATAACCTTATGCAAATACAATGAGTAAGGTCAAAATGACTTATACTTTTTGTTTGACTACTAAAACTGCTTTATTATACACAATTTTGACTTGCTTGAGTGGGATATTCAAAGAACTCAAGCTAAAACAAGTCAATAGGTTATGTAAATGTTAGTATGCAGATGTATGATACTATAAGCATATCAAAACTAAACAGAAAGCCCACAATAATTATGAAAGAACATAAATTATCTTGCTTGCCGCAAACTAAAGTTATTTTATATTGCTATTTCTATCCATTCGTGTATAAAAACTTTGCAGAATATCTAATAAGACATTTCTGAATTAGTTGGCAAAGTGTATCTTAAAAGGATTAAAATACGCTATTGACCAACTTTAAAATAGATGTTATTATTTTAGAAATCTTAAATTGAAACAGAAAATACATTATAATATAAGAATAAAAAAATGAGTTTCTAAAATTTCAATTAATTTCTATCCTTTAAATTTATAATGTGATTGTAATGCGGGCGTAGTTCAACGGCAGAACACAGGCCTTCCAAGCCTGATATGGCGGTTCAATTCCGCTCGCCCGCTCCACGCGTTGATATATTAAAATTAGGAGGATAAAGCTTAAAATTAGAAAACGAATTCCTATCCCTAAATTTAAAAATAGAAACTAAAAATTTATTCTTTCAATCCGTTCTTAAAGATCTAATTAGTGAATAAATAATGAGTGATGATATTTCTATAATTGGAGCAGGCAGTTGGGGAACAACTTTAGCTATAGTTCTTTCTAAGAAAGGTATAAATGTACACCTTCATAGTGTATTTAAAGCACACAATCTACAGATGATTGAATTAAGGGAAAATAAACTTTTCCTTAAAGGAGTAAAATTTCCTCCCAATTTAAAAATAAATTTGTCTTTGAAAGATTCCCTAAATAATCCTATAATAGTTATAGCTATTCCCCTGAAGTTTTTGCGAAAAGTAGTTAAAAGAATAAAACGTCAAAAAGTTCATCTTGATGATAAGATTTTTGTAAGTGTAAGTAAAGGTATAGAGGTTGGCTCTTTAAAGACAGCTTCCCAGATAATAAGAGAGGAGATTGGTAAATGTAAGATAGCTGTTCTTTCTGGTCCAAATATTTCCAAGGAAGTTTTAGAAGATATACCAACAGTTACTGTTATAGCTAGCGAAGATGAGAGTACAGCGCGTAAACTACAGGATATATTTACCAACCCTATGTTTAGAGTTTATATCCATAGAGATGTTATAGGTGTAGAAATAGGAGGAGCATTAAAGAACATTATTGCTATCGCTGCTGGAATATCCGATGGTTTAGGTTTCGGGACAAATACAAAGGCAGCTTTACTTACCAGAGGGTTGGTAGAGATTACTCGTTTAGCAGAGAAGTTGGGAGCAGTGCCTTCTACTATTTGGGGAATAAGTGGGTTAGGGGATTTAGCTACAACTTGTTTTTCTCCTTATTCCCGTAATAGATTTGTAGGAGAACAGATTGCTAAGGGTAAAAGTTTAAAAGATGTTATAAGGGAAATGAAAATGGTAGCAGAAGGTGTAGAAACAGTTAAATCCGCATTTAATTTGAGTAAAAAATTAAATGTGGATATGCCCATTACCCGAGAGGTTTTTTTGGTTCTTTACAGAAATAAGTCACCTAAGAAAGCTGTAGAGGATTTAATGAAGAGACCGTTAATTGAGGAGAGTATAATAAAAAACAATTAATTTTTAAACATGGTAAATAAGGAAAGTGAACATCCTTATTATAAAGAAAGAAGAAAGTATCCCAGATTAAATACTTCTGTAGAGATAGAATATTGGGTGAGTAAAGAGGATACTTTTATGAAGACGGTTACAAAAAATATTGGTGCGGGTGGTGTATGTATTGTTTCCGAGGAAAAAATAGGAAAAGACACAATTTTATTTTTTAAGATTGATCTTTCCGATGGTAAAAAATTTATTCAGGCTAAAGGCAAAGTAGTATGGAGTTCAGAATTTTATTCTTCCTCTCTTGAAAAGATTGTATATAATTTAGGTATAGAATTTATAGAAATAAGCGATGAGGATAGGCAGAGAATATACGATTATGTGATAGGGCGTATCACTCCCGAGGATACTTTAAAGTATAATAATTATGGATAGAGATAGTATTCAAGAAAGACGTACTTAGGCAAGATTAATTACCTCGGGTGATGTAGAATATTCTGTGATAGGAAAATTGGATATAAAAGAGTTAGCTAATACTAAGAATATTAGTGGTGGTGGGGTATGTATCACGGTTAATGAAAAGATAGAAAAGGGGACTATTTTATTTTTAAAGATAAATTTACCGGAAAAAGATAATTCCATTGAGGCAAAAGGTAAAGTTATGTGGTGTGCAGAGTTTATCTCCTCAGCTCTAAAAGAACCTCGTTACGATTTAGGTATAGAGTTCGTAGATATAAAAGAAGTTGATCGACAGAAAGTATTTCAATATGTATTCGGCCATCTAAGAAAAGAAAGGTAATCATTGAAGGAATACATCTTACCTAATTTTTCTTTTATACCATTTTCCTTACCCATACATCTTCTAAATAGATTTATAATTATTTCTGTTTTATTTGTATTGGATTTTTCCTCTGTCCAAAATATAAAAGAGGAGGTATCTTTGGAAAAGAGGGAAGAGCTTTTTATAAAGTTTATTATTGCCGTTTAGTGTAGAAAGGATTATTAAGTTAAGATATAGTGGGAGATGTTAAAGATAATTAATATTTACAGATTAGATGATTTTTTCTACCATTTATTTTTAGGTAGCATTATCCTTAGAATAATATGTAGAGTAATTTTTTATGTTATTATGTTGGTTTTTATTATAAAATTAAAAAATAGAGAGGATATGAAATATTGTGCTTAAGCACGATAGGGAGGTAAAATTATGATTAAAGATGTTTATAAAAAAATATTAATTGTTGATGATGAAGAAGAGTTTTTAGAGTACCTGGATAATATTTTGAAAAGTGCCAATTACGATGTTATTAAAACTAGCAGTGGTAGAGAAGCTTTGGCATTAGCAAAGAGCAATTTGCCTGATTTAATAATTCTTGATTTGCTTATTCCTGATAAGTTGGGTAGTGATATTGCCGAGGAATTGTCAAAAGAAAAAAATTGTAGTAAAATTCCTATAATTTTTATAACAGGGTTAAATACTAAAGAGGATGAGAAAATAATAAGAGAAAAGGCAGGTAATTATTATCTTTTAGCTAAACCGCTGAGTAGAGAAGAAATCTTGGCTACGGTAAAGAGGGTGTTTAAAGAGAGAAAAGTATAATATATTTTCTTATGGGTAAATTTTTATTAGTATTACAGCAGTATCTTTTTGAGATTATTCCTCCATTAGCTTTTGGTTTTTTGATAAGTGGCATAATTAGTGAAATTATTCCTAAAGATTGGATAGAAAAAAAATTAGGGAACAAAGGTTTAAAATCTATCTTTTATGCTACGGTTACAGGAACAATTTTACCTATTTGCTGTTGGGGTTCTTTGCCTATAGCAATAAGTTTCTATAAGAAGGGTTCTAAATTAGGTCCTATATTAGCTTTTTTAGTAGCTACTCCCGCTACTTCTATAAGTGCTCTTTTGGTTACCTATAAACTTTTGGGTTTAAAATTTGCCGTATTTATATTCTTTGCTGTAATTTTAATGGGAATGATTATAGGTGTTATTGGTAATCATTTGTCGTTTACTCCTAAAGAAGAAGCGCTAAATTGTTTTCATTGTAAAGAGTTAACTGTTTCCCAACGTAAAAAGGGTTTTAAAGAAAGATTAATAAGGATTATTAAATTTGCCTACTGGGATATGCCTAAAGAAATTGGATTAGAAACAATTATGGGTATAATAATGGCATCTATGGTAGCTACTTTTGTTCCTATAGGATTCTGGATAAAGAATAATCTAAGTGGGAATTTAGGTTATCTTTTCGCGATTATATTTGGATTAGTGATGTATATTTGTTCCACAGCTACCGTGCCTTTAGTAGATGCTTTTATTAAACAGGGATTGAATATAGGTGCAGGTATGACCCTTTTATTAATTGGCCCAATTACTAGTTATGGAACAATTTTTGTTTTTAAAAAAGAGTTTGGATTAAAGGTTCTATTCATATATTTGTTATTCATTTCTTTAACTTCTTTATTATTAGGGTACATCTTTTCTCTAATATAGATTGTTAGGTTTAAATAAGTTATTTCCATACTCAAACAAAATTTGGCTTTTTACTCTTGAAAATATATGTTAATTTATTGTATATATATTTAAGGAAGCAAAGCCACGGGAAAATACCTGTGAGCAAAAAGGGGGGAACACACCCCCTTTTTAATTTTTATAGAAACTAAGAAATCATAATAAATTAAAATTTACTAGCCACAAAATTTATTAATTCCTCATTAGTATTTTCTAACGTTTATCCTTAGAAATCACCATCACAAACAATAAAATCCTTGATTTTATATAAGTAGCTGTTTATAATGATAAAGTATGAGAAGAAGAAAAAATATGAAAAATAAGAATGATAAATTAAATAAAAATAGCAAAGATAATTTTTACCTTTACTACAATATTCGCAGTTTATTTTTTCTAATTTTAATTTTTATGATAGTAATGAGTGTGATCAACCTTATTTTCAATTCCCGAGGGGAATGGTTAGATTATAGTAAGTTTTATTATTATTTAAAAAGTAATTTAGATAATCCTATTATTCAGTCCGTTAAAAAAACGGATTCTTTAATTCAAGGTGAGTTTACTAAAGAAAAGGGAGGAGGGCGTTTCTATGTTTATGTTCCTTCCGAGGATAAAGAGCTTATAGAACTTCTTAAAAGAAATGTGAGCAAGTTTGAAGTAGAACCGCCAAGGATAAGTTTAGTAAACATTTTTTATTCCTTGGGCCCAACAATTCTATTTATGCTCTTTTTGTGGTATATCGCTTACCGAGGGACTCAACAAGTGGGAGGTCATATTTGGACTTTTGGTAAGTCAAAGGCAAGAATGATTGAAAAAGAAAATTTAATAAAAACTACTTTTCGTGATGTGGCTGGGGTGGATGAAGCTAAAGAAGAGCTTAGAGAGGTAATAGAATTTTTGAAAGACCCTAAGAAATTTCAGAGACTGGGAGGAAGGATACCTAAAGGTGTTTTACTGGTTGGTCCTCCTGGTTGTGGTAAGACGCTTTTAGCTAAAGCAGTAGCCGGTGAGGCAGATGTTCCCTTTTTTAGTATCAGTGGTTCAGATTTTGTGGAATTATTTGTAGGAGTAGGAGCTAGCCGCGTTCGTGATCTTTTTGAGCAGGCAAAAAAAGCAGCCAAAGTAAGTGGTAAAGGCGGTATTATTTTTATCGATGAGATAGATGCTGTAGGTAGACAAAGATTTGCCGGCATCGGAGGTGGCCATGACGAAAGAGAACAAACCTTAAATCAGTTGTTAGTGGAGATGGATGGTTTCCAGACTCAAGAGGGGATAATTGTAATAGCCGCTACTAATAGACCAGATGTTTTAGACCCCGCTCTTCTAAGGCCGGGAAGATTTGACCGTCATATTGTAATTGATTTGCCTGATATAAAGGGTAGAGAGGAGATACTGAAAGTTCATACGCGTAAGATAAAATTAGCAAAAGATATAGATTTGAGTGTGATTGCTAAACAAACTCCAGGATTTTCAGGTGCCGATTTAGAAAATCTATGTAACGAATCAGCTTTGTTAGCAGCGCGTAAGAATAAAGAATCCGTGGAAATTGAGGAATTACAGGAAGCGATGGAAAGAATAATTGCCGGTCCTGAAAGGAAGAGCAGAGTAATTTCTAAGAAAGAGAAAGAAATAATAGCTTTGCATGAATCTGGACATGCTTTGTTATCTTTACTCTTACCCAATGTAGACCCAATGCATAAAGTTTCTATAGTGCCTCGTGGTGTATACGCTTTAGGTTATACTTTACAGATGCCCTTGAGAGATAGGTATCTTTTATCGCGTTCGGAATTATTGGATAGGATATGTGTGCTTTTAGGAGGAAGAGCAGCTGAGGAAATTATGTTAGGAGAAATTACTACAGGTGCTCAGAATGATTTGGAAGCAGCAACAAAGATGGCAAGAAGAATGGTTACAGAGTTTGGGATGAGTTCTAAAATTGGCAATATTACGTTAGGGAGAAGGGAGGGCCCTGTATTTTTAGGTAGAGATCTGATAGAACATAAGGATTACTCGGAAGAGACATCTAAGTTAATCGATACAGAGATAAAAAATTTAGTAGAAGATTCTTATCAACGGGCAAAAAAATTATTAGAAACTAATAAAGATAAACTTAAACTTCTCGTAGATACGTTGTTAGAGAAAGAAATTTTAGATTCTCAAGAAGTAAAGAAAATTTTAGGTATAGAGTCTCTAAATAGTAAAGAATACCATAAGGAAGAAGTCTCGCAAGAAAAAAACCAGCCATCTCCTAAAGAATGAAATTAATACCTTTAGTGATACGTAATATAGGAGAAATAAAGAAAAATATGAAAGATATAGGAGTTAGTTCTCAAGGTGTTGAGATAATGGCTCCCAAGGGAATATTTAAAGTTTTTAAAGTAGAAGAAATAAGTTCTCCCGCAGCTAATATTATAAAACAGTATATGCTTTCCTTAGGGTCGGATGCAGCTATACCTAAGGATGCCTTCTTTAGGAGAAAAAAATTTTCCTTATTGATTTTTGGGACAACATACCAGTTAAAAAAGTTGGCAGAAAAGCTTAATTCACAACCTTTTGGTTTAAGTGATTTGTCTAAAAAGTTAACTGATAATTTTTTAAAGCAAACAGAACCACATTTATCTTTTAGAGCCAGAGGTAGGGTGCTTAATATGGATGAGCCTATCGTTTGTGGGATATTAAATGTTACTCCTGATTCTTTTTCTGGAGATGGACTGCTTAAAAATAATATTACCGAAAGTGAATTGAAAAATTTGGTTTTAAAGAGAATAGAGTCAATGATAAGTAAAGGAGCAAAAATTATCGATATAGGAGGTGAATCTTCTCGACCATACTCAAAACCTATAAAGGAAGATGAAGAGATAAGACGCGTGATTCCAGTGTTAAAAATGGTAAGAAAAGAATTCCCTAAAGTTTTTTTATCCATAGATACCTATAAGTATAAAGTAGCAAAAGAAGCTGTAGATGAAGGAGTGGATATTATTAACGATATCACTGCTTTGAGAAAATCGCCTCAAATGGTTTCTTTGATTAGTAAATACAATTTAGGTTGCATCCTGATGCATATGAAGGGAACACCAAGGACTATGCAGAATAACCCCCAGTATAAAGATGTGGTTGAGGAGATTTTTGAGTTTTTAGAGAAAAGAGTAAATTTTTGTTTAAAAAATGGAATTAATAAGGAACAGATAATGGTTGACCC
>JAMWBQ010000011.1 GCA_023819315.1 Candidatus Omnitrophota bacterium
AATAACTGCTGGAACATTCATAGATGAAACTAATCCTGAACCTCGATACTTAGCCTCTATAAGCATGGATAAAAAGAATTTAGGGTTAGCTTTTACTGATATTTCTAATGGCATAATATATACTAACGAGTATGGAGATAAAAATAAAATTGTAGAAATTATCTCTAAACTATCTGTTTACGAATGCATATTCCCACCCAAAGAAGAAAAAAATATAAGAGATATTTTCCAAAATCCCCTCTTGCAATCTAAAAACATCACATTGACTTCTTACGAAGATTGGTGTTTTAACATAGAAATTGCTAAAAAATCATTGTGTGAACATTTCTCAATTCATAACCTATCCGGATTTGGGATAGAAAATTATCCTTTAGCTATCTCCTCCTGTGGAGCACTCTTAGAATATACAAAACGAATGAATCGTCAGCCAATGCAACATATAGATAAAATAAATATATATACTCAAGATGAGTACGTATTCATTTCTTCCGAAGCTTGCTACGGATTAGAAGTAGAACAATTAATAAAAAAAATAGACCATACTATTACCAGTATGGGCAAAAGAAAACTAAAATACTGGCTGTATCATCCTCTAAAAGATAAAATGCTCATATTACAGAGACAAATGGCAGTAAAACTACTAAAGGAGAACAACTCTATACAAAGAGGATTAAAACAAATTTTTCACCATATCCCTGATATTGAAAAGAGTTTATCTCGTATAAGTTGTGGATATAGAAACCCTAAAGACATATTAGGTATACGTAACACTCTTTCAGAAATCCCTAAGTTACAAGAGATACTAATCTCTCTTAGTAAACAAAATAATCTATTCACCATAGAAGATATACCATATCTGCGTCAACTGTTAGAAAAAACAATAAATCCCGACGTTTCCTTATCTAATCCTGATGGTAAATTAATTCAAAAGGGGGTAAACAAAGAATTAGATGAATTAAAAGATATACAAGAAAATGGAAGACAATGGCTTAAAAATTTACAAGCTGAGGAGATAAAAAAAACAGGCATAAACTCTTTAAAAATAGGTTATAACAAAGTTTTTGGATATTATATAGAGATAAGTAAACCTAACCTTCATCTTGTCCCTCAAGATTATATTCGTAAACAAAACTTAGTTAATGCAGAAAGATTTATCACACCTCAACTAAAAGAATTTGAGGAAAAAATGCTTACTGCTGAGGAGAATATCTTAAGGATAGAAAAAATAATAATTGAAGATATTTGTGCAAAAATACTCAATAACTCATACCTGTTACATCAACTTACGGAAAGAATAGCAACAATTGACGCCTTATATTCTCTAAGTATTCTCTCCTCTCAACCAGGATACATAGCTCCTCAAATAGAAGAAGATTGTGAAATAAGTATAAAAGATGGTCGACACCCTGTGGTAGAACAGACTATTCTTGAACCATTTGTTCCCAACGATGTTCTCTTAGATTGTAACGATAATCACTTACTTATAATTACAGGACCAAATATGGCAGGAAAATCCACTTATATTAGACAAGTAGCTCTTTTAGTAATAATGGCACAAATAGGTAGCTTCATACCGGCTAGTAGTGCCAAGATAGGTATAGTGGATAAAATCTTTACTCGTATAGGTGCTCACGATGAAATAACCAAAGGACAAAGCACATTTATGGTGGAAATGACAGAAACCGCGGGTATACTCAACAATCTATCTTCTCGCAGTTTAATAATCCTCGATGAAATAGGTAGAGGAACAAGCACGTACGATGGTTTAAGTTTAGCTTGGGCAATTGCTGAATATCTATGTAAAAATAAAGTGAGAACTCTCTTTGCTACTCATTTTCACGAACTCACTGCTTTAGGGGAAGAGTATGAGGGAGTGAAAAACTACAACGTTGCTGTGAAAGAATGGGGTGATAATATAGTGTTTCTACATAAGATTATTCCTGGGGGTAGCGATGAAAGTTATGGAATATACGTAGCGAAAATAGCCGGTATACCAAAAGAAGTAATAGAGCGTGCTAAACAAATTCTTACCCGTTTAGAACTTCATGGTAACTTACAAGAAAAAATACAATCTCCTTTGCAAAAACAACAACAGTTATCATTATTTTCACCACTCAATGACCCTCTTTTAGAAAAAATAAAAGATGAAATAAAATTAATAGATATAAACAATCTCACCCCTATCTCTGCTCTCAATATGATACAGAAGTGGAAAGAAATTATAGAAACTTGTGAAAACGATACGACAGAAAATAAAGAAGTGTCAAGAAATTTACCTCATTAAATATATCTATATGGGTAAAGTACATATTCTACCTCAAGAGGTAATTAGTAAAATTGCTGCAGGAGAAATAATAGAGAGACCTGCTTCGGTTATAAAAGAATTAATAGAAAATTCCTTAGATGCAGAATCTACCAATATAGAAATAAACTTAAAAGCAGGTGGTAAATCCCTTATTCAAGTAAAAGATAACGGCTGTGGGATAGACGAAGATGATATAGAAAAAATATTTTTTAGACATGCTACGAGCAAAATAACTAACATAGAAGATATATATCGTATGCAATCTTTAGGATTCCGTGGAGAAGCTCTATATAGTATCGCTTCTATATCAGATGTAACTTTACGTAGCAAGGTAATTTCAGCCGGCTTAGGTAAAGAAATTCATATACGAGGAGGAGAAAAATTATCTATCCAACCGGTAAATATGTCGGTGGGAACAGAAATAGAAGTAAGAGAGCTATTTTTCAATACTCCCGCAAGGAAAAAATTTCTCAAAGCTGACTCTACAGAATTAAATCAAATCCTCAATACCTTTATCCCTTATGCATTATTTTACTACACTTGTCGTTTTATTCTCAATCATAATAGTAAGAAATTATTAGATTTAACTGAACACCCATCTTGGATAACAAGGATATCAGATGTTCTTAACCTAAATAGAGAATACCTGATAGAAGAATCTTTAGAATTGTCCGAAAATATTAATATTCACCTTATCTTAGGAGACATAAATATTAAAAGACCAAGGAAAGATTTACAGTTTATATTCATTAACAAACGCCCGGTACAAAATAGAAGTTTAAATTTTCATTTAAATCAAGCTTATAGAATAATTTTTCCTCCCGAAATCAATCCTTTCTTTGCTGTTTCTATAACTATACCTCCCCAAGAAGTAGATGTAAACATACACCCTACAAAAAGAGAAGTAAAAATAAAAGATGAATTACAACTAAGCAGTTTATTGAGGAAAACTTGTGAGGAGATACTTAAAAAGAAAAGTAGCCCTAAACAAATAGTAGAAATATCCTATCCTTTTGAAGAAATAGAAAGATTAACTTCTGAGGAAAATTTAACCTTTGATACAATAAAAGAGGATAGAAAAAATCAATATTCGTTGGAAACGAATAGCTATAAAGATAATGAGGCACAAAAACAATTATTATGGGAAACACCTAATATTAAAAATTTAAAAATTAAACTATCTTGTGCTCGCTTTTTAGGGATATTTATAAGAAAATATATTGTTTTAGAAAGTGAATCATCTCTACTTATAGTAGACCAACATGCCGCTGATGAAAGGATAACCTATGAAAGATACATTAAACAAATAGAAATGGGAAAAGTAGAAATCCAATTCTTACTCACACCTATAATTATCCCTCTTACTCCCCAAGAATTAGTTATCTGGGAGGCAATAAACAATACTTTAGAAGAGATAGGTTTTATAACCTCTCTTTGGGACAAAGAGAATATTGCTCTACATGGTTACCCACAATTGATAAAAGAACCTAAACTTTCTCTTCAACATCTACTTGACGGTGAGGAAAGAACAAATTTTGACAAGGATACTTTAGCAAAACAAGCCTGCCATAATTCTTTAACTGCTGGTTATGAAATAAATAAAGAACAGGCAGAACACATTATCAAGGAACTAATCAATTGTAATCAACCTATAACCTGTCCCCATGGAAGGCCAACGGTGTTAGAAATACCTGAAAGTTTATTAGACAAACAATTTCTTAGAAAATAAAACTAAAAATTACTACCGGCAAGATTCCTTTCTACGAAATCAAAAATAACCTGTTGTTTCTCTGTAGAAATATTGTAAAATTCAACTCCCATGGCAGGATATTCTAAAGGATGAACATTCTCATTAGAAACCCAAATTACTTTTGTATCTAATTCAATAATACCAGGGTTAGGCATAAGATACAATTTAGTAAATAATATTTCTCCTATGGAAAATATCTTTTCTCCGATGATAAAAGCTCCTATAGCGCTTAGATTAAGTATTTTACCCTTATAAAAAACATCTAAATTAGAAAATTTCTGTTTATATTCCACAGTATTCTTAAACGGTATCCTTTTAAATCTTCTCCTTAATTTCTTATCTGCAATCTGAGAAATAACTTTATCCTCATAAAAACTACTTATCGCTTTATCCTCATTGTCATAAATTTCTAATACTCTGCTTAACCCTACTATAGAGAATAATCTATTAACATGGTTAGGAACATTGCAGAATTTTATTGTTCCTTTATGATTATAAACGTTCTTATAAATTATTGCTAATACGGATATACCAATATAATCAACTAAGTTTACCCCTTCCATATTACAAAGTATATTTTTAGTTTTGTTATTTAGAACCCAACCAACAGTCTCTATAAAATCGGAGGAATTTATATCGATATTTCCCTCTAAATATAGGATAGCAACTCCCTGTTTTTCTGAAAATCCTATTTTCATTATCCTATAAGTATAGCGCTCAAAATACTTAAGATTAAACAATAATAACCAAATACTTTAAATTTCAATTTAATAACCGCCCTTTTAAGAAGCAGTAAAGCTAATATGCCGGAAAAGAATGTTACTATAAAACTAACTAACATATTAACTAAATTACTCTTATCAAATAAAATATATTTAGATTCTACAATGAAAGCTCCTATTATAATGGGTATAGCCATAATAAAAGATAAATTAAAAGCTTCTCTCTCAGCAAATCCTCTCTTTAACAAACCAACTATAGTAATACCCGAACGTGATATTCCTGGAAAAACAGCAATACCCTGTAATAAACTTAATATCAAAGTATCTTTTAAATTAAAATCTATCAACTCCTTATTATTACTTTTATTCTTAATACTCAAAAGAACTAAGGAATTGATAAAAAAACATACAGCAATAAAGTATCGGTAATTAGAAAGTATCTCTATGTATCTCTTAAGAGAGATTGCAATTATGCCCGAAATGATAGTTGTAAGAGATATATAAAAGAGCAATCTAAAATTAAATAAACCCTCCTTAAGTTTTTTAAAAAAATATACAACTATCGCTAACAGAGTAGCTAAATGTAAAAAAACTACAAAAGAGAGAAAATCTTCACTTACTCCCCAAAAATTCTTAAATAAGTAAAGATGTCCGGAACTGCTGATGGGTAAAAATTCCGTTAATCCTTGAATAATTCCCAGTATTATGTAATTAAACAAAATAAAAACCTTTCTACTTTTTAAAAATAAATAAAAAAACAATTACCAAAGTTAATATTATGCCCAAATATATTATAACATATGTAAAGATATCCCATCCACTCTTAGAGGAATATTTCTGTGATGGAGGGGACGAAAGTAGTTTTTCCTCTTCTTTTTTATCGATGAAATACGAAAGGTATTCTCGACAACCCTGACATATACATAGATGCTCCTCTACCTGCTGAATCTCATTATCTGAAGCATTATGATTTATATAAGCGGGAATAATCTTTCTTACACTCTCACAATCCATTTTTAAAACCTTACTTATTCGTTCTAATAATTAAAAATAAAAACATATTTATTTTATCATACTTTTATATTATCGCAAGATTGACATAATAGTTTTGCGTTTCTACGAGTTTTCTGTTGGTTTCTATAATTTTTCTATCCTGTTTATAATTTCTAATTTTTATATAAATATTTTGCCTTGATTAATATAATAATATAAAATAAAATTATGAGTTTAATTACACCTTTTGACCCATGGAAAAGTAAATGGTGTTCCTGCCCACCTAAGTATAGTCTCTCAGCCTACGTAGGCTGTGGACACAAATGTTTGTACTGTTATGCCTCGTCTTACATAAAAAATTTCTTCTCTCCTCGGCCAAAAAATAATTTTATAAAACAATTAGAAAAAGAAATAAAAAAACTACCCCCTAAAACAATCATAACAATGTGTAACTCATCTGATCCCTACTTGCCTTTAGAAAAATATGAAAAATTAACTTTGCAAGTATTGAAAACATTAAAAAAAACATCTTTTGGTTTAATAATTGTTACTAAATCTTCTCTTATACTGAGAGATAAAGATATCTTAAAAGAAATAAAAAATTTAGTAATTAGTATAACTATAACTACTCTAAATAAATCTATAGCAAAAAAATTAGAACCACTTGCTCCCTCACCGTTAGAAAGATTATCTACCATAGAAAATCTTTCCCGAGATTTAAATGTTGTGTGTAGATTAGACCCCTTGATATATCCTATAAATACAAGAGAAGTAAAGGATATAGTAAAAGAAGTAAAAAATAGAGGGGCTAAACAGATAATTACCTCTACCTATAAAGTAAAACCGGATAACTTTAAAAGGATGATAAAAGGATTTCCTGAATATAAGAATCTCTGGTATGATCTCTATATAATTAAAGGAGAAAGAATTAACCGTTACATTTACTTACCTCAAGAGCTAAGAAGAAAGATGATAGAAGAAGTAAAAGAATTAGCAATAAATGAGAAAATAGAGTTTTCTACTTGTAGAGAAGGTTTTAGTTTCCTAAACACTAAAAATTGTGATGGTAGTTCTTTTTTAATAAATTCTTTATGAACAAGTAGAACAAGAACGACTGGAACAAGAACTACACTTAGATGAACCGCCGGAAGAATATTCTTTGCTATTCCCTAATAATCCGAAAGGAGCAAAAGTTTTTTCTATTTCTTTGCTTTTACAATAAGGACACTCTATATTTATCTTATCCTGATTAACTCCTAAAAGTAACTCAAAATTTTTGCCGCAACTGTTACATACATACACAAATATAGGCATATTTGTCTTCCTCCTTATAAACCCACTTTCTTAGTGATAGCAATTTAAATAAATTTTTGATAAAATTTATAATATGATACCATTTATTTCTTAAATCGACAATTATTAATTAAAGATAAATCTTTGCGCGGATGGCGGAATTGGCAGACGCGCTAGATTCAGGGTCTAGTAGGGAAACCTGTGCGGGTTCAACTCCCGCTCCGCGCACCAAAAATAAAAAGGTAAGAATGATATTTTTACAAGAGAAATATACCAAAGCATAAACTAAATTTTATATAACTTCTAAATGACTTCTTTTAATCCATCCTATCTTATTATCCGCGCGTTTTATCTTCACCCATTCATTTTGAAAATAAATTATCTTAACCTTTGTGCCCTCGTAGATAGTAAAATAGGTAGTAGATGATTCTTTAGGTTCAAACTTGACTTCTGTTTCCTTAACTAAAATGATACCCTCTTTATGTAAATTATTTATCTTATTAAACAATGATACGAACCCTAAAATAAAAACTATTAATAAAAAACCAATAAACGCAAAACAAATTTTTTTAGCGGATTTTAAAATAAACCCTATAAGTACAATTATAAGGGAAAAAATATACAATACCGTAAGTAAAATAGTTAAGCCATCAATAGTAAATTTATCAAATATCCTATAGATGAAATTATTTTTATAATAAATATTACCTTTTACTAACGAATAAGCATACTCGTAATTAGATTCTAAATCTTTATCCCAAGGGATGAGCCGATAAGCTTTTTCATAATTTAAGATAGCTCTGCCTAAATCACCCTTTTTAAAATAACAATTGCCTAAATTGTAATATAAGTTGCCACTCTCTAATCCTTTATTAATTATACTATTGTACTCTTCTATTGCCTTATCAAAATTATCTTGCTCATAATAAAAATTACCCTTTTGAAAATTATTAATCTCCTCATCTGCACAAAAAATTGACAAATTGACTAAAATTATAATAAAAATGCTTAGAATTAATTTACCCTTCATATCTAAACAAAATCCTTCTTTACCAATGTACACTCCCGAAGTGGACATTGGATATATTATGTCTTCTTTTCTAAATAATAGATAACCTCTTTGAAATCTCTAAGAATATCTTCGCACCTTTTTCTTTCCGGATAAATACGAGTATATCTTGCCATATCACACTCAGAAAGTATATTTTTTATTTTATTGTCTATGTTTTTATTAAAATTCTTACTTTTCACTATCTCCTCAATACTATCTACAGTTATACTACCTACAGGAACAGAAAACTTATAAGCTAAGTAATCTCTCAATGTCTTAAACAATGCATCAAAGAATCCTTCTTTATTATTATCCCTCAATAATTCATTAATCTCTACTAAGCCCCTCTTTACTTTTTTACTAGCTAACAATTGGCTTTGATATTGAACATCTTTTATAATTTTAAGATGTCTTCTATATAAAAAAATGATAAATAAGAAAATAATAAAACTTAAAAGATTAAAAAACCAAAAACTAAAATGCTTGTAAAGATAATCATCTATCTTCTTAAACTTATCCGGTGTTCTTTTTATATAAACTATATCCTTACCTAACTCTTCTTTCTTTGATACTAAATCCACTTGCAATTTTGGTGATTCTATCAATTTAGCCGAGGTATCCTCAGATTTTTCTACTTTTATAGGAATAGGATTGCTATTTAAGGTCTCATATTGACCAATACTAGGATTAAAAAAACTAAAATTTATAGGAGGTATATGTGTAACTTTATCATAAATAGGAATTATAACTTGTTCAAATATCTTTACATTATCTTTATAAGTAACTTGAGGCTCGTATATTTTAAAACCTTCCGTAGATTGAATCTTAGGTAACTTAACTGTATCAAAATTCCCATAACCTATCACCTTAATCTTAAGAGTGATAGGATCACCTACCTTCACGGTAAGAGGGACTGCTTCCACTTCCAATTTAAATTCTCCTACCGCTCCTTCAAAATCATTTGGCTTTCCTTCTTGAGGTAACCCCAATACAGTAACGGGTAGTTCAGTAGATTTTAATTCTAAAGGATAAATATCGTAGTGACCAAAAAAATCTTCAAAAATATCATCCCTAAAAAATCCTCCCCATAAATCATCATCAAAAATATTCTTTCTCCTTCGGTTAATTTTTTTCACTACTAAATTACATTTTAATTTAGCCGGTCCCAATTTAAATTCTCCCGATCTTATCCCAAAAATATTTGTAGTAAATTCTATAACATCGTAAATAATTCCGTTTAACTCTTCACGATATTGTCTGGGTTGTTCAAATTTATCTATAGAGAAATTTGTTGTTTTTTCTAACTCGGGAAATTGTATATCCCTTACCGCTAAATTGTTTACATAAAGCTTTACGCTTAGAGGGACAACTTCATTTAGATAAATTCTTCTTTTATCTAAACTCATAACCAGAAATATCCTATCCATTAATTCTTCTGTATTCTGGGAAGAGTAATAATCCATTTTATCATCTAACCTTCCTTTACCCAAACCAGTAGCGCTTACCTCTATAGATATAGGTTTAGAAGTAAATGTCTTACCTCCCATATTAACAGAAAATGGTCCTATGGTGAAATTTCCTACCTTTAAAGGTAAAAGAGTAAAAATATGGGTTACCGATTTATTAACTACCCCATTAACTATTGAAATCCTCGTAGAGGGACCAAGATATTTAACTTCAAAATTATCTATTTTATCTAATTTAGGGGTAGGGGCTTTGTCTGTCCCATGAAAAGTAAAATTCAATCTAATAGTTTCACCTAACTCTACTACGTTACGATCAACGGTCACTTCCAAACTAATATCGTTAGCTATTGCTACATAGGGAAGAAAAATAAAGAAAATAAATATTAGTATACTTTTCATAAATCACCAATCTTTTACTGCTTCTTCATCAAATTCTATAGGGACTCTCCTCATATAATCAGGTAGAGCTTCTTCCTTACCATAATGTTCTAAGATATTCATTGCCTCTTCTTTTGTCAATTCTTTATCGTAACTCTTAGTAGAATCTTCGTTCCCCTCATCTCTTCCTTCTTTCATCTCATAAATTCTTTTTTCCTCTTTTAACTCCTCTCTACTCTTTTCTATATTATTACTATCTTTTAAACTACCCTCATCGTTCCCCTTAAGCGAATCTTTTTCACACGAATCTTTCTGCTCATCAATACCCTCATCGCCACTATCTTTATAATCTTGGCTCTTTAACTTATCAAGAAGAGCTTCTAACTCTTTCTCTACAAATTCAAAGTTAAATCGTGCATCATCTTTTTTAGAGTCTACTTCTATAGCCTGTCGATAGTAATCTAAAGCATCTTTCATTAATTCTATAGCTTTAGATAAATCCTCATTAGCCATAATTTTACCTAATTTGTACTTACAATTACCTATATTGTACAAAGCATCTGCTTCTATTTGTTTATTGTTACTTGCTAAAGCCCTGGTAAATGCTTCCTCTGCTTCTAAATATTTTCCCTTCTTGTATAAAGTAGCCCCTATATTAAAATTTACAATATCTGAATCAGGTAAATTTACAATTGCTTCCTCGTACTTCTTCAATGCCTCATCAAATCTACCTTTATTGTATAATCTATTAGCTTCATTTACTTGTTTTTTAACTGTACTTTTTAAATAAGCGTAACAAGGTAAAATATTAAAAATAACCAAGAGGTGAATAAATATTGTTTTAAAAAACATTTCCATTAATCTTTCCTTCTTTCCTTAACAAAGCACTCTAAAGTTAAAAACAGAAAAGCTAAAGCTAAAGGAATTTGGAAATGCTCATCGTATTGTTTAAACATCTTACTTTCTAATTCTCTTTTCGCTAATTTATTAATCTTCTCTCTATAAATTAGTTCTAATCCAAAATCATTGTTAGTCGCTCTTATGTAAGCTCCATCGGTGGTGAGTGCTATCTTTTGCAGAACTAACTCATTTAGCCGTGTCTTCACCACTGCTCCCTCTTTATCTTTTAAAAATGCTTTTTTTCCCTCTTCTCTTAAAGGGATAAGTTCACCCTCAGGTGTTCCTACACCTATACAGAATATTTTTATACCCTCTCTTTTTGCTAATTCAGCTACCTTAATATAATCTCCCTCGTGATCTTCACCATCGGTAATAAGAACAATGACCTTAGATTGTTTAAATCTTGATTTTAAACTCTCTATAGATTTTAAGATTGCTTTGGATATAGAAGTGCCACCTTTAGGAATAGTGTTAGTATCCAAAGCGTTAAGAGTTAAAAGAAAACCATCATAATCTATAGTGAGAGGACAATGGAGAAATGATTCTCCGGCAAAAGCAACAATTCCTATACGTTCACCTTTAAGTTTTTTTACCAATTCTGATAAGGCAAGTTTTGTGCGTTGAAGACGATTAGGCTTTATATCTTCTGCAAGCATACTTTTAGAAACATCTACAGCAAAAATTATATCTAAACCAATTCTTTTTATACTTTGCCATTTAAATCCCCATTGTGGCCTCATAATAGTTAATACTAAAAATAAAAAACAAAATAAAATAAGTATCCGCTTTAGTATCCGTTTACGAATATCTAAAGATACAACAAGCAGGGGTATTAAATTCTTATCAGCAAATCCCTCCAGTAACTTCTTTCTTCTCATATCTTCCCCGATAAACAATAAGATTATAAAAATTACAAGAAAAAATAAATAAGAAAATTGCGAATTGGCAAATCTCATATTTTATGGTATCTTACGTAAGATTGTGCTATTCAATAAAACCTCTAAAAATAAAAATAACATTGATCCGCTTACAAAAATGGGAAATAGCTCTTTGTACTCAGCATATCCTTTATCTTGGATAGGACTTTTTTCCAAACGGTTGATCTCTTCGTATATTTCCCTTAAAGATTTAGTATCTGTAGCGCGAAAATATCTACCATCGGTTATTTTAGAAATATCCATAAGTGTCTGTTCATCTATATCAACCTCTATGGGTTTATATACAATTTTACCAAAAAAATCTTTTACAGGATAAGGAGCAACACCTTTTGTTCCTGCACCAATGGTGTATATTCTAACTCCTAAAGATTTAGCCACATTTGCTGCTGCGATAGGAGAAATTTTACCAGCATTATTCACACCATCTGTTAAAAGAATTATAATTTTACTTTTTGCTTTTGATTCTTTAAGACGATTCAAACCTACTAATATTGCCGAACCAATCGCTGTGCCATCATCTATCATACCAATTTTAACTCTTTCAAGATTCTCTACTATCCAATTGTAATCAAATGTAAGGGGACTTACCGTATAAGCTTTAGCAGCAAAAACAACAACCCCTATACGGTCGTTCTTCCTCGTATGGATAAATCTTTCTACAACATCCTTCACCGCATCTAGCCTATTTATTCTCTTACCATATAGAGTAAAATCTTCCGCTAACATACTCGTAGATGTGTCTAAGATAAGGACAATATCTATACCTTCCGTCTCAATCTTGGTATCATAAATGGGGATACGCCAGCGAGATAAACCTAAAGAAAATAGAATTAATACCAGAAGCCTTAATATCCACAAATTTTTTATAAAAATAATCCTATAGGTAGGTTTATTTATATTTAAAAATTTCTCAGAAGGAAAAGGTATAGTTGCTAACCTATTCTTTCTCTGAGAATAGAGTACAATAAATACCGATATAGGTATTAACCATAAAAATATGGGGTTCTCTATAATCATATCTCTTTGGTTTGGTCTATTAACTCTTTAACTTTAACTAAACTATCCAATGCCTCTTTTATGAGAGGCTGATGTTTGGCAAATTTAACTAAATCGGATGTATTAAAAAAATCTTTTAAAATATCTCTATACTCATTTAATAAAATATTATCCTCTTGTAAACTGTTAAAAAATTCTTCGGTAGTCATCCAGGGAGCGTGAATGTTAAACCTATTCTCTAAGTAATGACGAAGAATATCGCAAAGTTCTGTATAGTAAGCCTTAATTTCCCCTTTATTCAAGTAATTTTTCTTCTCTAAATCTTCTAATGCTTTATAAGCAATGATATGAGGTGGCTGAAGATAAACTTCTGTTTCTTTTTCTCTCTTTTTATTTTTATGGAAAAGGTAATAAATAAAAATCAAAATTAGAATAGATAAGAGAAACAAATATAACCACCATTTATTAGTAAAACCCTTTGGTCCTCTAATATCAAGAATAGTATTTTGATTAGGCAGAGTAGAAAGAATGCTTTTAACCTCTATTTTTACTTCATTAGATTCTACCTTATACCAATCATTAAAACCTTTAACTCTATACTTAAACGATATGGGAGGTAAAGTATATTTACCAATCTTATAGGGACGAAGAATATACCAGTATTTAAAAATTTCTCTTCCCCATAACTTCTTTTGCGATGAACCAAAATCTTTTAACACAAACTCTGAGAAATCTTGGAAAGGATACTGAGGAGTTTCTACCTCTATATCTTCTCTACACTCAAGGGTAACTCTATAAGTAATCTTATCCCCTATGTGCACTACCGATTTATCTACCCTTGCTTTTATACGAATGGCTGAGGTATTAAAATTTTTATCATCTTTACAAAAAATAGGATTAACAACTAAAATAAATAGCAAAAAAATAATTATTTGTTTAATGCTTTTCTTTATCATCTCTCCTTTATAAAAATTTTTAAAGCCACACCAAAGAATATTAGAATAATTTGTATTACGATTATAAATCCCGCATTTACCTTAACCTTTTTTCTCTGGCACGAAAGAATTTAAATAATGTCCTGTTATAAGGAACATCGCAACGAATATCCACATTATCTATGCCTAAACGAGAAAATATTTTCTTGCGTTTATCCATTATCTCTAAAGCATTCTTAGAAAAATTTTCGCGGATGTATCTATCCGATGTATCTAAGATAAATGAACTATTACTCTCTCTATCCTCTAAGTGAACCAAACCCATATTAAGCAAAAATAACTCTCGGGGATCGGTTATAGTAATAGCAACTAAATCATGACGTCTATTAGATATAGCTAAAGCTCTTTCAAAATTCTCATCGTAGAAATCGGAAATGATAAAGGTAACTGTTTTACGCCTACAAACTTTGTTTAAATATTCTAAAGCATTAGAAATATTTGTTCCTTTGTATCTAGGAGTAAAATATAGCGATTCTCTGATAATTCTTAATACATTAATTAACCCCTTTTTAGGAGGAAGGAATTTTTCTACCTCTTTACTAAAAATAATTAAACCCACTTTATCGTTATTCTTTATAGCGGAAAATGCTAAAAGAGAACATATCTCAGTACCAATGTTTCTTTTTAGATTATTCACCGTACCAAAATAAAATGAATTAGAGGTATCTAGAAGTAACATCACGGTAAGTTCTCTTTCTTCTACAAATTTTTTAACGTAAGGATTATACATCCTTGCCGTTACATTCCAATCTATAGAACGAATATCATCACCAACAACATACTCTCTAACCTCAGAAAATTCTA
Organism: Candidatus Omnitrophota bacterium; assembly: GCA_023819315.1. GTDB lineage: Bacteria > Omnitrophota > Gorgyraeia > Duberdicusellales > 4484-171 > JAMWBQ01. Next base: position 14,592 of record JAMWBQ010000011.1, read on the forward strand.
TTCCTTTGCCCTTGAAGGCACTATGATATTGACCGGAGAAAACATCAGTAACCATTTTAGAGGTAACTATCTGAATTCGTCTGATTTGTTTTAAAAATTCTTTGGGAATCATAAATTTAAACTTATTAAGGCACTTCTATCTCTTCCAGTATTCTTTTAATTATATCCTCTGAAGTTTTCTCTTCCGCTTCTGCTTCATAACTTACTATAATCCTATGTCTTAATACATCCGGGCACACAGACTTAATATCTTGAGGGATAACGTAACCCCTTCCTTGAATAAAAGCGTAAGCTTTAGAAGTTAAAGTTAGGTAAATGCTAGCTCGCGGAGAAGCTCCATACTGTATTAAACCAACCAGATCCTTTAAACCATAGTTTTCCGGCTCTCTCGTTGCAAACACGATATCTAATATGTAGCGTTCAATTTTCTCATCCATATAAATCTCATCAACTACTTTACGAGCACGTCTAATCTCTTGAGGATTAATCACAGGTGAAACTACTATCTGTTTATCCGTAAAACTCATTTCTTTAATAATTTTTGCTTCTTCTTCTCTATTAGGATAAGTTATATTTATCTTTAACATAAACCTATCTATTTGTGCTTCGGGTAAGGGATATGTTCCTTCTTGCTCTATAGGATTCTGCGTAGCCATTACTAAGAAAGGGTCATCTAATTTAAAAGTCGTTTCACCTATGGTTACTTGTCTTTCCTGCATCGCTTCTAAAAGAGCACTTTGCACTTTAGCAGGAGCGCGGTTGATCTCATCGGCAAGGATAATATTAGCAAAAATTGGTCCTTTCTTAATGGTAAAATTACCATCCTTAGGATTATAAACGAGTGTTCCAATCAAATCAGCAGGTAAAAGATCTGGGGTAAACTGAATTCGTTGGAATTTAGTATTTATAGCTTGTGCCAAAGTTTTAATAGAAAGAGTTTTTGCTAATCCCGGAACCCCTTCCACAAGAATATGCCCATTACTTAACAGACTCACCAAAAGTCTATCTATCAAATAGTTCTGACCAATGATAACTTTACCTATTTCCTGTTTCAAAGTAGAAATAAATCCACTCTCCTGTTTAACTTTCTCATTTATAGCAGTAATACTTGGGTAATTCATATTCTTCCTCCTCCTTAATTTATATTAAATTTAGATTCCTCCAATAATTGGCATAAATAAAAGAAAAGGAGTTTTACAGAATAAGGCTACTCTTTACAGCTATTTTTCAGCAATAAAAGACCTTTTAAAATTAAAGAAGGTTCGTAAATGAAAGAAAAATTTAATTTCTTAAGTAATAACGGACTTTCTCCTCCGGTTACAACCACTCTATAATTTCCTCTGTATAGGAGTTTACCATACTTTTCTATAAAACCATTAATCATAAAAGAAAAACCATCGTATAATCCTTGCGATATGCTTGCTTGGGTATTTTTAGGAATAATAACTCTACTCTTTACTAATCTTATTCTATTAGCCAATAAAGCACATCTCTTAAGAGAATCAAGATAAAGATTTATCCCTGGTAAAATAAAACCTCCTAAATACACACGTTGAGAAGATATAAAATCAACAGTTATGGCTGTCCCAAAATCAATTACAATCCTTACCTCAGGATAAAATACAATGGCAGAATAAACATTAACTAATCTATCCTGCCCAACATCATTTTTATTATACAAACACTTTACAGGAACTTTAATATCTTCTCCTACCACCAATAATTTACTTTTAAGAACTTTTTTAAAAAATTCAGTAAAATAGGGAACAACTGAACACAAAATAAACTTACTATTGGGATAATCTCTTAAAATCTTATATAGATGCTCCTTATGCCAATCTTTATGGTAGATACGAAAATCTTTAACTATTTTGTTATCTTTTTCTATAGCAAAATGTAAAGTTGTATTACCTATATCTACTAAAATCATAGTTAAATTAGCTTAAATTATTATCGTAAACTAAATTCTTTACTTCTCCTAAATCTATGCGAACAATATCACCTAAGTAATCTCTCACCAGCAATGCACCATAACTATCTATATCTACAGCTATACCTTCGTATTTATCCTTATGAGTATAAACCAACACTCTTCTATGAAGTGTATCTAAGTAATTTTTTACCTCATCGATAATATTTTTGTAATCGTTAAGCTTAAATCTATCATAAAATGCTATAACTTCTTTTAGTATCGTTTTAAATAAATCGTTGAGAGGGTACTTATTACCTGTCTGTAAAAAAATAGAAGTGGCTTTCTCGGGTAAATCAATAAATTCACTATTAACATTTATCCCCAGCCCTACAATAACAAACTCCGGTATTTTATTAAAACTTTCTGTCTCTACGAGAACACCACCTATCTTTTTGTTACCAATCACAATATCGTTAGGCCATTTAATAGTTAAAGGTAGAATACCCTTTAACGATTTAACTGTGGCTAAAGCTACAACTATACCTAAAAGGAATATCTCTTGTAATGTTCGTTTTGGCCTAAAGAGGAAAGAAACGTATATACCTTTACTATTAGGAGATACCCAACTTCTTCCTAACCTACCTCTGCCTTTGGTTTGACATTTAGCTAAAACAACCGTTATCTCTTTATTACCTGCTCTACCTAAAGCGAAAGCATAATCGTTGGTAGAACCAACTTTATCAAATCTTATTATCCTCAAATAAGAAGAAGGTTGACCGCCATTCATCAATTCTTATCTAAACCTTTAAGAGATTCCTTTAATTCTTTTATTGTATCTCTTAACTGAGCAGCTTTCTCAAACATAAGATTCTTAGCGGCTATCTCCATCTCTTTCTCTAAGTAACTTATCGTCTCAATTACTTCCATCTCTTTATCTTCTATGTTCATCCTCCTAAGCAAATTCTTCTCTTCACGAAAATAAACTTCTATCCCCTCTCTTACACTCTTCTCTATAGTGCGAGGGGTTATTTTATATCGTCGGTTATACTCTAATTGAATCTTCCTTCGCCTTTTACTCTCCTCTATTGCCTTTTTCATAGAATCAGTTAAAATATCTGCGTACATTAAAACTTTTCCATTAATATTCCTTGCACATCTACCGGCAATTTGGGTCAAAGAAGTAAATGAACGCAAGAAACCCTCTCGGTCAGCATCCAATATAGCTACTAAAGATACCTCGGGTAAATCGATACCCTCTCTTAAGAGATTTATTCCTACTACACAATCAAACTTCTTTAATCTTAAATCACTTAATATCTTTGCTCTCTCTATAGCATCTATTTCCGAATGAATATAGGTAACTTTTAAACCTTCGTTCTTTAAATAATCGGCTAACTCCTCAGCCATACGCTTAGTCAAAGTAGTAACTATACTTCTTTCACCTCTTTTCGCTCTATCTTTAATCTCCTTAATTAAATCATCTATCTGATTCTTAGTTGACCTTACCTCAATCTCTGGGTCAGGTAAACCGGTAGGACGAATTATCTGCTCTATTACCTTACCCCCGGAAAGTTCTATTTCGTAAGATGAAGGTGTAGCCGATACGAAAATCACCTGTCCAACTAATTCTATAAACTCTTCAAACTTAAGAGGACGATTATCCAAACAAGAAGGCAAACGAAAACCGTATTCTACAAGAGTCTCTTTTCTTGACCTATCACCCTCGTACATACCTCTAAGTTGAGGTATAGTTACATGGCTTTCATCAATAATAGTTAAAAAATCATTAGGAAAATAATCTAAAAGACAATATGGCCGAGAACCAGGTTCTCTGCCACTTAAATGGCGGGAATAATTTTCTATCCCATAACAGTAACCCATCTCTCTTAACATCTCTATATCGTAAAGTGTTCTTGTGCGTAGTCTTTCCATCTCTACGATTTTACCTAATCTTTTAAAATAATTTAACCTATCCTCTAATTCCCATTGAATACTTTTCAAAGCATTAATAATCTTATCTTCCTGCATAATAAAGTGTTTAGCAGGATATATACATACTTTATCTAAATCAAAAACTTTCTTACCACTGATGGGGTCAAATTCGTATATTTTCTCTATTGTTTCTGAAGAGTACTGTATCCTAATAGCTAACTCCCTATAAGCAGGGAAAATATCTATAACCTCACCTTTAACTCTGAAACTCCCTCTCTTAAAATCAAAATCATTTCTCTCATATTGAAGTTCAACAAACCGATGAATAAGAGATTCTTGAGAAGTGATTGCACCTTTTTCCACATAAATAACTAATTGTTGATAATCAGCTGGTGAACCTAAGTTATATATACAAGATACAGAAGCAACAACTATTATATCTCTACGAGAAATTAACGAACTAGTAGTTGATAATCGAAGAGCATCTAACTTTTCATTTATAGAAGCGTCTTTTTCTATATAAGTATCAGTATGAGGGATATAACTTTCCGGCTGATAGTAATCGTAATAGCTAACGAAATACTCTACACTATTGTTAGGAAAAAATTCCTTAAATTCTGCATACAGTTGTGCCGCTAATGTTTTATTATGAGATATAACCAAAGTGGGACGATTTATCTTTTCAATCACACAAGCTAAAGTAAATGTTTTACCACTACCTGTGACCCCTAAAAGAGTCTGAAATCTTTTACCTTCCTCTATACCTTTTACTAATTTAGCTATAGCTTGTGGCTGGTCACCTGTGGGAGTAAATTTACTTACCAGCTGAAAATTACTCATAGATTTCTAAGGAAAAATCAACACATTGAGAAGAATGCGTTATCGCACCTACGGATATAAAATCTACACCACTTTCTGCTATCTTTCTAACGTTACTGATATTTACTCTGCCTGAAACTTCTAATTTAACAGAAGGAAAATTCCTATTTCTAAAAACCACTGCCTTATGCAAAGAAGATAAATCAAAATTATCAAGCATTACGATATCGGGATTGTATTTTATAACTTTTTTGAACTCATCTAAATTTTCCACTTCAATTTCTATAGGTAATTCTGTTTTTTTTCGTATAGTATTTATAACTTTACATAGTAAATTCTCGTTTAATCTCTTATTCTTTATAATACCGATAGCTCTAAGATGATTATCTTTTATTAAAATTGCTTCCCATAAACCATAGCGATGATTCTTACCTCCACCTGTTTTAACCGCATATTTTTCTAAAATACGTAACCCCGGTGTAGTTTTTCTCGTATCCATTATCTTTACAGGCAATCCATTTACTTTTCCCACAAACTCTTTGGTATAAGTAGCAATACCTGAAAGATGGGAAAGAAAGTTTAAAGCCACTCTTTCTCCTGTTAAAATTGGCCGTGCGTATCCGCTTATCTCCAAAATCCTATCTAAATAACCAAAAACCTGACCATCTTTCTTGAAAGTAACGAATTTTAATCTTTTATCCAGCAAAGAAAAAATTTCCTTAGCTAAATCCACACCACACAATACTCCTTTTTCCTTAGCCAAAATAACAGCTCTTATCTTTAAACGAGGAGGTATAATAAAGTTTGTAGTTACATCACCTTTACCTATATCTTCCTCTAATGCCTGTTTAACTATCTTTTTTATTAAACTTTTATTTAAATACATCCTTTATTTTCTCCAATCTTTTACACTGAAAGGAAAGATACCTTTCTTTTTCTCTTTCTCTTTCTACAATTTCCTGAGGAGCATTATTTAAAAATTCCTTATTATTTAACTTATTAAAAACTTTCTCATAAAGAGTTCTCAAGTTAACCAATTTCTTTTCCAATAATTTAACTAATCTATCCCTATCAAAATGTTCAAAATCTATGTTTAAGGAAAAATAATTCTTAGAAATAATTACTTTTTCTAAATTATCTACAAAATCTATCTCTCTTATGCCTCCTAAACGCATAAACCAATCTTTATGATAATTAAATCTTTCTCTGATATTCTCTGTAGCATTTAAAAATATTTTTACTTTTTCAGTAGCGGATATTCCTAAATCGCTCTTAATATTCCTTATCTCTTCAATAGAACTTATCAGATCTTCTACAAAATTGAATTTGTCGCTATCAGCGGTTATAACTATCTTCTTAGGCCATAATGAAATGGAGATGCTTTCATCTTTTAAAAATGTAACGTAGCTCTTAATATCTTGGTAAATCTTTTCCGTAATAAATGGCATAAAAGGATGTAAAAGTTTCAAAGAGTTAATTAAACATAAAATTAGAACTTTTAACTTTTCAGAACCAAGATATAATTTAGCAATTTCAATATACCAATCGCAAAAATTATGCCAGAAGAAATCGTAAATATTTTTTGTAGCTTCACTTATCCTATAACTATCTAAACTAACTGTAACAGCTTCTATCGTCCTATTCAAACTATCTATTATCCACAAATCTATCTCATCAGTAATATCAACCTTATCTTCTTCTATTTTGATATCATTATCCTTTAACTTATTCATTATAAACCTCGTTGCATTCCAAATCTTATTGGCGAAATTTCTACCTACAAGGAACTTCTCATCAGACAAATATACATCCGCTCCCGTAGAAGCTAAAAACATTAAAGAGAAACGTAAAGCATCGGCACCAAATTTATCGATTATCTCCAAAGGGTCTATTATGTTACCTAAGGACTTTGACATCTTTGTTCCTTTTTCATCACGCACTGTCCCATGAATTAATACATTACTAAAGGGAATATTACCTGTAAATTCTAAACCTGCCATTATCATCCTTGCTACCCAGAAAAACAATATTTCACTTGCTGTAACTAAAACACTTGTAGGGTAGAAATAATTTAAATCACGCTTAGGATTGGGCCAATAGAAAGTAGCAAATGGCCATAACCAACTAGAAAACCAGGTATCAAGAACATCACTATCTTGAAGTATCTTTTTTGACCCGCAATCAGGACAATACTTAGGTTCTTCCACAGAAACGATTACTCCTTTACTCCTCTCTCTACTATTTTCTTCTTGATAACATTCTTTACAGTAATAAACAGGTAAGCGATGCCCCCACCATATCTGTCGAGATATACACCAATCTTTTATGTTATACATCCAATTAAGGTAAACCTTCTCCCACCGCTGAGGATAAAATTTAATTTTACCTTCTTCTACAACTTTTATCGCTGGGATAGCTAAGGGTTTCATCCTTACAAACCACTGTAGAGATAGGCGAGGTTCAACAATCGTATTACAACGATAACAGTGCCCAACACTTATCCAGTAAGGCTCTTTTTTCTCAATTAAGCTATCTTTCTCTAAAACTTCTATTATCTCTTTTCTTGCCTGAAAACGGTCAACACCTTTAAACTTTCCTGCATTCTCATTCAAAGTTCCATCATCGTTCATAATGTTGATAAACTCTAAATTGTGCTTATTAGCTAAAATGAAATCAATAGGGTCATGTGCAGGGGTTACCTTTACTACACCCGTACCAAATTCTTTATCTACTAACTCATCTTCAATAACTTTAAGTTCTCTATTCATTATGGGTAGAATTACTTTAACATCCTTCAAAAACTTATAACGATTATCCGTGGGATTAACCGCTATCGCTGTATCACCGAGCATAGTCTCTGGTCTTGTGGTAGCTACAACTATATAATCGTTAGCTAAATCTTTTACTTCCTTTGCTCTTATAATAGGATAACGAATATAGTAAAGCCAACCATCTATCTCCTTATGTATAGACTCCTCATCGCTAAGGGCAGTTTTACAACGAGGGCACCAGTTAATAATATACTTACCTCTATAGATTAATCCTTTATTATACAATCGCACAAAAACCTCTCTAACTGCTTTACTATAATCTTCATCCATAGTGAATCTTAATCTTCTCCAGTCACAGCTTGCCCCTAACTTTTTAAGTTGTTCAATAATAGTAGAACCATACTTTTTTGTCCACTCCCAAAGTCTTTCTGTGAACTCCTCTCTACCAATATCCTCTTTACGTAAACCTTCCTTAGCTAATTGTTTCTCTACCACATTCTGAGTAGCTATACCAGCGTGGTCTGTGCCTGGTAACCACAGAGACTCGTAACCCTGCATGCGTTTACTTCTAATAAGTGTATCTTGAATAGTGTTATTAAGAGCATGCCCCATATGTAATATGCCCGTTATATTAGGAGGAGGGATAACAATACAAAAAGGTTTCTTATTAGGATTAGGATTAGCAAAAAAATATCCTCTCTCTATCCAAAAAGCCGTTATCTTATCTTCTATCTCTTTAGGGTTATATCTTGTAGAGTAATCTAAATTCTCCTCTCCCTCCATAAAATTACCTCCCCATCGGTTATAATTATAATATAAAATAAAATAGCTATCAATTATTTATAAGCTACCACTCTATTTATTAATTTACCTATCCCCTCAAGTTCAACTTCTACTCTATCTCCTATTTCCATAGAACCTACACCGGGAGGAGTACCTGTAGAAATTATATCCCCAGGTAATAAAGTCATTATCTTACTTATAAAAGAAACAAGGTAGTTAATAGAAAAAATAAAATTAGATGTATTAGAATCCTGCTTTATATTGCCGTTAAGAAAAGTTCTTATCTGTAAATTATTAGGATTAATATCTGTTTCTAACCACGGACCTAATGGACAAAATGTATCGAAAGATTTTGCTCTTGTCCACTGAATATCTCTTCTCTGTAAACATCGTGCAGTTACATCGTGAAGGCAGGTGTAACCGAGAATGTGTTCCTTAACCTTTTCTTCATTTATATTTTTTCCTTCTCTACCTATAACTAACGCCAACTCACCTTCATAATCTAAACGTTCTACTCCCTGAGGATAAACTATATTCTCCTTATGGGCGATAAGAGATGTGGTTGGCTTTAAAAAAATTATCGGCTCATTCGGTATAGGCATACTTAACTCTTTAGCATGATCTCTATAATTAAGTCCTACCAGAACTATCTTAGTAGCTTCAGCAGGAGCAATTAACTTAACTTTGTTTAGAGGAACTCTTTCTCCACTAAATTTTATCTTATTAAATGGTGATTTTAAAAGCACTCTTACAAAGCTTTTATCGGCAACACCCCACCTCTTATTTTCTTTATAGATAAATCTTACTAATCTCATTTCTTCCGCAAACTATCAACTATGTAAATAAATTCAGGAAAAGACTTATTTATACAGTCTATATCATCTATGTAATGAGTATTACCTGTAGCTAAGGAGAATATAATCATACTCATTGTTGTCCTATGGTCAGAAAAACTTCTAAATTCTAAAGATTTTAAATTAAATATATCTTTACCCCTCCCTTTTATTTTAACCATCCAATCATCATCAAAAGGGTTAGCTTTTATATCAACTCCTGCTTTCTTTAAATTATAAACCATAGAATTAATTCTATCTGTCTCTTTAACTTTTAACTCTTTTAGCCCAAATATAGTAGTCTCTCCTTTGGCAAATGCTGCGCATACGAAAATAATAGGCATCTCATCTATCATCGTAGGGATATATTTTGCATCTATAGTTATACCTTTCAGATTAGAACTCTTTACTAAAATATCAGCGTGTGGCTCAAAATAATTTTTTCTACGTAAAATCTTGATATTTGCTCCCATCTTCTTCAGTATTCTAATTAAACCTATCCGTGTAGAGTTAATCCCTACATCTTTTATCAATATCTGGGAATCAGAAGAAATTGTTCCTAAAACAATAAAAAAAGCAGCAGAAGAAAAATCTCCAGGAATAAATATTTTGCCAGGTGTGATAAGTTGTGATTCACTACATAAGATATAACCTTTCTTTTCTTCAATATTTGCTCTAAATAATTTTAATAATCTCTCCGTATGATCGCGAGATGCTATGAACTCTCTTATCTTGGTTTTCCCTTTAGCAAATAAAGCTGCCAATATTATTGCTGATTTTACCTGTGCACTACCTACAGGCATAGAGTAATGTATGCTTTTAAGTTTATCCGTAGGTTCTATAAGTATAGGTGGTAACTCCTCTTTTCCCTCTCTGTTCTCCCCGTATATATTAGCTCCCATCATCCTCAAAGGTTGGGTAACTCTCTTCATTGGCCTATTTCTTAACGATTTTTCCGCATAAATTGTGGAAGAGAATTTTTGCCCTACAAGTAAACCACTAATTATCCTGATGGTAGTTCCTGATTCCTGAGCATTAAGCTCCACTTTACCTTGTATAGGAAGATATTTACCACAACCTTTTACAAGCAATTTATTTGTACCTAAATATTTAACTTCTACTCCCAACCTTTTTATACAATCTAAAGTAGCTAAGGTATCGTTACTACGTAAAAAATTAGCTATCTCTGTATCTCCCTTAGATATAGCTGATAGTAACACAGTGCGATGAGAGATGGACTTATCAGGAGGAGGATAAATTTCACCTCTTATCTTATCAATCGGTCTAATCTTATACATAGTTCAATGTTTCTGTTTATCTATAAATTCTTTAAATCTTTTAGGTAAAGATGATGTAAATTCTAATATTTTCTCTGTTCGCGGATGAGAAAAGCTAAGATAGTAGGAGTGTAAAAATAAATTCTTATACCCATCTTTTCTGCCGTATTTCTCATCCCCTATAATAGGAAAACCTAAAAATTTAAGATGGACTCTTATCTGATGCATTCTTCCTGTAATCGGCATCAATTTTATATAAGTTGCCTCTTTAAACCTCTCTATAACTTGTAAAAAAGTTTTTGCTTCTTTGGATTTTAAAAAACTTACCCTCATCTTGAATCTATTATTCAAATCTCTCTTTATAGGTAAATCTATTTGTAAACTATCCTGTTCAATTACTCCCCAAACGATAGCTCTATATTCTTTTTTTACCATCCTCCGGCGAAATTGGGATACTAAATTAAGATGCGCGTAGTTATTCTTAGCTAACACCATAACTCCTGATGTTTCTTTATCTAAACGATGAACTACTCCTGGTCTTAAAGGATTAATAGAAGAAAGATTTTTTCCTAAATATACCAACACATTTACTAAAGTCTTCTGGTAATTTATATTGGGAGGGTGAACAACTAATCCTTGAGGCTTATTTACCACAATAATATCATCGTCTTCACAAAGTATGTTTATATCCATAGGATAGGGCTCCAAAATAGCCAATTTATTATCCACATTCCTAATACAAACATTATCGTTATCCTTTACAATATAACTAGTCTTTTTAACCATACCATTCACCAAAACATTACCTTGAGTAATGAGTTCCTTAACTTTTGTTCGTGAGATGTGCTTTAAATTTTGAGAAATAAATTTATCTAATCTCTTACCAGCATCTTCTTTAAGAACGGACAAAATTTCTTCTCCCATAGTGTTTATCTCTTTTAAACTCTCTCAAAATAAATACTAATACACCTATACTTATACTCATATCGGAGATATTGAATACAGGCCAAATTCTTATATCTATGTAATCTACTACAAAGCCGTAGATAATCCTATCACAAAAATTGGATAACGCCCCACCTAAAATTAATCCTAAAAGGACATTATCTAACTTATCCTTACGATGATTTGCTCTTATGTTAAGAATAAGAACGATAATAAAAATTAAAGTGAAATAAATCAAAAATGATGAGTAATCTCTTAAAATACCAAAAGCGGCACCCTTATTAAAAACCACAGTAATATGAAGTATATTCTTAATAACGGGGATAGATTGGTAGGCAAAGTTATTCTTAAAATAAGCTTTTATTAAAAAATCTGTCAAAAATATTGTTATGGTAACTAAACATATCAACACATCTATATTAATTTATTTTTCTCAAACTTATCCTGGCAATCTATACAATAGATGGTATATGGTATAGCATTAAGCCTTGTTTTAGATATCAACTTCCCACAGCTCTTACATATACCAAAAGATTTATCTTCTATTCGTTTCAAAGCTTCTTCAATATCGGCAAGTACCCTTGATTCATTGCTGACTAATCCTAAATTGAACTCTCTCTCATAATTGTCACTCGCTACATCAGCAAGATGAAGACTATAGCCGGAAATATCTCCTGAGATATCTTTCTGAGATTTCATCAATGTCTCATGGGAAAGTTCTTTAATCTGAGAAGATAATTCATCTTTCAACTTAAGAAGTTTTTCTTTAAACTCTTTTAAATCCTTACTTGATAAGCGTAAATTTATTTTCTTTTTCTCCTTCTTCATTATTTACCCCCTAAGTGTCTTATACATCTACCACATAAATCAGGATAACCTTCATCCTTGCCCACATCTTCTCTACGATTCCAACAACGAGCACATTTGCTGCCTTTTGCTATATTAACCTCTATCTTAAAATCACCTTCCCTCACATTTACAGAAGATACAATAAACACTTCTCTTAACAAATCCTCCCTTTCCTTATAAAAAAAGTAATCTTTATCTCTAAAATATATATCTACTGAAGCCTCAAGTGAACTTCCCAAAATATGCTCTTCTCTTTTTTTCTCTATCTCTTTTAGAACCTCTTCTCTTAAATCTAAAATCTTTTTCCCTTGTTCTATAAGCTGTTCATCAAAATAATCATCTAAAAAATCCTCTTCAAACGTATGTAGATATATAGATTCTTTTTTATCGTGCCAATTAAAAAAGTTATTGAACGCCTCCTCTGCTGTAAAAGAAAGAATAGGTGCAATTAATTTTATGATTATCTTAAGAATATAATAAATAACATTCTGAGCTGACTTGCGTTCCTTAGAATTGGGAGAATAAGTATATAATCTATCTTTCAAAATGTCAAGATAAAAAGAACTTAAATCTAAATTACAGAGATTAAACAACTTCTGACAAACTTTATGGAAAGAAAATTTATTGTACTCATCAATTATTTCTCTATATAGGAGAGAAGTTTTTATGAGCATAAATCTGTCTATCTCTTGAAGTTCTTCTTTGGGTAAATAATCCCGTTTATAATCAAAATCGTACAAGTTACCCAATATAAATCTTATAGTGTTACGTATCTTTCTATAAACATCCACAAGTTGATCAAGAAGTTGAGGAGAAATTTTTACATCCTCGGTATAATCACTGTAAGCTACCCAAAGTCTTAATATTTCCGCTCCGTATTTATGGATTATTTCTTGGGGAGAGATAACATTACCTAAAGATTTGGACATCTTCTTACCTTCACCATCCACTACGAAACCATGAGTAACGATTGCTTTAAAGGGAGCTTTATCTTCGTAAGCTACAGAATTAATAAGAGAAACCTGAAACCACCCCCTATGTTGATCGCTACCTTCTAAATAAAGGTCGGAGGGAAAATCCAAATCCCTACTATTCTTAACCACTGCCAAAAAACTAGCTCCTGATTCAAACCAAACATCAAGGATATCAAACTCCTTAGAAAAGCTCTTTGAGCTACATTTAGAACAATAAAAATCTATGGGTATAAAATTTTCTACATCCAAGGTAAACCAAACATCCGAACCATAATTTCTAAATACAGAAGCTGTTTTCTCTACTACTTTAGCATCAAGAATTATCTCTTTACAATTATTACATCTTAGCGCTGGTATAGGTACTCCCCATAATCTTTGGCGAGAAAGACACCAATCAGGCCTAATTAAAAGCATACCACGTATTCTTTCTTTACCTGAAGGAGGTAACCAATCTACATCTTCTATTATATTTAATAATCTCTGACGAAGATTGTTATGTTCTATATTTAAAAACCACTGAAAAGTAGCACGAAAAATAACTGGTTTCTTACATCTCCAACAATGAGGATAAGAGTGAAAAATTTTTTCATATTTCAAAAGTAAACCTCTCTTCTCTAATGTTTCTATAACCGCTTGGTTAGCTTGTTCAATATCTTTCCCAGAAAACTCTCCGCTCGTCTCATCAAATATACCCTTATCGTTAACGGGCATAATTACATCTAAATCGTATAGTTTCAAAAGAGAGAAATCCTCTTCACCATGGCCGGGAGCAATATGAACACACCCACTACCTTCATCTTTAGATACAAATTCTGCCAAAACTACCTTTGACTCTCTATTCATAAAGGGGTGAGAAAGAATTATTCCTTCCAATTCTTTACCAGAAAAATGATTAATCTCGTGGAATTTAGTTTTTAACTTACTTTCCAAATTATGTTTAAGATTCTTAGCAAAAATAATATGTTTATCTTTATAACTGCATAATATGTAATCCAAATAAGGGTGCACAGCCACCGCTACATTGGAAATAAGTGTCCAAGGAGTAGTAGTCCATATTAAAAAATAAGTCTCATCTTTGAATAAGTCTCTGCTATCTTCGACTTTAAAGAGTAAATATATAGATGGAGATTCTTTCTCATTGTATTCTACTTCTGCCTCAGCTAAAGCTGTCTCACAGGTAGCACACCAGTTAACCGGTCTACGCTTTCTATAGATATAGCCTTCCTCCACCAAAACACCTAAAAGTTTAATAACCCAATACTCGTACTCCGCTAAAAGAGTAAGATAAGAATTATCCCAATCGCTTAAAATACCCAATCGTTTAAAATCGCTCTTCTGTAATTCCATAAATTTTAGAGCAAATGCTTCTGCTTTCTTGCGGAAATCTACAACATTAACATCTGCTTTAGTAAGATTCAGTTCCTTAAAAAGCTGATGTTCCACAGGAAGGCCATGACAATCCCAACCACAAATAAATGGACAATCAAAATCACTCATGGTTTTAAACTTAATTACAATATCTTTCAATATTTTATTTAAAGCATGACCAATATGTATTAGTCCGTTAGCATATGGCGGTCCATCGTGAAGGATAAACTTTTTCTTACCATCTTTTACTTTTCTTAACTTTCTATAAAGACATATTTCATCCCAGAAACTTATAATTTTAGGCTCATTAACAGTTAGATTAGCCTTCATAGAGAAAGATGTCTTAGGCAAATTAAGTGTGTTACTATAATCTTTTTTACTCATAATTTATACTTTCTAAACACTGGTTAACTTTTTAAATTCCTTTATTCTCTCACTAATATCTGCTTTTTTAATAGATAGTAAACGGTTAAGACTAAAATCCTCTACGATAAAACTTGCCATAATAGTTCCATAAATAAGTGCTTCTTTAAAAATGCTTTCACTCAACCTTTTTTTGCTCGCTAAATAACCCATAAATCCACCGGCGAAGGTATCGCCTGCACCTGTAGGGTCAACTACATTATCTAATAAAAAAGCTGGTATATAAAATTTTGAATCTGAAGAAAATAAAATTGCTCCATACTCTCCTCTTTTTATTACTATCTTTTTGGGACCAAATTTAAGAATTCTATTTCCTGCCTTAACTAAATTGTTCTCCTCGGTAAGTTTCTTTGCTTCCATCTCGTTAAGAAAAAAAATATCTACCTTCTTTAACAATCTCACTAAAGCTTCTTTCTCATTATCTATCCAATAATTCATTGTATCAGAAGCAATTAATCTTGGTTTGTTTACTTGCTCTAATACCTTCTCCTGGAGGTAAGGAGAAATATTAGCAAGAAATACATACTTACTATTCTTATAAGTAGATGGTATAAAGGGTGAAAAATTAGAGAATACATTTAAACAAGTAGAAATACTCTTAGGATTATTAAAATCTAACTCATACCTACCTTCCCAAAAGAATGTTTTTCCTTTAGCTATAGTTAAACCACTAATATCTATCTTCCTCATTTTAAGAATTTCTATGTAATCGTTAGGGAAATCCTCACCAACTACGGCGACCAATCTTACCGGACTAAAAAAACTAGCACTCACAGAAAAATAAGAGGCTGAACCACCCAATACTCTTTCTGCCTTAGAGAAAGGTGTATGCACTGTATCAAAAGCCACTGAACCAACAACCAAAATACTCATAGATTAATCTTTTATATACTTTTTTAAGAAAATATTTAATTTCTTCCTTATCTTTTGAGGAATTCCCTTAGGATTAGTAACAATTGCATATTTTAAGGCATCTTTACACTCACATATTCTTTCTTCACTAAGATTAGTAAAAACATGCATCAATATTTTCTTTGCATTCTCTACATTCTTCCTTAAATTATTTAATATTACATCTACAGAAACTTTCTCTTCGGAATCATGCCAACAATCGTAATCAGTAACGGCAGCCAAAGTAGCATAACATATCTCTGCTTCTCTTGCAAGTTTAGCTTCTACCATATTAGTCATACCAATTATATCCATACCCCACTGCCTATACAACTTTGACTCAGCCAAAGTAGAGAATTGCGGACCCTCCATATTAAGATATGTTCCTCCCCAATGCACAACAACATTAAGTTCTTTTGCTGAGTTATAAAGAAGTTTAGTTAAATAGGGACATACAGGATGAGCAAAAGATATATGAACAACTATACCTTCATCGAAAAATGTTTGCTTTCTTGCTTGATTTGTTCTATCTACAAACTGATCAGGGATCACGAAATGTAAAGGTGCTATCTCCTCTTTTAACGAACCGCAAGCAGTAACTGAAATAATCCATTCTACACCTAATTTTTTCATCCCATAGATATTAGCGCGATAATTGATATTAGAAGGTGATAAATTGTGAAACTTACCATGACGAGGTAAAAATACAATCTCACGATTA
>JAMWBQ010000073.1 GCA_023819315.1 Candidatus Omnitrophota bacterium
ACCACCTCCTTTTTGCTTCTAAGAGGTGGTATTTTACATCAAGTTACCCTGACATTTCTACTTTGCAATAAGGTGACATTATTATATTGCGGTGACATAATTTTTATATTTTTCTATGCTAGATTATATTCAAATATTTGTTAAAAGATGACCTAAAAAATAGTATGAACTATAAGTAAAAAACAGCAAAAACATTCCATAAATTAATGGATTTGAGAGAGAAAATGTTAAGTAATTGTAAGGTTAATTCATCAGCTTAAGGCCTATAAGATTTCATAATTCTACTTTTGCTTTTTTTATTTTCTATTGGGGAAATTATCAAAATTTTAATTATTTTAAAAATTACTTATATCTATAGATAACTTGCCTTGATGAGGTAATTCGGTGTTAAAAATATACTTCCAAAATCCACGGGCATTCTCAGTATTTTCTATAGAGGAGATAATCAATTTGTCTATATTTTCTTTCTTTAGTTTATCTAAAAGAGTCATAAAAAGGTTAGTCCCTATCTTTTGTCGACGCATCTCTTGAATGACCCCTATATAAACTAAATATGCTTCCTTTTCAGCGGAGCTCAAATTTTCCTTAACTTCATAGTATATCTGTCCGACAATTTTTCCCTCTTTGGCTGCTATAAGTAAGTCTTTTTTAATTCTAATTCCGTTCTGTGTATACTCTCCGATATTTAATTTTTCTGGCAAAGCGGTATTAAACTCACCAATGATAAAATCTTTAGGTAAAGATGGATAATAGTGATTAATATCCGGATAGTGAGGAATGATTATGTTGTAGAGAGAATCTATTTTTAATTTGCCATTATCGGATTCCTTAGCAAATTTATTATAAAGATATTTTGTAACTGCTTGTCCATAACGCAAGTAAGAAATTTTTCTAAGCAAATCTCTTGCCGAAGGATGCTCTATCTCTGCTAATGCTTCCCAACAGGCTTCTTTTATATACTCGCCATTATTTTTATCTTTTAAAATTTGTATAAATAAATCTTTTAGTTCATCATTAAAATCTTTTACACAAAAACCTAATGCTTTTAAGCTTTCTTTAATTACAAAAGTATGTTTTGATCTCTTTATTAGTCCTACTAAATAAGGCACAGCCTTTTCTGTAGGGAATTTCTGTAGTAGCCTTGCTGCATTCCATTGTATTTCATTTAATTCCGTTTCAGGAAATTTTTCTTTCAATCCCATAATTGCTATTGGATAAATCCACGCTAATAAATTTGAGGTATTTTCCGGTAATTTTTGAAGAATATTTCTTTTTTCAACCCAACTTGAGGTATTAAGATATTTATCTATGGCTAAAATTTCTTTTATATCTTTAACGGTAAATCCAAAATTTGTGGCAAAGGGATAATTGTATATTTTATCTATTGATTTAACCTTAGCTCCTAATTTAGAAAAACAATCTTCATTGCCTGAGCCTGATACAGCTAAATAATCCTGAGGGTATTTATCCAAATAACCTAATTTTTCAGCAAATCTAAAGGCTTCTTTTAACAATTCTTTCATTAAATTATCTTTCTTACTTTTATTTTCTCGTACATTTCTATTCCAAGGAGCTTTTTCTATTGTATAGATAAACACAGTTTCATAGTAAGGGATTATACTAATGGTTCCTTCTACTCTTTCTTCTTCAGAAACAGCTACAAAAAAATATTTTTTCTCTCTATAGTCTCCTTCGTAATCGTATTCTTTAGGAAAAATACGATTATTCCAGAAAAATTCTTCTTTTGGATTACCCCATTTTAATCTTGCTGTTTGTAAGTGTATAAATCTATCTTCATCAGTATGGGTAACTTGCTCTATAAATATTGTAGAAATTTCACCAGTTGTATTATCTATTAATTTAGAGCGGCGTCTGGTTAATATTGGTCTTGTGGTAGTTATTCCCGGTAAAGGTTCTTCAGTAAATTCGTAATAAGAACCATAGTTTTTAGAAAATGGATAAAAGAGAATATTCTCATAATAAGCAGACGGGATAGGAAGTTTTTGTTTTAATTGATATTCTAAATAAGAAATTGTTCTATTATCTAACAAAGAAAAATTTTTCAAATCTCTTCTTATATATTTAGTTAGCTTAAAATTAATTTTCTTTTTATCTGTTTCTATATTATTAAATTTATCTTTGAATAATTTAACATCTCTAAGTCCCTCATAATTAATATGTTCCAATAACGATATCATTCTAATAAATAAAGATGATAGGTGTTTTTCTTTAGAGATTAATTCTTTAAGTAACTTTGCCCCTTCTCTATGGCTTTCTAAGCAATCCTTATTTTCAATAATTTTATCTAAAACATTTATTAATAAATCATTTTGATTCTTCCTCACGGTTTTTCTAAATAATAATTCAAATAAGAAGGCACAGCATTCACTAATAATGTTGGTATCTGGGGTCTCTGATAGCCTTATATTTTTAGAATAAAATTTAACAAATTTATGCCCTAACTCATGGATAAGGAACAGATAAAAACCATATTTATTAAATTCATCAATTTGTAAATTGTCTATAAGATTTATCTCAATATCATCTTCAAAAGAAGCTCCTGCATTTGTAGGTGTTTCTTGTATTGCTTTTGATTTTATCATTTTTAATTTATTAAAAAGTGTTTCATCTTTATAATTACCCATATTTTTCTCGAGAAACTCTATTAGTTTTATCAATCTCTCATTTATAAATTCATCTTGGTCTCTAAGTAGACTTATTTTTATATTTTTTCCTGACAGCAATCTATATGATTTAATAATTTTAAACAAACCTAAAACAGGTAAAGATAGAATTAACCCTATTATTGAAACGATTAACTCTTCATCATCCTTACTTATTTTCAAATGAACTCTATCAATAATTAAATGGATAAATTCGTGAGGAAAACAAAGTAACTTATCTAAAAGATTAGCTTGAGGATGGAATTTAATTTTTCCTTGATGGTAACCTGCTAAATAATTATTTTCTCCTTTGCGATTAATATTTATACCTAATGACTCTTCCCTTTCTTCTATTATTCTTTGTTTAATATTTAGTAGTTTGTCAAATAAATTTAATAAGTAAGGAAGAAACCATCTTTTATTTCCTAATCTTTTTCTTACTTTACTGAGATTCGTTGAAGAAATCATTTTATTATCAATTTTGTTCGTAAATTCAATATCACCACTAAATACTAAAATAGCGTAGGCAGAGGTATCGATAAATCTTTGCCATGAGGGAGCTGTCGTATTATTTTCCTGCCAATCTATAAATCCTCCATCTCTATGCCATAATTCACTATCAACGAGCCAGTTTATTCCTCTATTAAAACACTCTAAAGAAAACTCGTCATTTAGTCTAAGCCAGGCCAAACAGGCTTGAAGAGTAAAACCAGGTGATAAACGATATCTATACTTTCCATCATCCCACACACAGGCGCCATTATCTTTTTGAAAGAAGTAATGAATTTTTTTACCAGCTATATCTTTCTTTATCCCTTCTACCGGTATACCTAACATCAAAGGAGCATAGTTTAGCCAATCATGAAAATCAGAATCAACAGGGTTATCATTTTCATCTACTATTCTGTACCATAATCCATAATCTTTTCTTGATTTATCCTTGATATAAAAATAATTGTTTATTCCAAAAATTATTCTTTTGGCAACATTTTCACATTCCTGAGCAAAAGCTAAATCACCAATTAATTCCGCCCATCTTGAAACTACCATCAAGGCAATATAAGAAAAACTATTATCTGATACCCAACGCCATCTCTCATATTCACCTTTAAAATTTTTACCTCCTCCTACTAATCCATCATCTCTACCACCTTTATTATTTGGGTTTTGACATTCAAGAATAAATTCTGCACCCTTTTTTAATGCCAAATATCTATCTTTATTAAACCCTAACTCTCCTAAAGCAATTATTACTTGGGCAGTTTGAGTAATAGATTTAGCCCAAGCTATCTCCCAATTAGGGTCATCTTTGCTAACTTTTTTATCATAGGAATACTGATTAAACCAACCACCATCACTATCTTGAATTTTTATAAGATAATCTGCGCACAATTCGGCTCTTTCTATGTACTTTTTATCATCTAAAAACTTACTTGCTCTAACTAAAGAAATTATTGCCCAGGCATTTTCTCTCGGCACAACCCAGGTGGGTTTACCATAAACATTGTTTATTGCTCCCTTACTTCTATCTTCCTCCATATACTGACAGGAAAGAATATAGTCTGCTTCTTTAATTATTTTTTGTTTAATTTCTGATACGGTTATTGTAAGTAGTCTATTTTTCTCTTCTTCAAAAATGTTATTTAATGAGGTTTTTGTGTTTATACACCCGCTAAATAGTAATCCCAAAGACATTAATCCTATAATTGTTTTACGCCTCGAATATGAATAAGGAAATCTTAATTCAATATTGGTTAAAAACCATTTCCCTATCCGAATAATCAAATTATTCAGTAAATTAGATAATCTTTTATCTAAATCTTTTTTTAGTGGTCTTTTTCTTTTATCTTTTAGTAAAATGCGATTATTAATATTATAAAATATATCATAATTCTCGGGCAAAAGTTCATAAGGATAATCTGTTTTTCTTTCTTTTCCGCTTCTACAAGTAAGATAATTTACATACTTAAATAGCTGTGTTTTCTTATCTTGATGTCTTTCTTTATCTTTCTTTAGTATTTTTTCTAAATTGGATAACAAATTTAACGCTACTTCTTCTTTCCTTATACTTCTAGAGTATTGAAGAATATAATATTTAACCCATCTCTCTGACAAATTACCTTCTTTAGCATCTTGCTTAATCTTCTCGTATTTTTTCCCTGATTCTGGATGATCATAATACGCTGAGTATATTCCTTTCTTTCTTTTTTCTCGTAAAAGGCTCGATAGGTTAATTGATTTATCTATCAAATCACTTAATAATATTTTTATTTGTTTATTAAAGATCTTTTTATAATTTAGCTTAAAGTAGAACAAAATACCTATTGGCACACCTAAGAGATATATCCACCAAGAATATATGGATCCTACGATAATAGATATACATATTAATAACAACATTAATGTCACTAAAACTCTAATAGAAACACAACCTGATTGTCCATTGATAAAAAATGATTGTAATGTCCTGCCACTTTCAATTTTACCAATAATTTGGTTATCTTTATTTGCCACTTCTCTCTTGCGGAGAAGAAAATAAGCAGATGTAATTAATGAACGGTATTTGAACTCACCACTTTCTGAACGCGGGGCAATAACTACCTGTATATCTCCTCCAAAGGAATGGTCAGCTGCTTTCCAAGGGTATCCCATTAGATCCCAATGAATAAAGATATCCGCTAAAATATCAGCAGATTCCCTGTCGGGTAAAAAAAGTATATCTGGGTTTCCACCAACTTCACTTACTAATCCTTTAATTTCCGTAGCCTTTTTGGATATAGCCTCATCATAGGACATCGGTCCTTCCACAATAACACCTTTATTATTGGCAAAAATATTCTTTAATCCTACAGCATCGGCAATAGATGGGATATCGTTTTTGAATGTTTCTTGCTGATCAGTAAAATTTACTAAGGCTACCTTAATTTTAGAATATGAAGAATTCATATCTTTCTCTAAATTAATGGCAGTATTAAGAATATTATTTTTTTCTTCAAAACTAATTCCAGATTCCGGACCAACCAAAAAAATATTCTCTGATGAATCCTGTTTCCCCAAAATATATATCTTGCCAGAGGGATAATTAAGAACCTGTTTAAATTTTAATTTCCAAGGTAAATCCATAGCCTTAGCTTTATAAGAGATATTGGCCGGTCCTATCCAATTATGTACAAAAACCCGTGTTTTCTCAGCAATAGCTTCTTTTATAGATGTGTGACCTAATTTGCTATTAAATTGGTATAGTTTAGGAGAAGGAATCCCTATCAAACGCATTAACTCAATGCCGTGTTTTCTTATTACATCCCTCATTTTTTCAATCTTTTCTTCTTTACCCTTTTCTAAAGTAGAAAGAATATTAATTCCGCCGTCGCCTTCTTCAATAGCCCAAGGTGAGCCGTTGTCATCAAACTTATTCTCTTTAGCAAATAGGCGATGATGTGTAATTTTTATCCCTTTAGGAATTATATTATGTGCCAATATTGCCCGCATAAGTTGGTCGGTTGGTGTTCTACCTTTTAAAATTATATCAGCCTGTTTATTTTTGACTATTTGCATAGATTTTTCCAGGGCATCTTTGTCATCTATAGCTGAGACGATAAAAATTTTACCCGGCTCTATAGCAGAGGAATATTCTAAATTAAATTTTGAAGAGATATTAGATATCTGTTTGGTATCACCTACTAAGATACACTGTACCTGATTTCCAAATTCCTTTATAAATAATGAGATCGCCTCAATCACACTTTCTGATGAAGCAGCAGGAACAACTATTCGTAGGAGACTCCCGTTTTCTTTAAGATACTTTTTAATATCAGAGAAGGTTATATCGCAAACGATTGATTTTTCAAATATTGCCCCTAGGAATTTACCTTCTAAATTGACCTCAGCATATTGAGTGTAACCTTTATTTTGGCAGAAACTTATTAAATCTTCTTTAACTTCATAATTTCCTGAAACAATCAAGTATTGAGGAGAAAATAAAGCAAGTAGTGATTCTACATCATTATTTTTACATGGCTCATCTTGAGTAGGAAGACCACAGTCTTCTAAGTTAGCCACCACTATATCCGCACTTTTTCTTTCTTTATTTTCAAGAACAGAAAATAACTCTCCTAACATACTAAAATCTGCCTTATCGGCTAGTAAATTATTGGCATCAATTGTTTCTTCTACATACGATTGCACTTTTTTATTGAAATCAAGAAAATATACTTTCTTTGCTCCTTTTAATAAAGCATATATACCAAAAACACCGTTACCACAGCCAGCATCTACTACTACTTTATCTTTAAAATCTATCTCCTGCATACATAGTAATACTCCACAGGTAAATACCTGAAAGCTTCTATCGTCAGGAAGGTCTTCTATGTTTCCTTCGTTAAGATAAACATATACCTTTGTAATCTCAGGAAATGAGTTATTTAATTGTTCCTTAAAATGAGGGTGATTACGAACATAGTCTAAATTAATCACAAATATATCACCAGCGCGATAAAATTTATTAGGTATTGTATGATTATTTAACCAAGCAAAGTGGTCAATGGTATTAACTGATTTAAATTCCCTACAGTTGCCAACAACAATTTTTGCTTTTTTTCTTGTTCTAAAACTCAAACAATTTTTATAAAATAGATTATTCATTTCTTTTTCTAATTTTTTATCCTCTTTATCTTTATTTATATAACCACCAATATCTCCCTCGTAAAGAAAATCATACCTATATTCAAAAGAGCTATTTTTTTCTTTGGTGTCCGCTTCAGATTTACAATGTACAGTGCTGTTTAATTTACCATCCTTATAGATAAAAATTATCGTAGGGACAGGATGTTTAAAAAATTCTTCTCTTAACCTCATCATCTCCTTATCACTTTCAGATAAATTGCTATTACCACTGGGATGAAAATGGAAATTAAGAATAATATCTCCCTCTTCCTTTTGAATTTTAGACAACTCTTTTTTAACATCTTCCTCGTTTTCTAAGGAATTTTTGGGACCATAACCTCTACTAAATAGTTCTCCTTTCTCGGTTATCCTTACTCTAACTATATTCCAAGGATAGATTATACGAATTTCTCCTTTCTTATCTCTAATAACAAAACCACCAGCATCTATAGCTTGTTTATATCTTGAACATCCTTTAAAAACCTTAGGTTCTCCTATAGCCTGCCAAGGTACTTCCGTATATCCTCTTACTATAATCTCCTCTAATTGAAACCCCTCAGGGATGATACCTTCTGCACACTTAAGACAAAACTCTTCCATCTGTTTATAGATTTCATTAAATTTTATATCTTCCCCAAAAATATTCTTTAAGATAGTTATATCATTATCTTCTTTTTTGCCTAAGTTATTATTCCCTCTATTTATAACCAAAACTATCCCTCTATCCCAATAGCGCACCCAGAGGTTATGTAGACTATGA
>JAMWBQ010000074.1 GCA_023819315.1 Candidatus Omnitrophota bacterium
TGTCCATAAAGCAAATATAATGAAATCTACCGATGGTTTATTTTTGAGTTCCTTTAGAGAAATAGCATCCCAATACCCTGATATTTTAGCTGAAGATATTATCGTGGACAATTTATGTATGCAATTAGTAAAAAATCCCGAGAATTTTGATATATTGGTTTTACCTAATCTTTATGGGGATATTGTATCGGATTTATGTGCAGGACTTATGGGTGGGTTAGGGGTAGCGCCGGGAGCAAATATAGGTGAGGAGTATGCGGTATTTGAACCGGTTCATGGTGCAGCTCCCAAGTATAGAGGTAAGAATAAGGTTGACCCTGTAGCGTGTATTCTTTCAGGAGCTATGCTTCTAAAATATTTAGGAGAAAAAGAAATAGCTTCTATTTTAGAACGTGCAGTTTACAGTGTGATTAAAGAGGGGAAAGTAACTTATGATTTAAAGGTTTATATAGATGATCCTCTATCTTTAGGGACAAAGGAAATGACCCAAGCAATTATTGATAAGATAAATCAACTTAGAGAGCAAGAATAATTTTTTAAGGAATATCTCGCCGTTTTTCATTTTTTAGGTTTTAGAGAACAGTTTATCATATGAGAAAGTAAATTTTTACCAAAATATACAGATGAGGATATAAAGTTGAGAGAGAGAGTTAGTTGCTAAGTTAATATCTCTCTTATCAAAGAGCTTATAAATTCAATACTATGGTAAAAAAGATTTCTATTATTGGTAGTGGAGCTGTAGGGAGTAATTTAGCTTTTCATATTCTTAGTAGACTTACTATAAAAGAATTAGTTCTTATTGATATTGTTGATTCCTTGGCTAAGGGAGTTAGTTTAGACCTTGAAGATACAAGGGCATTCTTAAATTTCAACACTGAGATCATAGGAGGTTCAGATATAAATCTTATCAAAGATTCAGATATAGTAGTTTTAACCTGTGGTTTAGTGAGGAAAGAGGGGATGAGTAGGGAGGATCTATTATCAACCAATCGTAGAATTATTAGTGAGGTATCTTTGAAGATAAAAGAATTAGCTAAAAGCTCAATAGTTATTGTAGTTACCAACCCTTTAGACTTAATGACTTATGAAGTTAACAGGGTAACCAGATTTAATCGTAAACGGATAATGGGAATGGGTTCTTCTTTAGATACAGCTCGTTTTGTAAATTTAATATACAAAGAGACGAAGGTGTCTACCTGCGATATAGAAGCCTTGGTATTTGGTTTACATAGTAAAGATATGTTGCCGGTTCTTTCTTTAGCCAAGATAAAAGGTTACAGTTTAGAAAGATTTATTGAAGAGAGGAAGTTAGATGTTCTTAAAAGAAGGGTAAAAGAAAGAGGAACAGAGATTGTCAATTATTTAAAGAATAGGAGTGCATATTTTTCTCCTTCTTTAGCTTGTTATCATTTAGTAGAAGCTATTGTAAATGATTGTAACCGAATAATTCCTGTTTCAGTTTTACTTAAAGGTGAGTTTGGTTTGAATAATGTATGTATAGGTGTCCCATGTTTTATTAATCGTAAAGGAATAGATAAGATAATAGAATACGAATTAACTCCTCAAGAGAAGAGAGAACTTCTTTCTATGGGAGATAGATTTAAGGAATGTATGAAGTAGCAATTATTGGTGGTGGAGCCGCTGGTATAGAATTAGCAAAACAGTGTGGTAAAAACAAATTGTCCTCAGTTGTTATAGATTATTCGTTAGATAATCTCGGGGGAACATGTCTGAATAAAGGTTGTATACCTACCAAATATTATCTGAATATAAGTCGTTATAATAATAATCTTAGAGAACTATACGAGAACAAAAATAATATAGTCTTATCTATTAAAAAATTAGCTTTCGATTATTTGAGAAAACAGGGTATTGAGTTTATTTGGGGTAAAGCGAGGTTGTCTGATTCCCATACTATTTTAGTAGATAGTAAGAAGATAGAAGCAAGATATATAGTTATTGCTACCGGCTCAAAACCCTATTCTCCTATAGAACCATCGCGGGAAATTATATTTGCCGAAGATATATTTTCCTTTCCTCAATTACCCGATAAATTTCTTGTTATCGGTGGGGGAGCTGTTGGTTTAGAGATAGCTTGTATATTAAATAACCTTGGTAGAAAGGTTACTATTGTAGAGAAAGAAAATAGTATACTACCGAATTTTGATTGTTCAATAACGCAACGCCTTAAATTAATTTTAGAAAAAAAAGGCATTAATTTCAATTTAGCTCAAGATATCAAAAATTACAACTTAAAAGATTTTGATATGGTTATTTTAGCCTGTGGTAGAGTTCCTAATGTAGAAGATTTAGGGTTGGATGTTTTAGGGATAGTTTGTCAAAACTCTTGGATTAAAACTGATGAAAGATTAAGGACAAATATACCCAATATTTACTCCTGTGGTGATGTAATAGGAGAAAAGTTATACGCTTACGCTGGTCTTCATCAAGCGCGTGTATGTGTAGATAATATTTTAGGTAAACATAGTTATAAAGATTATTTAGGGTTAGCACAGTGTGTTTTTACACAACCAAATTTAGCTACCGTAGGTATTCTTGAAGAGGAAGCAAAAAGTAAAAATATAAAGTATAAGGTGGTTAAATCAAATTTTTTACCCTTCTCTTCTTCTTACGTTTATCTTGATACCCAAGGGTTTATTGAAGTTTTATTTGATGAAGATGAAAAAATCATAGGAGCAGGGATTATCTCTCATCTCGCTTCAGAGTTAATAAGTATTTTTTCTTTAGCCATTCGTTATGGATTTACGATTTCTGAGCTTCGTAAAGCAACTTTTATTCATCCCACAATTTCTGAGATAATAACTGATATATTTAATTAAAGTATAAATAAATTTAGGAAGGAAGAAGAGTAATATTTGGAAGTCTTACCCTTTAACATATTTGAGAATTATGATAAGATTAAAAAATTAGCTTATATTGAGGAATTAATTTTATGGGGAAGAAAAGAATATTAATTATAGGTGGAGGATTAGCGGGATTAACTTTAGGTTATTTTTTAAAGAATAAAGGTATAAGGAGTTTTATTTTTGAAAAAGAGAAGAATTACGGTGGTTTATGTAGTTCCTCAAAGTTAGATGGTTTCACTTTCGATTTTAGCGGACATCTTTTACATTTTCGCAGGCAGTCCACACTATATTTAGTAAAGAAACTTTTAGGGAGGAATCTAAAAGAGATTAGAAGAAAAGCTTACGTTTATTTTGGTGGTCAGTTTATACCCTATCCTTTTCAAGCTAACCTATGTTATCTACCTAAAAAAGTTTATCGTGAATGTTTAAACGATTTTATTGATGCTCAGAAAGATAACTATGGTAAAATCTATAATGGTAATTTCTTAGAATGGATAAATCAAAAATTTGGTTCAGGAATTGCCAATAATTTTCTTATTCCCTATAATGTAAAGTTTTGGAAAGTTCCTTTAGATGAGCTTGTTTATAAGGGAATAGATAGATATATTTATGTGCCTTCTTTACGAGAAGTTATTAGTGATTCTTGTAAAAATGAGCCAGTGGGTTATAATGCTTTTTTCTTTTATCCTAAGAAAGGTGGCATAGAAGAATTAGTAAAGGCATTTGCTATGAATATAGACCATGTTTATACAGATTGTGAGGTAAAAGAAGTAGATATATCTACAAGGAAGATTATGTTTAAGAATGGCAATAAAGAGAAGTTTGATATTTTAGTTTCCACTATTCCCTTACCTGAGCTAAATAAAATAATTATGGGTTTACCTAAAAATATTACCTCTTTATTTAAAAAGTTACGTTGGGTATCGATATACAATTTAAATTTAGGTTTAAATAGGAAGATTTTTCCTCGTTGGCATTGGATCTACTATCATCAGAAAGAGTTACCATTTTTTAGGATAGGTTTTTATCATAATTTTTCTTCCAATCTTGTGCCTTCTTCTAAGGGGTCACTATATATAGAAATATCTTATAATAGCGATAATCCTATAGATAAGAAGAATATTATTTCTATTGTGAATAATAGTTTGAAAAGTATAGGATTTTGGGAGAAAGGATTGGATATTTGCAGTGTAGATATAAAAGATATAAAATATGGTTATCCTATTTGCGATATTAATTATCAGAGAGTAAGAGGAGAAATTATCAATTACTTTACTAAGAAAAATATAATTCTTTGCGGTCGCTATGGAAGTTGGCAGTATCTCTCAATGGAGGATACAATTTTTGAGAGTAATAAAGTAGCAGAGCTCATTTATAAGTATATGTGAATAAATAAGTTATAGAGAATATATATGATGAAGGGGATAGGGAATAATTGGCATTTAATTTACCAACTGGTGGTTAAGGAGCTTAAGGTGCGCTATATGCGTTCTTCTTTGGGTTTCTTGTGGGTATTTATTTCTCCTTTTTTGATCGTAATGGTATTTTATTTAGTTTTTTTTAGAATTCTAAGAATTAATATAGAAGGTTACCCTTTTTTTTTATATCTGATGACAGGAATATTCCCTTGGAATTTCTTCCAATGTTCGCTTATCTCTTCTACTACAAGTTTATGGGATAATAGAAATTTGATAAAAGAGGCTAAATTGCCTCAATATGTAGTTCCTCTCTCTGTGATTGTGAACAATTTAATTATTTTTTTGCCTTCTCTCTTTATCACTATAATTTTATCTTCAATTCTTTTGAATGGTTTATCCCTTTCTATTTTATTCTTACCATTTATTCTGTTTATACACTTTTTAATTGCTCTGGGATTATCTTTAATTCTTTCTCTCCTTTATTTGAAATATAGAGATACTAAATACATATTAGAGGTATTATTAAGTTTTATCTTTTATTTAACACCTGTTTTTTACCCCTTAAGTTTGGTTAAAGATGCTTTCCCTCTATGGCTATTCAGAATTTATTATTTAAACCCTTTCGTGGGAGTATTGAATTTATATCGTTATACTCTCCTTAAGGGTTTCTACATTAGCATAACGAGGGCGGATAAATTATTCTCCTTAGTTATTATCCCTTTAATTTTTACTATCTCCATATTATTTTTAGGTATATATTATTATAGAAAAAATAAAGATAAGATAAATGATTACCTCGCTTACTGATAAACTTAACGGAAAAGTTGTAAGGGAGAAAACAATTGAACTATTGGGTATCGGTAAAAAGTTTCCTTTAAGGAATAAATTAATTAAACCGGAGATAGGAGAAGACTTTTGGGCACTAAAAGATATCTCCTTAGATATTTATAAAGGGGAGCTTATAGGTATTATTGGTAGGAACGGTGCGGGTAAGACTACACTTTTAAATATAATTACCGGGATTATTTCTCCTACGGAAGGAAAGGTAGTTACACGTGGGAGGGTCTTAGGGCTTTTTAACTTGGGTGTAGGTTTCCAGGATGAATTATCCGGTAGGGAAAATATCTTTTTAAATGGAGCAATACTGGGAGCAAGTAAAGAAGAATTAGAACGCAAACTCCGTTCTATAATTGATTTTTCTGAGTTAGGTGATTTTATAGATATGCCTTTAGGAACTTACTCTCAAGGGATGCGATTACGTTTAGGTTTTGCCATTATTGCCAACTTAAATTTTGATATCTTGGTTATGGACGAGGTTTTAGCTGTAGGAGATGCCCTATTTCAGAGCAAATGTTTTGAACGTCTAATGGATTTTCGTCGGCAAGGTAAAACCTTAGTAATTACTACCCAAAGTATGGAATTAATTGAACGGCTATGTGAGAGAGTAGTCTTATTAGACCACGGAAATATAATTTTTGAGGGTAACCCCTTAGAGGCAATTAGTCAATATCGCAGGATTCTCAATACAGAGGCATTTTTTGTTGGCCCTACTAAGAAAAAATTGATTGAACAGACGAAAAAATGGGCAGATGATATTTCCTCTTGGGGAAACAAGTTAGGCACAAAGGAGGTAGTAATAGATTCTGTAGAGTTCATTAATAAACTTGGTTATAAGACAAAATGTATTAATACAGGCGAACCTTTAAAGGTAAGAGTCAATTTTACTGTTCGTAATGATGTGAAAGAGCCACATTTTGGTGTAGCTATATTCCGCAGTGATGGTGTTTATTGCTATGGTCCTAATACCCAGTTTGATGGATACCATATCCCTAAGCTTCCTCAAGGTAAAGGTTTCTTTGTCTTAAATTTTCCGCGTGTATTACTTGCTTGCGGTGAATATAGGGTTTCTATAGCTATTTGGGATAAGAATGAAACCTTAGCCTTTGATTATCATAATGGTTACTACCAGTTAGAAGTAAAGGGTAGTTTAAATCACAATAACGAATTATTAAATATACCTTATTATATAAAAAATAGAAATTATCTATTCTTTCAGAAGAAGGTAAAAAATCTTCCCACAAAAATGATGTTAGAAAAAATAAAAGATAATTTAGTTAATGATAGGGTAGGATTTAAATCATTAGAATTAGTGAATCGGGTAGGAGAGAAAAAAGAAGTATTTTTTACAAATGAGTATGTAAAGTGTATAATAGAATTTAATAATTTTAATAAAGAAGATAACCTCTACCTCTGGTTAGGAATATATAGAGATGATGGTATATATTGTCAAGGGATAAATATGCCGTCTCTTGAGAGGAATAGTTACACTATAGTATTTCCTCGACTACCTTTATTGCCGGGAAGATATGAAATTTCCTTAGGAATATGGGATAGCCTAAAGAAAGAATTTATAATGTTTCTTAAAAGTATTTATCCCTTTAGGATGGTCTTTGAACACGATGACCACGGCACAGTATATTTGGAACATAGTTGGAATTTTAAGATAAGATGAACAAAAAAATTAACAAAGATTACCCCTTTGTAAGCATAATAATTGTTAACTACAATGGTAAGCATTTGCTAAAAGATTGCCTATTATCTTTATACGATATGGATTACCCTAAGAGTAGATTTGAGGTTATTGTTGTAGATAACGGTTCTCACGATGGATCAAAAGAGTACATTAATAAGCATTTCCCTGCTACGAAGGTTTTAAATAACCAAGAAAATAACTACTGCAAGGCTAATAATTTAGGTATTAAGGAAGCAAAAGGTGATTATATTGCTTTTCTTAACAATGATACTAAGGTAGATAAAAATTGGTTAAAAGAATTAGTTAGAAATATTAGGAGCGATGAGAGAATAGGTTGTTGTGGAGGCAAAGTTTTATTTCCTGATGGTAAGATTCAAAGCACCGGCCACTATGAATTCCCTAATTTTTGCTGGGGAGATAGAGGATTAAGAGAGATAGATATAGGCCAATACGAATATTTGGAAGAGGTTAATAGTTTATCAGGTGTAGCAATTTTATTTAGGCGTAATTGTTTAGAAGAGGTAGGTTTTTTTGATGAAGATTTCATGATGTATTTAGAGGATGTGGATATGTTTATACGTTGTAAACAACAGGGTTGGAAATTATTATATGTTCCTAAAGCTATTGTTTATCATAAATTTCACGGCACAGCTGAGGAGAGTTTAGTGCGTTTTTATGTAGAGCGAAATAGATTACTTGTTATTGCTAAACATTTTCCTGAGGGATTAAGTCGTGCTTTAGATAATAGCCATCAACAGTTATCTAACGATGAACTATTTAGGATAATACCTGATATTCTTTTAAAACTAATTGATTCCCATAAAATAGGCAATCTAAATACTGCTTTAGAAGGGATTTTTAATAGTTTACATCGTAGGTATAATTTATCTAAGGATAGAGTGATACAGGAATTGAATAATGAGCTAAAAAATAGAGAGGAAAGATTAAGACAATTAGAAGAGACTAAAAATGATTTGAGTGCTAAATTAGAGGTTAAGACAAAGGAGTTAGAGAAGATAAAGGAAGATTTAAATGTTTTGCAGATAGAGAAAGTCAATCGTGAAGGTGTTCTAAAGGTTTTGGAAGAAGAGAGGGGTAGGCTTATAAAGGATTTAGGTAATCGTGATGAGGAGATAA
>JAMWBQ010000075.1 GCA_023819315.1 Candidatus Omnitrophota bacterium
ACTATAAAAAGATACCTGAATACAATAAACGAAGAAAGATTACTTTAGAAGAATTTCTTTCAAAAAGATGACATTTCTATTTTGCAAAAAAGATGACATTTTTATGTTGCATTAACAAAATATTCCTTTGCCTTGACAAGAAAATTAAGTTTGTTAAAATAATGAATATGGAATATACTGATTTAACTCCTGGTTGTACTTTTATATTTGAAGGTACCCCTTATATAGTTATATCTTCTGAATTCCATAGAATGCAGATGCGCAAAGCAGTGATGCGCACTACTTTGCGTAATCTTATTACTGGTCAACTGATACAAAAAACTTTTACTGCTGCCGACAAATTTGAACCTGCCGATGTCACTAAATGTGTGGCTAAGTATCTATATTCCGATGCTGATTACTGTTATTTTATGGATAACGTATCTTTGGAGCAATACCATATAAATAAAGAATCTTTAGGCGAAAAGATAAAATACCTTATAGACGATATGGATGTAACTTTAGTGTTATTCCAACAAAAACCTGTTCAAGTAGAATTTCCTAAACATATAAGTATAAAAGTAATAGAATCCCCTATAGCGATAAAAGGAGATAGCGTTACTAGCACGTTTAAAACTGTAACCTGCGAAAACGGTATAAAGGTGAGCTGTCCTTTATTCATTAAAGAAGGCGATATTATAAAAATTGATACAGAAACAGGAGAATATATAGAAAGGGTAAGAGCGTAGATAATTCAATAAGATAAAGATTTGTTCTTCAAAGATAGTTTTGCTTTATCTAACTTTATTAAGAAATCACTTCTCTTAAATTTAAGTGTCCAATTCTTAATAATAACCCATCCTCCAAAACGCAAAAGATCATTCCGCCAATAACGATACCATTTTCGCCAACCTCTCTTAATATTGTGGATAAAGAATACGATTGTGGGGAAAAATAAAATATGTAACCCAATCATAAAAAAGTATCTGAAACGGTAAAAATTCCCCATTATCTTACGAATAGCATTCTGTAAATCCTGAGCGGTGAGTGGTTCATCAGGTTCAAAGAGAGGGAAATTACCATCGTAATATTCCCATCCTATATAAGAAAGGGGATAAATTCTATTCTCCTTATATAAACGATGCCTTAATTCTGTTCCCGGTAAAGGACAAGGTAAAAGAACCTGTACGGTATCAATTTTAGCTTGTTTGATAAATCTTCGGAATCTCCTAATACGCTCTTTTACAGGAAGTCTCACTTTCTTACCATCCCTAAGAGGATAGCCAAATATAAACATCCCGTGAACTAAAAACCCAAATTTATGGTAAATCCTCGCTAACTCTATCATCTCTTCTGGCTTAATCTTCTTATTCATTGCAATAAGCTCCTCTTCAATGGGAGATTCAAATCCAATAGCAACCGTATTAACTCCTGCTTCACGCATCGCTGAAAGTAACTGTGAATCTTTTGCCTTATCCAATCTTATTTGAACAGTAAAATCAAGTCTTCTACCTATATCTATCTGATAATCTCTAAGCATATAACAGAATTCTATCGTTTCATCACGATATTGACCAAAAAGGTCATCAACTATAAAAAAATGTCTGGCATCGTAAGTTTCTACAAGATAGCGAATATTTTCTAATAATCTTTGCGAAGAAGCTGCACGCGGTTTACCTTTTACTGTACAGAACTCACAATCCATACCACAGCCACGAATTCTTCCTATAGGATAGAGATGAAGTTTAGCATAACGCAATAAAGAAAAATTAGGTATAGGTAACGTATCAAAATCTGTAATGGGAGGGCGCCTATCGGTAATAACCACTTTGCCATCTTCTAAATAGGCAATTCCTTTAATCTGCTGTAAATCCCTCTTTTCTAATATAGCAAAAAGAAGTTCTTTAATCGTTTCTTCTCCCTCACCAATAACTACATAATCTATAGATGAATGCAATGCTTCCTCTATATTCTCCTCCAAAAAATGCTGTCCACCGGCAATAGTAATCACTCCTTTATTCTTATAAAAATTTGCAAGTTCATACAATCTCGGTATAGTACTGGTTAACCCTCCATAAAAACCCACTACATCGGCAGGACGTAAACGTTGAAGAATCTCGTGGTCAGCACCATTGGTCTCGGATATAGGACCATATCTACTAAGATTATTCTCATCAATAACTTCCACATCCCATCTCTCCAGTTGGTTAACTACACTGGCGATATATATTGGACCTAAGGCAGTAGTTTTTTTAGCGATATCAGAATAGATATTAAAGGTGGGGTAGGCAGGAATTATTAATCTAAATCTATATCTTTTCTTAGATGATAAATTAAACATATATTTATTTTACTCCTTAATTATATTTTGTAAACATTTTTATTTTACAAATGAATAAATAAGTCTTAAAATATAAAATGGGGAAAGAAAATAAAGGTTAAATCTGTTCTTATTCTTAAGGAGGTATAATGGGTAAACGTATTCTAATTATCGATGATGAAGAGTTAATTGTTCAAAGTCTTGTATCCTTACTTAATTCCCAAGGATACACTGTTAAAATAGCCAAGAGCGGTAAAGAAGCTTTAAAAATAATCCAAGACAATAATTTTGATCTTATTATCTGTGATGTGCGAATGCCTGAGATGGATGGTATAGAAACTATTACTAAAATCCGTTCTTATTTGAAAAAAGCAAAAAAGAAAAATATACCTGAAGTAATAATTACCGGCTACGCTGATGTGGATAAATATGAAAAAGCGATGGAATTAAAAGTGATAGACTATCTATACAAACCATTTCATAGCGAAGATTTGTTAAAAGTAATCCGCAAGGTAATAAAGTAAATCTTCCTATTAAAAGCTATGAGAAAAATTTATCACGAAAAAAGAGCGCATTCACGAATAAAAACTAAATTTGATATTACCGATTTTAAAAATCTCTCTGAAGAAACGGTAGATATCAGTGAAGGTGGGTTAAGTTTCTACTCCCAAGAAATAATTACTACTACTCAGCCAATATCTTTACAAATAAATTTTCCTCATAAAAAGATAGGGCTTAAAACAAAAGTAAGACTGGTGTGGAAAAAGGCCTTTGAAGATAAACCTTCTCTCTATGGAATGGAGTTCGTTTCTCTTAACAAGAAACAACAATTACTTTTAAGAAAAGAATTGATAAAAAATAAGATTCATCCTTTGGTCAATAATATTGATGACAATAAAATAAAAAGATACCTATGCCGCTTCTTTTTAAAAGATATATTAGAGTATATAAATGAAATGGAAAACATTTTAATATCTTTAAAAGGAAGGAAAGACTACTCTCTGGAAATAGAAAAAGAAATAGAAAGATTAAACAACTGTATACTCTTAAAAGGATACTGTTTAGAATTATTAATTTCGGAAAAAGAAATTATTCAAAGAATAAAAGATAATTTTAGAGAACTCGTAGGAGTATGGATATATAAAGGCAATATCGTTAAATGGGCATTTGATAAACCTTATGGATATCCTGCTGATCATAAGATAATTGAGCTTATCTATGAGAACAAACCCATTTCTCAAGGTATTGGTTTATACTTTGATAATATATTCTTGAAAAGTCCCTATGCTGTAGCTATAAGATTAAGAAAGGAACACCTTAAAAAACTAATATTAAAGTTTATTGAAGAATGTAATTTATCCAATATAAATATATTAAATTTTGGTTGTGGTAGCTCTCGTGAAATCAGGGAGATTTTAACCCTATTAAAATCGCAAAGTAATATAATCTTTACCTGCATAGACACCTCTATAGATGCACTGAGTTTTTCTCAGCAAGCTCTATCCTCTAATAATTATAAAAACACCTCATTCAAATTTATCAATCAAAGTGTATTAGATATAATAAAACCCACTTATCCTCTGGATAATCTTGGCAAATTCAACTTAATCTATTCGCCTGGTCTTGGTGATTATCTACCTAACAGGATTCTAAAAAAATTTATTTACACTCTCTACCAACTCTTAGAAACAAATGGCAAACTTATCATAACTCACAAAAATAGAGAAAAAACCTTCCCACCCTTATTTCCTGATTGGCTATGTAACTGGAAATTTGTTCTACGTAATAAAGAAGAAATTATAAATTTGATTTATAATTGTGGTATATCTAACTTTTCTCTATCTTCTGAATCAGACCACTTTAACTATATTTATTACTTCACAATAACTAAAAATAAATAATTAGTTTTAGTGGTTTTATTACTTTTTCTGTTTACGTTCAGTAATAATTTTTTCCGTAATTTCGCGAGGAACCTCTATATAGCGAGAGAATTCCATAGAGCAGGTTGCTCGCCCACTGCTTAAAGAACGCACTCTTGAAACATATCCAAATAACTCAGACAAAGGAGCTTCCGCAGAAATAACCCTCTGATTACCTTTAACTTTCATCCCTAAAATTCTACCTCTACGAGAACTTATATCTCCTACAATACCACCAACATGTTCTTCAGGAGAGGTAACTTCTAACTTCATATAAGGTTCTAAAAGAAGCGGTGGACACTTACTAAACGCCTCACGATAGCATCCCATTGCCGCAAGTTTAAATGCTATCTCCGAAGAATCTACTTCATGAAAAGAACCATCAATTAAATTTATATTAACATCTACTACAGGATAACCGGCAAAAACTCCTTTCTGCATACCCTCTCTTACACCTTTCTCTATCGCTGGTATAAATGAGCGAGGTATTCTACCACCGGTAATACTATCCTTAAAATTAATCCCTTCCCCTCGAGCGGCAGGATAAAATTCCATTACTACATGGCCATATTGACCCCTACCACCTGATTGTTTTATGTGTTTGTACTCTTGAGTTACTTGTTTAGATAAGGTTTCCTTATAAGCTACTTTTGGAGGTCCTACTTCTGCATTAACTTTGAACTCATCTTTTAATCTATCAACTATAATTTCCAAATGTAACTCACCCATACCCGAGAGTATAGTTTCTCCTGTTTCAGAGTCTATGTGGGCTTTAAAAGTTGGATCTTCCTCCATAAGCTTAACTAAAGCTTTAGCTAACTTATCTTGATCCATACGACTATTAGGAGTAATACTTATAGATACCACTGGTTCAGAAAATTTCATTGATTCTAAAACTATTGGGCTATCCAATACGCAAAGAGTATCGCCGGTAACAGTATAATTCAATCCAATAGCTGCTACTATCTCTCCGGCAAAAGCTTCCTTTATATTCTCTTTTTGGTTAGCATGCATTAAAACTAATCTACTCATCCTTTCTTTCTTATTCTTAGTAGCATTTAAAACGTAAGAGCCAGATTGAAGATAACCAGAATAAATTCTAAAATAAACAAGCTTACCCATATGAGGGTCTGCTTGAACTTTAAAGGCTAAGGCAGTAAAAGGAGCATTATCATCGACCGGTCTAACAATAACTTCTTCGAGATTATTAGGATTATGTCCCTCCACAGGAGGTAAATCTAAGGGTGAAGGTAGATAATTAACTACTCCATCAAGAAGCTTTTGTATACCTTTATTTTTGAGCGCTGAACCACAAAATACAGGCACAAGTTTATTAGCGATAGTACCTTTACGAATAACCTTCATTAATTCCTCATTAGTTATGGAATCCTCACCCGCCAAATACTTCTCCATAATTTCCGTATCACAAGCTACCGCCTTTTCTATTAGACTATGCCTGTATTTTTTAGCTATATCTATATAATCTTGGGGTATATCTTCTATTCTATACTCTTTGCCCAAAGAATCTTCTTCAAAGATATACGCTTTCATCTCTATAAGGTCAATTACTCCTCTAAAATTTTCTTCTGCACCCAAAGGAAGTTCTAAAACAATCACATTAGCATTGAGGTCTTCCTCAATACTTTTCACTACTCCAAAAAAATCCGCTCCTTTTCTATCCATCTTATTAATAAATACTATCTTAGGAACATTGTATTTTTCTGACTGTTGCCACACAGTTATAGATTGAGGTTCTACCCCTCCTACGGCACAAAAAACAGCTACTGCTCCATCTAAAACTCTTAAGCTCCGTTCTACTTCTACAGTGAAATCTACGTGTCCAGGAGTATCAATAAGATTAACACGGTGTTCTTTCCAAAAACAAGTAGTAGCCGCTGCCGTAATGGTTATACCTCTTTCCTGTTCCTGTTTCATCCAATCCATAGTTGCTTTTCCTTCATGCACTTCACCAATCTTATGTGACTTACCAGTATAAAATAGGATTCTCTCTGACAAAGTAGTCTTACCAGCATCTATGTGAGCCATAATTCCTATATTACGTATTCGCTCTAAAGGAATCTTTCTTTCCCCTTTCTCTACACTTATTTTTTCTTCGATTACCTCTGCGCTTTCCTCTCTTTCGCCAACCTCAACTTTACTCTCTTCTAAAACTTCTTCTCTGCTTAACAAATCCTGCTGTTCTTTACTTTCTCCTACAGAAACAGTATCCAAACTAATTTTCTCTTCCTCTGCCTCTAATTTGTTATCTTTTAACTCTACTGCCACGGGTCCATTATCTAAATCATTTAGAGATTGTCCACTACCTACCTTCTCTTCTACTTTTTCTTCCTCAACAAACCTTTTACCTTCTACTTTCTGTTTCTCTAACCAAGCTTTCTCTATTCTCAATTGCCTTATCTTATCTTCGCTCATTTCCAATTGTTTGGTTTTTAATTCTAAATGATGCTGAAGATCTCTATTCTCTGCTTTCAACTCCTCATATTCGCGCTTTAACTCGTTAAATTCATTTTTAGAAACCCATTCGCTCTCCTCCTGTTCTTTTCTTAACTGAGTAATCGTAGCTGAGGAAACTTCTAATTCTTTATTATACTTAGCAATTAAATTTTTCAATTTCACAATCTCTGTTTCCATATCGTTATTTTTCATTTGCAGAGATTTAATGAATGTTTCTTTCTCCTCTATTAAACGGTTTACTCTAACATTCTCTGAGAATATCTTCTCTAACTCTTTCTCTTTACTCACCATCTTCTGTTGGAGTTCCCATATTTTCTGTTCTGCTTTCTTAACATTCTCCTGACCATCATCTATCCACCTCTTGTATCTGGTAATCTCATTGTTTAACTCTTTTTCTCTATCGTTTAATTCTTTAATATCGTTTTCTAATTTAAAACGAACCTGTTGCTCTTTTTCTAACTGAGCTTTTAATGAACTTACTTCTTGTTTTAACTGTAGTATCCTTTCTCTCTGCATATCTCTTATACTCTTAGTAGGCTTATCTTTTTTTTCCGGGGGAGAAGGAAAAAATAAATAGTAAACCCCTATAGCCATACCAACTATAGTAATAGATAGCATCAAAAAAATCATCTGGGTTCTCCTAATGTTTTCTTTTTAATACACAAATCTTTAATAGTATCCTTTGAAACGGCAAAATTACGTCCAATCCTTTCTGCTTTTATCTGTCCTTTCTTAACCTTTTTATAAACAGCTATTCTGGTTATCCCCATAAGTTTTGCCAACTGCGGTAAAGTAATATAATTGCTATCGTTCATAATTAAATCCTTGGCATACTAAAAAATAAAATAGCTCTAAGAATATTTAAATATTTTCTCCTATTTTTTGCCTAAAATTTGTAATTTTAAATTGTGGTTAACCTATGTTAATCATTATATACCATAAAAATCAATAAAAAATCAAGAGTAAAAGAAGATTTTGTACTATAAATGCGGTTAAGAAAAAATCTCCTATTAAATTCCCCAATATAAAAGGGGTGTCACCGCAATATAATAATGTCACCTTATTGCAAAGTAGAAATGTCAGGGTAACTTGATGTAAAATACCACCTCTTAGGAGCAAAAAGGAGGTGGTAT
>JAMWBQ010000076.1 GCA_023819315.1 Candidatus Omnitrophota bacterium
TTGATGGAGCGGTGGTGGTTTTTTGTGGGGTAGGAGGAGTGGAACCACAAAGTGAGACTGTTTGGCGTCAAGCAGATAAATATAGAGTAGCACGAATAATTTTTGTTAATAAGATGGATAGAATAGGGGCAGATTTCTTTGCTGTGATTAATGATATCAGAGAGAAATTAGGAGTAAATGCTTGTGCTATTCATCTACCTATTTATGATAACGATGAGTTTATTGGTATAGTTGATTTATTGAAAAACAAAGCTGTTTACTATTTAGATGACTTGGGATTGGATTTTGTTTACAAAAATGTTCCCGATAATTTGAAGGAAATGACAATGAAATTTCGTGATGAACTTGTTGAAAAATTAGCGGAATTGGATGATGAATTTATGCACAAATTTTTGAATGGTGAGGATATCCCTGAAGAAGATTTTATTAGGGTGATTAGGAAGTATGTTATAGAGAATAAGTTTTATCCTATACTATGTGGTTCTTCATTGAAGAACAAAGGTATACAGTTACTTTTAGATG
This sequence comes from Candidatus Omnitrophota bacterium, assembly GCA_023819315.1. Lineage (GTDB taxonomy): Bacteria > Omnitrophota > Gorgyraeia > Duberdicusellales > 4484-171 > JAMWBQ01. The sequence goes on from JAMWBQ010000076.1 coordinate 523, forward strand.
CTATATGCCAATTCTTGCCTTCTCCTATAGATTTAAAAGTAGTTACGGGTGTTAGTATAGACAAAGAAAGGATTGAGCAAAGAGAGATAAGTTATAGAGCTCCTTTATGTGCCTTGTGTTTTAAAGTTTTTACTGACCCTTTTGTAGGAAAACTTTTTTATACACGTGTATATTCCGGTAAAATAAATACTTCTTCTTACGTCTACAATGTTAACAAGGATGTTCGTGAAAAAATAAGTAAGATTGTAAGGATGCACGCTAATAAGCAGGAGATAATTAATGAGGCAAAAGCAGGTGATATAGTATGTTTTGTGGGATTAAAAGATACGACTACTGGTGATACTTTATGTGATGAAAGAGCTCCTATGCTTATGGAAACGATAAAATTTCCTGAGCCGGTAGTATCTCTTGCTATAGAACCTAAGACAAAAGCTGATCAGGAGAAACTGTTTCTTGCTTTGAATAAGTTAGAGGAAGAGGATCCTTCTTTCCGCGTATCTTATAATTCGGAGACAGGCCAAAATATAATTTCCGGCATGGGACAGTTACATTTAGAGATTATGGTAGATAGGCTTTTTAATGATTTTAAAGTTGAGGGTAAAGTTGGAAAACCTCAGGTAGCCTATAAGGAGACAATAACTAAAAAGGTAGAAACTGTAGGTAAATTTATTCAACAAACCGGTGGTAGAGGACAATACGGTCATGTTATTTTTATTATGGAGCCTAATAGAAAGGGAGGGATTGTTTTTGAAAATAAAATAAAAGGAGGAGCAATACCTAAAGAGTTTATTCCTGCGGTTAAAGAGGGAGTTTTAGAATCGGCAAATTCTGGAGTTTTAGGAGGGTATCCTGTGATTGATGTTAAAGTTACTCTAATAGATGGTTCTTATCATCAAGTAGATTCATCAGAATTATCTTTTAAAATTGCTGGTGAAATAGCTTTTAAAGAAGGCTTAAAGAAAGCGGGCTCAATTCTTCTTGAGCCGATAATGGATTTAGAGGTAATTACACCTGAAGAGTATTTAAGTCAGGTGATTGCTGATTTAAATACTCGTCGAGCAAAAATAACAGCGATTTCGGAGAAAAAAAACATAAAAATAGTTAAATCAGAAGTACCCCTAAGAGAAGTTTTTAACTATGCGGATATTTTAAGGAACTTGACACAGGGGAGAGGTTCGTATACAATAGAACCTTATTATTACGAACAAGTTCCTCAGGATATATTAGTAAAGATATTGGGTAGGTGAATATAAAGTAGGTAATAATTAAATTTTAATTAGAATTAAAGGGGAGGTGTAAAATGGGTAAAGAGAAATTTGTTAGGACAAAAACCCATGTTAACATTGGAACAATTGGCCACGTTGACCATGGTAAGACTACTCTAACTTCAGCTATTACCAAAGTAATGGAAGCAAGGGGATTATCTAAATATATTCCTTACGATGAGGTAGCGAAAGCAAGTGAAGTTCAAGGTAGACGAGATGAGACAAAAATTTTAACAATTGCTATTTCCCATGTTGAATATGAAACCGATAATAGGCACTATGCCCATATAGATTGTCCAGGACACGCTGATTATATTAAGAATATGATTACAGGGGCAGCACAGATGGATGGCGCTATTTTAGTAGTAGCAGCAACCGATGGACCAATGCCTCAGACAAGAGAACATATCCTTTTAGCTCGTCAGGTAAATGTTCCGGCAATCGTAGTATTTATTAACAAGGTTGATTTAATGGAGGATCAGGAGTTAGTTGATTTAGTAGAGATAGAAGTGAGAGAATTGCTTTCTAAGTATGAATTCCCTGGTAATACTATACCAGTGGTGAGAGGTTCGGCATGGAAAGCTTTACAGTGTGGATGCGCTAAAGAAGAGTGTCCTAATTGTAAACCTATACTGGAGCTTATGAAGGCGGTTGATGAACATATACCTACTCCTAAAAGAGATATCGATAAACCTTTACTTATGGCGATAGAAGATGTTTTTTCTATTTCTGGTAGAGGAACTGTAGTTACCGGTAGGATAGAACGGGGAAAGGTAAAATTAAATGACGAAATAGAGATTGTAGGATTAGCCCCTACTACTAAGAAGACAGTTGTTACAGGAATAGAGATGTTTCGTAAACTACTCGATGAAGGGCAAGCAGGAGATAATGTAGGTTTACTTTTGAGAGGTATAGAGAAGAATGAAGTAGAACGGGGAATGGTAATTGCTGTTCCTGGTTCAATTACTCCTCATACAAAGTTTAAAGCACAAATTTATGCTTTAAAGAAAGAGGAAGGGGGTAGGCATACACCATTTTTTAGTGGATATAGACCCCAGTTCTATATAAGAACAACCGATGTTACAGGAACGGTAAAATTGCCTCAGGGAGTAGAGATGGTTATGCCGGGTGATAATGTTAACGTAGAGGTAGAGCTTATTCAACCAGTTGCTATTGAGAAGGAGATGCGTTTTGCCATAAGAGAAGGGGGAAGAACAGTAGGAGCAGGGGTAGTAACAGAAATTATCGCATAATCAATAATAGTTATGCTTAAGATTAGGATAAAATTGAAAGCTTTTGATTATAGACTTTTGGACCAGTCGGTTCAAGAAATAATGGAAGTAGCTTTAAGAACAGGAGCAAAGGTTAATGGTCCAATACCTTTACCTACTAAGAAGAAAATTTACACAGTTAATCGTTCTACAAATATAGATAAGAAGTCAAGAGAACAGTTTATGTTAGCTATACATAAGAGAATAATTGATTTGGATAATCCTACACCTAAAACCATAGAGGCTTTACGTAAGTTGAATCTTCCTGCTGGAATAAATGTAGAAATAACCCAGGAAGTTTAAGTAGTTTTTGATTAAAAGGTGCTAAGGTAATCTTTTAGAGAGAGGATATTTTATTTAAGAGTTATGATTAAAGAAATTTTTGGAAAAAAATTAGGAATGACACAAGTTTTTGATGAAAATGGTAATATGTTTGGGGTTAGTGTCGTAGAGGTTGAGCCTGTGCGTATCTTAGAAAAGGTAATTTATCCTACAAAAATTAGAGCAAAGATAGGTTGTTTTAAGGTTTCTCCTGATAGAGTTAATCGTCTAAAAAAACCTCTTTTGGGTTATTTTAACAAGATTGGAGTTGAACCCTATAGAATGATTAAAGAGGTAGAGATAGAAGATGAAAGCAATTTAGAAGTGAATAAGGAGGTAGGTGTTGAAGTATTTTCTGAAGGAGATAAGGTAGATGTGCGTGCCAAGAATAAAGGAAGAGGTTTTCAAGGAGGGATGAGACGTCATGGTTGGTCAGGAGGACCCTCTTCTCATGGTTCAATGACACATCGGCGTATGGGTTCAGCAGGAGCCAACACTGATCCCGGTAGAGTAGTTAAGGGACATCGCATGCCTGGCCACATGGGTAATTCTTATGTAACGATAAGAAATCTCAGAGTTTTAAAAATAGATAAGGAGAAAAATGTTTTGTTTATCCAAGGAGCTATTCCTGGTCCGGTAAAAACAATAGTAAAGATTAAAAAGGTTAAAAGATAGATTATGAGCACATTAGATGTGGTTAATAAAGTAGGTAAAAATATTAATAGTTTAACTTTAGATAATAAAGTTTTTGATGGTAAAGTTAATTATGCGCTTATTCACCAAGCGGTAGTAACTTATCTTTCTAATCAGAGAAAAGGATTAGCTTCTACAAAAACAAGAGGTGAGGTGAGTGGTGGAGGAAGAAAACCTTGGCGACAGAAAGGAACAGGTAGAGCAAGAGTAGGATCAATTAGGTCTCCTCTTTGGCGTAAAGGAGCAATTATTTTTGGACCTAAGCCTCGTAGTTATCGTAAAGAAATGCCTAAAAGGATGAAAGCATTAGCATTAAAAAGCGCTCTTAATGCTAAATTGAATGATAGAGAGATAGTGGTAATAGATGATTTAAATTTAGGAAGCTATAAGACTAAAGAGTTATATAAGATGTTAGTTAATCTGGGATTGAGTGAACAGAAAGTTAAAATAGTTACAAAGAGTATGGAAGAAAATTTAAAGAAAGCAGTGAGCAATTTAGAATATTGTGCTTTGGAAAAAGCTTCTACTTTGAATACATATAAAGCTTTAGATTGTAATAAATTAATGTTTACTGTAGATGCTTTAAAATTAGTAGAGGAAAGGATTAAACGATGGTTGAAGTAAAAAGCCCATATTCTATAATTAAGTTGCCTTTGATAAACGAAAAGTCTGAGAAGATGGGTGTTTTTAATAAATATGTTTTTGTTGTAGATAGAAGAGCTAATAAGATAGAGATAAAAAAAGCTATAGAGGATATATACAATGTAAATGTGAGAGATGTAAATATTATAAATATGAAAGGTAAATCTAAGAGGATTCGTTGGGGTCAAGAAGGTAAAACTTCTTCTTGGAAAAAGGCAATTGTTACTTTAAAAAAAGGTGAAGAAATTAAGCTTACTTAAAGATGGGATTAAAGAAATTTAAACCATTAACAGGTGGGTTAAGATTTAAGGTAATTTCGGATTTTTCAGAGATTACTAAGGATAAACCTGAGAAATCTTTAGTTGTTCCTTTGAAAAAATCAGGTGGTAGGAATAATTACGGTTGTATAACCTTAAGAAGAAGAGGTGGTGGGCATAAGAGAAAATACAGGATTATAGATTTTAAAAGGGATAAATTTGATATAAGTGCAGAGGTAATAGCGATTGAGTATGACCCTAATAGAAGCGCAAGAATAGCTCTCCTTAGATACGATGATGGAGAAAAAAGATACATTATTTGTCCTGAAGGATTAAAAGTAGGAGATAAGATAATAAGTGCTTCTGATAGACAAGTGGATATAGTTCCTGGTAATTGTATGAAGTTGGCTTATATTCCTTTAGGTACAGTTATTCACAATATTGAACTTAATCCTAAACGAGGTGGGTGTCTTGTGCGTAGTGCAGGCAGTTCCGCTCAATTAATGGCTAAAGAAAAAGGTTATGCACAGATAAAGATGCCTTCGGGAGAAATTAGATTGGTGAGATTGGATTGTCGAGCTACTGTTGGTCAGGTGGGTAATATAGAGCATGATTCCATGGTGCATGGTAAGGCAGGTAGAGTTCGTTGGTTAGGAAGAAGACCAAAGGTTAGAGGTGTAGTGATGAATCCTGTTGATCATCCTCATGGTGGTGGGGAGGGTAAATCAGGACAGGGTAATCCTCATCCTGTTACTCCTTGGGGAGAACCTACAAAAGGTGGTAAAACGAGGAAAAGGAAAAAACAGAGTAACAAGTACATAATTGTTCGGAGGAAAAAATAGAAGGCAAAGATGAGTAGGTCAAAAAAGAAGGGACCTTTCGTAGAAGAAAAATTATTGAAGAAGATTCAGAAAGCTAAATCATCGGGCGATAGAAAACCAATTAAAACTTGGTCGAGAGCATCTATGATCACGCCCGATTTTGTAGGTTTAACTTTTGCTGTTTACGATGGAAGAAAACATATTCCTGTTTTCATTACCGAGTCTATGGTTGGACATCGTTTAGGAGAATTTGCTCATACGAGAACTTTTCGTCAACATGGTGGGATAAAAGCTAAAAAAGCTCTACAAAAAACATAAGGTAAGTTAAATTTAAAGTTATGGTGACAAGAGCAGAAACTAAATATGTAAGAATTTCCCCTTATCGTGTGAGAACAGTTATAGAAGTTATAAAAAATAAACCTGTTATGCAAGCTATGTACCTTTTAAGGGCTATAAATAAAAAAGCTTCATTTTATTTAGCTAAGACGATTAATTCAGCCTTAGCTAACGCTGAGAGAAAAGGGTATCAAGAGAGAGAACTATTTATTTCAAAGATATTAGCTAATCCTGGCCCAATGTTTAAACGTTATCGTGCTGCTTCTTTTGGTAGAGCAACGAGTATAAGGAAGAGAACTACACATATAATTGTAGAGTTAGATGTTTTGGATAATAGGAGATTATCTTGATAATATATAATATTAAAAGGAGCTTATAGTGGGGCAGAAAGTTCATCCTTACATTTTAAGGATAGGTTTTGGTAAAAATTGGCGTTCAAGATGGTTTGTAGAGAGAAAAAGGGATTATGCTCAATTTCTTGAGGAAGATGTAAAGATAAGAGAACTAATAAAAAGCAACTACCCTTTAGGTTCAATAGCTGAGATTATCATTGAAAGAGTTTCTACAAGCTTAATAAGAATAAGAGTAAGGACATCGCGACCGGGAATAATCATTGGAAGGAGAGGGGAAGATATTGAACAATTGAAATCTAAGATAGCAGATTTTACGCGTAAAGAGGTAGTTGTTGATGTGGAGGAAGTTAGCGAACCCGCTTTAGAAGCGCAGTTAGTAGCGGAAACTATAGCTTTCCAGATTATTAAGCGAGTAAATTTTAGAAAAGCAATGAAAAGAGCAATTCAACAAGCTCAGAATTTAGGTTGTGAAGGTGTAAGAATTAAATGTAGTGGTAGATTAGCCGGTGCGGAAATAGCTCGTAGTGAAGGTTATAAATATGGCAAAGTGCCTTTACATACGTTTCGTGCCGATATAGATTATGGATACGCTATAGCTAAGACTACTTATGGGACTATTGGGGTAAAAGTATGGATTTATAGAGGAGAGAAAGCTTTAGGTAGTTATTTAGTTAGAAGAGAAGTAGAAAAAGAGAAATTAACAGAAGAACAATAAAAGAGGTAAATTATGTTATTACCCAAAAGAGTTAAGTATAGAAAATCTCAACGTGGTAAGATGAAAGGATTAGCGGTCAGTGGTTCTACGGTAAGTTTTGGGGAGTATGGATTGAAGGCTCTTGAGTGTGGGTGGTTAAGAAATACTCAAATAGAATCTGCAAGAGTTATCCTTTCGCGTAGATTGAGGAAAGGTGGTAAATTATGGATTAGAGTATTTCCTGATAAGCCGATTACAAAAATGCCAGCAGAATCGCGGATGGGTAAAGGTAAAGGAGAGGTAGATGGTTGGGTAGCGGTGATAAGGCGGGGAAGAATAATTTTTGAATTAGGAGGAGTATCCGAAGATTTTGCTAAGGAATCTTTTAGATTGGTCTCTTATAAGTTCCCTTTTAGAACGAGATTTGTAACAAGAAGAAGGTAAATATGAAATGGAGGTTGCAATTGTAGAGATAGGGCATGCCCTGTCTCTACCAGGTTTAGTGTACATATACAAACTGAATGCTGGTACATTTTCGTTAAGTAAGAAAATGATGGTGATAAAGTAAAATTATTCAGA
>JAMWBQ010000077.1 GCA_023819315.1 Candidatus Omnitrophota bacterium
AATCTGGGGTGGTCCTGTTTTTGTTATGGCTTCTAAGAGCTCGGTTAGTCTTTCTTGTAAAATCTGTGCATTCTCTTCTGATAAACCTTGTATTTTAATGGCTGTTTCTATATCTTTTAAGGTAAAGTTTTTAGATGTCCAATTTTTGCCAAATCTTTCTTCTGAGTCTTTATGGGTTTCATTATTGACGGATTGATAATAGGTGTTAACAAAAGTAGATTCTTGACTTAACATTTTATCTATGTTATATTTAATAAAAAAGAGGTATTTGATATGCCTAATAAAGTTATTCTGGAATTGAACCCAAATCAGGTAGAGGAATTGATCGAAAAACTCCCTATTGAAGACAAAATCAGATTGGTGCGTAAACTTGAAAATGAAACTTGGACGAAAAGATTGGATGAGGTTGTTCTTCGAATAAGGAAACACTTCAAACAAGCTTCTATTTCTGATAAAGAAATTAGTCGAATTTGCGAAGAGGCACGCCAGAAACTCTATAATGAGAGAACCAAAAGTCGTAATTGATAGCAATATACTGGTAAGTATCCTTAAAGGAAGTCCCGGCTTATCTTCAATATATACTGCTTTTAAAGAAGGTCGCTTTAAATTAGTTATAAGTGTTGAAATTCTTAAAGAACTTGCCGCCGTGTTATACCGACCTCGCCTCCACATAGACCCAAATGACATCAAAGAACTTTTTAGATTAATTAAAATGAAAGCTATACGTGTTAAACCACGAATCCAATTCATTAATGTCTGCCGTGACCTTAAAGATAATTTTATTTTAGAACTTGATATTGAAGCGAAAGCAAATTTCATCGTTACCGGTGATAAAGACCTACTTGTGCTTAAATCTTTCCGACGTATTCCCATTATTAAGCCAAAAGAATTCATTAAACTCTTAAAGAAATGAAATCTCTTTAATAATCCCATAAACTCTTCTGTATCCCTCATCGCATCTTCTTCATTGGTTATTTTCTTGGTGATGTGGCTTTTGAGTTCGTGGTAGAGGATTTTTAGTTGAATTTGCTCTAAATTAAGACCTTCTTTTTGCAAGTCTTTTTGGGAGATTTCAAAGTAATAAGGATTGATAAATACAGTGTTTTGAGGATATTTTTTGGATATAGTCTTACCTAAATTAACCGCAGCAACCTGACCTTGAGTTAAGGTTAGATCAGTGGTAATTACCAATCTCCATTTTAATTCCGGTGGAGCCCAACCAAAGAGAAGCTCTAATTTCTCTAATCTCTGTCTTATAACTTCATAGTGGTCTTCAAGGAATTGCTTAGGATACCGTATATCAAACCCTTTTATCTCTATATCAGTTAAAATCCTATTCCTGCCAAATTTCTTTTCTGCTTTGCTTTGGGCTTCTTTTGTCACAGGGAGGGGGCAGGTCTTGGGCAATTTATTTTTTCTAAATCTTGTGGGTACTTTCTTAGAAATTAAACTTATTAACCCAACTATATAATTGAGAAAAGGGGCTGCTAGAGGAGAATTCTTTTTCTTTTCTGAAGGAAGATAGACTAATGGATCGAAACCCAACAAACCAAGAATAGCGTAGGCATCACCAATAGTACTTAAGGTTCCCTCTTTGGGTGTGTTATATTCATGACCAATAATCGCTTCTGCTTCAGTATCATAAGGATAAGCTAATGTACAATTTAACTCAATGACCAAACCCAATATACTTCTTAACAGGTATTCTCTTTTTTCTCTATACCTACTCTCTTTCGGAGTATCACCCCGTCTTCTAAAGTCCAACTCTAACCTTCTATAAGCATTAATTAATTGAAATGTCCATTCTGGTGAAACAAGAGGTCTTCTACATAAGTTTGCAGCTGTTTTATAATCTATAAAATCAACTCCTTTAACTTTTACTTTCTTACTATCGGGTTTAATATAAGAAACCTCGTACATACAATTCTTCTCCACAAATGTAATCATCTTTTCTGCTAAGCCGGTTTCAAAAGTATCTAATAAGTCTACTCCTAAAGCTGAAACACCCCAGGAATGAATATATGTGGCAACAGCAGTATCAAGTTCTCTTTTATCGCCACGATTGAATCTATGTTCTTCTTTGTTATGAGCTACTCTTTTAAGCCAATCTAAGACTTTATCTCTAGCTTCTTTATATTTTTCTTCTTTTGTCTCTTGATATAGCATATTAAATAGAGCATAAGCATCGAGATTATGCTCTGTAGTAAATATCTCGTAGAAAGCAGGTTGGTCAAGGTCGCAACCTAAATGCTGATCTACAACAACATTTGGACCACCTAAAGAACCTAAACGAATACCACCGAAATTAAAGTCTTCTTTATCGTTGTTTTGTAGAGATCTGGCAAAATCAGCTTGTCCTTTTGCAAATTCTAAATATTTTACTTCATTTGTTGCTTTATAAAGATGAAAACCAGCAATACCCATCCATAAGTTTGAACTTGTCCTTACAGACCAATCTTCTCCTAAAGCAGGATTCGTAGAGCATACCGCTTCAATAATCCCTCCTAATCTCCAGACATTAGGTGTATCTATATAGAAATCTATTACCTTCTTAGCTTTCTCTGTTCTCCCACTTGCAATATAAGCAAGTGTCACTACTGCTGAATCATAAGTGATACTCCATTCTTTGAATCTATCATCACCCACATGACTGTGAGGTAATCCAATTCGAATATCAGAATTTCGTATTATCCAATTGAGAAATCTTTTAGCATACTCTTTGTGCTTTTTCCAACTTGCATGATGCATTCCATCTAGAGAGTAAGAAGTATTGCTATCTTCTTCATATTTAATATCATCTAAATAAAATGTGCATCCCGAAGGATTGGAATCTTTTCTTAAAAAGAAATAGAATCCATTGATGATATTTTCTAAATTCTCTCCAGCCAAATCTATATTAAGTTTCTGCCATTCTTTATTAAGAACAATTGATCCAATATTTACTTTGGTAGAATTTGGAGGACTACCACCCAAACCGATCTCCTCTATGCGCTCTCCTCCTTCTTCACCCCTTATCCAAAAACTCAATCTTTTCATTCTCCTTAAATCCATTCCTCCTTCTTCTCTATCCCAATTAAAAGCCGGATTCTGCCAGTAAATACCTGCCCATCCGCCTCCTAAAGACATTCGGGCTGAATATTCAATCTTTATACAAGTCTTTCCAGAATAAGAATTATCTTCCCAACTATCATCGAATCTCAAATCTTCATAATCACCGGTCCAGCCTGTAGGATAGAAATGATTTTTGGGTGAATCCTTATCTTGATAAATAAAGAATCCTTCTTCTTTAACTTGTGTTGATTCCAATCTCACAAATATAAGATTTGCTGATTTTCTCTTTCCAATTAAAATACCTGCAGAGACAATAAGATATTGATCCCTATCATCTGGGACCAAGCCACATTCAACAGTCAAGTTTCCCTCTTTATCGGTGAATTTGCTCTTAATCTCCTCTTTCCAGCCCACGGGTAAAAAGAAGCCTATATCTACTCTCTTATTTCTCAAAGGCCTTCCATTTGGATCCAAAAGAGTCATCTCTAATTCGATCTTGTCACCAACTTTATAACTCTTTTTTTTCGGATGTAAATTGATAGTAAAATCTAAATCTACCTTCTGTTCATTTTTTCTTTTATTTAATAAAGATTTTAACTCTTGTTTATTGAATTTCTTTAACGCATAGTATGTCTTGCGCGGAAAACCAATCATATCATTCCTATTTCTAAACTCTAATAATCCATCCCACTCCCAAGGATGATTGTCATGAGTAGAGGGATCAGATGGATAATGCCAGGTATCTACCCAGGCAACAGTACATACACCTGTGGCTCCTGCCAGAATTGATTCTTGAATACTTTCAATATTACCTTTAGCTTGTTTCTCTTCAGTATTTCCTCCAAAGCCGATATTATTCAATCTTCTTTTTGATACTGAGAAACCACCCGTCTCACCGATAAATAATGGTTTATTTTGAGCATGGGTTTTCTTAAACCATCGAACATATTTCCTAAATCCCATTGTTCTGTTTATCGATTCAGGTGTAAACATAAAAGCATTGAAGGTAACTACATCCCAGAGAGAATGATCTAAGAATCCTATAGGAATCCAACTATCCATAGAAACAGGCTTATCATCTATATTTTGAATCGTCTCTTTTATCTTTCTAAAAAACTCTAAGGTTCTATCTATATCTGCATATAAAACCGCTTCTTGTTTTGGTTCAGTGATAACCAAATACATTATTACATTATCATAATCTTTAGACCATTCCACAACTCTTCTTATATAATCTAAAGAGTCTCTTACAAAATACGAATCTGAAAAATCACGAGTAGGATCAATCCAAATACCCTGAATAACTTTAAGCCCGTATTTTTTAGCTAAAGCTAACTCTTCAGGACTTAAGGCATCCCAGGTTCTTACCGAATTAAAATTTGCTTCTTTGATACGCTTGAAATCTTCCTCTATCAACTTTAAATCAACTCTATCTTTTCCTGGCCATTGACCCGGACGCCAAGGTGCATAACCTACTGAATTTATGAAAAATTTCCTTCCTTTCAGATAGAGCCAATCATCCTTTATTTGAATCTCATCTTTGAAATTTTTAACTTCTGCTTGTGTATATTCGTTTCTATTCACCGTTATCACTGCTAAACTTAGGAAAATAAACGGCATTAATTTTGTCTTTAACATCATTACCTCCGGGTTAAAAAGATCTCTCAATATATATGAAATTCCTAAAGATAGAAATATCAAACCTGTCCATTTGACATATCTTAAAATTTTGTCTCTATTTCTCTTTATAAATTCTATCATATCTCCAAACCATTTCGTAGAACTAATTGCTATCATATCAAGGGTTATAATACCTATTATTAAAAATAATCTCATACCTCTTACTGTCCATAGAACAGGATCTTGGAGTATACTATAAATTAAGACACCGGTAGAAAAAGATATCAATAGAATATGAGGATAAAAGAATCTAATGTAGCTTACTCTTTTTCTTTCTCCTTCTTTAGGAGTGACAAACTTTGTTCTTAATAGTCCCTTCTTTAAAATTGCTCTCAGGAAGGCATAAAATATATAAGGACTTGCTGCTATCATTAATAATCCACTCCGCCACCAGAAACCTTGTTCTTCTCTTCTCAGAAGAAACTTCTGTGACCAGAATATCAGAAAAGCCATCTTTGCAATATAAAATGCCATAAAGCATTGGAGAAAGATAAATAAGTTGACATTTACTACCGCTTGAGCCAAAATTGTGGAGATACTTGGTAGAATTAATAAGATTATAAAATTAATAGCGAAGAAATAATATGTTCCTAACATAAGATACCCTAAAATCTGACTCAGTCTTAAATGCAAAAGTAAACGGGGATAATGGAAGAGTAGAAGGTCAAACATTGAATTCGCCCACCTATACTGTTGAATGAGATAATCTTTCCAGTTATTTGGTGTTAGACCAGAGGCTAAAACTTCAGGGACATATATACCCTTCCATCCTCTTGCATACAATCTTAATGAAGTAAGCACATCATCGGCATTATGCACTGCGTAACCACCGATATCCTTTAGAGCTGAAATTCTAAATGTAGAATGGCTTCCATTTACTATACAACATTGATTACCATACAATCCTAACTGTATAGGCCCAACAAAATAATAGTTCTGCTCTGCTCCTCCTTTAGCAACCCAACTCTCATCTATGTTTTTGTATATATGGGGGGCTTGAACAAAACCTATTCTTGAGTCTCTAAAATAGCCTAAAACTCTATCTAAGAAATTCTCTTTTGGTTGATGGTCAGGATCTAAGAAAGTAACAAATTCATAATTGTATCCATTGGAATCTAACCAGGCATTCAGGTTACCTCCTTTGGTCTTTTCTTGAAAAGGCGGTTTTGGCTGATTGTATTTGGAAACATTCTTTCTTGAAAAATGGATAATTCCATTTTGATTACAAAATTCTTTTAATTCTGGATTATTGCTTTCATCTAAGACAAATGTATCGTGAGGGTATCTGACATCTCTCATCTTAATCAATGTCTCTTTAACCAACTCTAAAGGTTCATTCTCAATGTAGGTAGTAACCATTGCTACTCTTTTTCCTTCTTCAGGTGGGACATATTTTGGTCTCTTCATTGACCAGAGAAGATACCAAACATATAGGTAAAATCCGATAAAGAAAAATCCTACAAGACTTAAAGAACAAAATAGATAAAAATTCACGGTATAATGCAACCATCTTTCAGGATGAATCCAGAAAGAGATGAACCTGAATAAAGAAAAAGTTTCTAAAAATAGAAGGATTGAAAATATAACCCTATCTTTCCAATCCATTACCGACTCTTCTTCTATCTTAAAATTAACTTTATCTCTTTGACCAAATCTCTCACTTATCTTCAAAAAAATTCTGCCCATAATAATTGCTATTAGTGTCCCTAAAGAATATAGACTCAAGCTCTTTATATCATTAGGAATAAGACTATCTAATAGCTCAGGATAGTTTCTTTCTACACCATAAACTACTTTCCAATAGTTTCCCTTAAGATCTCTTAATTGAGCATATTGAAAATGGGTTTTTAAATCCTGATAAATTTGCTTTGCCTCTTGAACTCTTCCTTGCTCAATTAGAGCTCTAATCTTAATAAAGTAACAAGCTCCCACATCGTTTAAAGCCCAATAATTCCAGATATCTTCACCTTTAGGAAGGAGACCCTTTCTTCGACATTCATCTTCTTGCCTTTTTGCTTCTTGGCTATAGAGTTCTATACATTTATTTGCATACGCTGAAGCTTTCTCGTAATCTTTATTTAAAAGAAATCTCCATGCTTCAAAAGTTAAATCTTGGGAAGAAAATGAATAAGGTGCAAGATAATTATTTTCTACCTTTATAATAAGATCGCTCAATTTAAAATATCTTATCTTTTTAGACCTCTCTATATCAATAAGGTATGTCTTAGTCTCTCTTAAGGTTCCATTCTGATTGTAGATGAAACTGATAATAGTCTTCTCTTTGTCTTCAGCAATTTGTGCATAGCTATATCTCTTAAGCATTATCTCAAAAATCTTTTTTGCCTCTGTCTGCTTACCTTGTTCATATAAAGCTCTTCCAATGATATAGTAACTTGTTCCCACATCATTCAATGCCCAATAATTAAAAATCTCTCGAGTATAACTCCTAGTTCTTCCTCCAAAAATTTCCTCTACTTTAAACTGAGTAATCTTAGTAGAAGGAAATCTTCTTATCTTCTCACATTCTACTTGTTGTTTATCTGCAATCTCACCCCAAATTTCTATACATTTCTTTGCATATTCTATTGCTCGGTTATAAGCTTTTAATTCAAGTGCCTCAAAAGCATCTTCAATTAAGTATTGAGAGCGAGGATACTCTCCATATCTTTCGGAGGAAGGATAATCGGATAACCATCTTTGTTTTATATCGGCAATCGTCTTTTTCATAATTCCTTCTGTTCTTTTTCCAAAAACACCAAAATGGGCTTCCTCATATCTTCCTGTATCTACGGCTTTCCATTTTTCATCAGTAGCTTCACAAATAAAGACCATAGGAACCACATTTTTACCTTCTAAACCTGTAATATACAAAATCTCCTCAAGATATTGCCCTTGAGCTAGCTCTTCAATTTTATCAGATGCCGGAAACCCAATTCCTG
>JAMWBQ010000012.1 GCA_023819315.1 Candidatus Omnitrophota bacterium
TTATCTAATTCGTTGTACAATTCTCTAGTCTGGTTACCCACGGAAATAGCGAGAAGTTCTGCAGCATCTGGGGTTAGTCTCACACCTTTTTCCTTAGCTACTTGTTGGACTCGTTGTAAAATCTGGTCAGTTTTCCAAGGAGGTATCAGGGAGAATTCTTGAACTTTGGCGTATTTTTGCAGCAATTTAGTTGATTTTAGTCGTCCATCAGGTTTTTTGTTGGAACTAAATAGTAAATGGGATTGAGGAAGAATTTGGGGTAATCTGGTTTCTAACTCTGTTAATAACTCCTGAGGACATTCTTGACCAATAGTAGTATTTTCAATCCAGATTAATCTCTCTCCCGAACCAAAAGCGGGACTCATTGCTTGATTAAGTCCGATAATAATTGCATCAGGTTGCTCCCCTGAGATTTTATCATAGTTAAATGATAACCAGTCAGGAGCGACTACTTTGTGTTTGAGTTCCTGAATTGCTTGTCTCAAAGCAAAATCTCTGAGTTCCGGGTTAGGACTATTTATTTCTTCCACATACCTAATCCTACCCATAAGTGTCTTAGTATAGCCTGTTTTTTTAACTTCTTCGTAACTCCTTTCAATAAAATCCCTCACTTTAGGGTATCGCAAAAAATAATTTTCTATAAACGCTCTTGCTTCCTCCTCCCCTACTTCTAACTCTTTAGCTAATCCATACGCACTCATCCCATAAACTATTCCAAAGTTAACTCTTTTAGCGATATCTCTTTGTTCCTTATCTATGATTTGCGAAGGAATATCAAAAAGTAAGCGTGCAGTAAAACTGTGAATGTCTTCTCCTCTCTTAAAAGCATCTATAAGATTATCCTCCTTGGATAAATGGGCTAAAATCCTCAATTCAATTTGGGAATAATCCGCAGATAAAATAAATCCCTCTTTAAAAGACGGGACGAAAGCTTTTCTAATTTTTTGAGCGAAATCTCCTTTTGCAGGAACACTCTGTAAATTAGGGGAGTAAGAACTCAATCTCCCTGTTTGTGTTCCCATCTGATTAAACTTAGCGTATATTCTCCCTCCTTTTATTTTCACCTCTTCTAAAAAAGGTGATATATAGGTTGATTTTAATTTGCTCAATTCGCGATACTCCAAAAGTAACTTAGCAATAGGATAATTATGAGCTAACTTTTCTAAAACTTCTTCATCTGTAGAGAATCCTGTTTTAGTGCGTTTTACAGGAGGAATTTTTAACTGTTCAAACAAAACTTTTCTCAACTGTTGAGGAGAATTAATATTAAAACTACCACCTGAAATCTTAAAAATCTCCTCGGTCAATGTAGAAATTCTATTATCCACTTCTTTAGACAAAGCGATAAGATAATCTTGGTCTATATTTATACCCCAACTCTCCATTGCCGAAATAACTCTTACTAAAGGCATCTCTACGTTTACAAACAGACTCTCTAAAGTGAGATCTTTCATCTTTTCCTTCAAATAGAGGTACAACTTGTTAATAAAGTAAGGGTAAGTTTGAGGTGGTATTTCCTTAGTAAAAATGTTAAGAAAATAACCAATCAGATTCTCCATACTGTAATCTCCCAAAGAAGGGTTAACTAAATAGGAAGCAACCTTTATATCAAAATAGCTACGCTCATCTAACCAATGTGTTTTAAAATTCTTATATATTTCTTTGAAATCGTAAGATACCTTATCTAAATTATGATCTCTAAAGAACTCCTGAATATCTTCTATAGATGTTTCATAGGTAACTGTCTCGTGTTTACCTAAAATGAATACTTTATCCTGCCAAGGATAAAAAATAATTCTTCTCTCAGAATTTATCTCCTCTTTCAATTCCCAAGGTAGTTTATTCTCAATCTTTATACCTAAGTTAACCGAAGGTAAAGGAATATCTTTTAGCAAAGAACTAAATTCTAATTCTCTAAACATCCCATAAATATCTTGATAATTAGCCTCTCTCCTTTTTAAGTCATCTAAAGTAATATCTATATTAGGTGAAGATAAAATGAGCAGTTCTTTACTTAAAAATATATTATCTTTATTATTAACCAATATACATCTCATCTTAGAAGGTATATTATCTAAATTTTTGAATATATTTTCTACAGAACCGTATAGCTTAACTAATTTTGTTGCTCCTACCTTGCCTATACCTTTTGCACCGGGAACGTTATCTGTGGTATCTCCGGTTAAAGCAAGATAATCAACCATTAAAGAAGGAATAAATCCATACTCTTCGTTAAATGTATTCTCCTCGTACATTCTATTTTTCACAGGGTCGTAAATGCACACTCTCCCATCATCTATAAGTTGATAAATATCTTTATCCGAACTAACAATCACTACTTTAAAATCTTCTCTTAAAGCTTTTTGGGTTAAAGAAGCAATTATATCATCTGCCTCAAATCCTTCTTTTTCAACCAATTTTATCCCCCATAGAGATAAAAGTTTCTTAATCAAGGGAAATTGCACTTTAAGCTCATGGGGAATAGATGGGCGCTGAATTTTATACTCCCTAAATTTGTCCTGACGGAAAGTTTTCCGAGAAACATCAAAACATACTCCCAAATAAAGAGGATTGTACTTCTTAATAATCTTTCTCAAGGTAGTGAAAAAACCATAAATAGCTCCCGTAGGAAATCCTTTCGTAGTAGAAAGTCTTATGGCAAAAAATGAACGATAACAAATAGAAGTTCCATCTATAAGATACAACACTTCACTTTCCATTAAAGGGATATTATTCCATCACTAAGGTTGGAAACTTAAATAAAAACGTGGTCCACAACCTTAAAAATTTTATAATTAACCTTACCTAAAGGAAAGGTATAAACGATTAATACTAAAATTTAACCACTCTCCCTGTAAGAAACTTATATTAAAAAGAGGTGTTTAATTAAAAAATAAATCTTAACCACTAACTTCTAAATCTTAAAAAAATAATTTTAAAAATTGTCAACGTATTAAAGAATATAGGAGATATAAAGCAAAAGAATATTCTCTCACTTATCTATATCACCTATCAATATGTTTTCCTGCCTATTTTTATATTTTGCTTTTAGAATTGCTTAGATATTCTTACTCAGAATTTTTGTAAACTTTTACATTGATAACTAACTATAAATTCAACTTATTTTATCTATATTTAAATTGCTAACCTTAATCTGACCTTTATACGAAGATAGGATTAATTCTGGATACTAAATATTGTCGATAAGGCATCTTTGAGTTTTTGTGCGGTTGAATTATAATCGTTATTATCCAAATAAACTAACGCTTTTTCTATATGAGAACGAATATTATTCTTCTCGGCAATCTTTTTTAAAGTAACCAAATACTGCATAGTTTCAGCTTTAAGAGCTTTATCATTCGGTTGTAAAGAAAGAACACTTTCAAATTCCCTCAGCGCACCATCGTAATTATTACTTTTGTATAAATCTACCCCCAATTTAAAATGTTTTCTTGCTTCTTCTGTATTTTTATTCTTTTTCCCTTCTATATCTTCGTAAAGAGGTTTTACCTTCTCTTTTAACCACTCTTTCTTAACATCAGAAAATGCCCCTAATGCGATGAGATGCTCTTTGGCTTTCTCCCACCAATATTCCCCTTCCTCACCTAAAGAAAATCTCTTTTTCCAATAATAAATAGCATTATCTATATCTTTTCTTTCCTCGTATAAAAGGGCCAAATTAGCGTAAGGTGGTAAATAATTAGGTGCCTTCTCTATAGCTCTTTTATACATTTCTATCGCCTTATCTTTCTCTCCTAAACTATCAAAAGCAACTCCTAAATCATTGTAAACTTCAGGATAATCAGGGTAAATAGATATAGCCTTAGTATAATAAGTAATTGCTCCCTTTAAATTGCCTGAACTCTGCAAGCGGTAACCTTCTTCCCTATATTTCTTAGCCTCTTCTTTTAAACTAATTTTAGAACCATTTGCATAAGAGAAGGAACATAAAACACCCAAATAAATTAAAAATAATGATATCTTCTTCATATTATAATTTAAAATAACATAAATAAAATTTGCTGTCAAGAATTTTTACTATCTAAATTATAAGAGCCAATAGCCAAACACGAATTAAGAATATAAATATTTAAAATCAAAAATTAAAATTTATCTAATTACCACGGTTAAATAACTATCCTACGGTCTATTATTGCTTTTCCAAGAGTAGAAGGGTCGATATACTCTATCTGCGTACCTAAAGGTATACCTATACTGATTCTATAAATCTTTACTTTGTATTTTGAAATCTTCTCAATTAAAAACTGTGCGGTTAACTCTCCTTCGTTATCCGGGTCAGTAGAAATTATTACTTCTTTTATCTCTCCTTTACTTAAACGATTAAGAAGTTTACCAATATTTAGTTCCCCGGGACCAACTCCCTCTAAAGGCGATAATGCACCCAAAATAACATAATACAATCCTTGGTATTGAGCAGTTTTTTCTATAGCTAAAACATCCTGAGGAGTTTCTACAATACAAATAGTTTCTCTATCCCTTTTAGGATTAGCACATATCTGGCAAATTTCATTTGTAGAAAAATTATTGCATAAATTGCACGGTTTAATGCAGCGATGTGCTTCTATTATGTTGTTAACTAAATTATCTAATTCTTTATTAGAAATCTTAAGAAGATGAAAAGCTAACCTTTGTGCACTCCTTCTACCTATCCCCGGCAATTTCTCTAACTTCTCAATCAATTCCTCTAAAATATTAGGAAAACCGCCTGACATATTGATAAGTTTATAAAAAAATTAAACATCCTCAGTGTAGATATTCCCTTTAAAAGTATCTAATAGCTCGTCTATAAAAGTGTTATCATCTTTAGTTTCTGATAGTTTCTTAGTATCATCCTCACAACTATTTACTGCTTCCTCCTCTTTGTTAATTAAACATTTCAATCTTACCTTCATACCAAACTTATTTAAAAACACACCTTCCACAAATCTTGTATTTTTATTCTCTTCTACAACTTCTTTGTGAAATGAATATTTTTTAGGGAAAACTACTCTTAAAATATTATTATTAAAAGACTCTAATACCGCTTCCCTCAAATAAGAAGCCAAAGAAACCTTCGTCTTACTAATCTCTGAAATAACCTCCTCCCACTTCTCTTTTAGATTATCAAAAGTTATAAAATTGCTATCCTCACCTACAACTTCTTCTATATCACCATCCTCTTTGTGATACTCAACTTTTTTTATATCTAACCCTTTATCAAAAGAATTTTCTATAGAGGCTTGTTCTTTACTCGCAAAAGAGTTATTATTATTCTCCTCCCTACTATTAGCCTTCTGTGAACTTGTTAAATTATTACCTTTAGACAAGACCATTCCTCTGTTAGAGGAAGAAAACTTTACTATCTCCAACTCCAAAGGTATTCTTATAGAATTAAGTTTCTTAGATAACTCCTTAGCTTCAATCAAAAGATCAATGATCTTTAAAATATCCTCAATGGTTACACTTTCTGATAACTTCTTAAGATAATCCTTGGTAAAAGGAGATATTTGGAAAAGATTAGCAAAAGTTTTAGGACTTACCTTAGCAATCATTATGTAACGGAAATGTTCTATCAAGGCGTTAGTAAATATGCCTAAATCTTTACCACTATCAATTATCTGTTGGATAAAATCTAATGCAAGGGTTATATCTTTTTCCAAAATAAATTTAACCATTTTATTTAACGTATCCTCATCGATTATACCTAAAAAAGAAATAACATCTTCTATTTTAATTTTGGACATAATAACGGGAACTAATTGATCAAGCAACGACTCAGCATCACGAATACTACCCTCAGAGGAGCGAGCTATAGCATAAAGAATACTTTTATCTATCTCTATCCCTTCTTTCTTAACTATAGCTTCTAACTTATTTATTATCTTCTCTATAGGCAAAAGATTGAACTGAAACTTTTGACAACGAGATAGGATCGTAGGTAAAATCTTCTGAGGATGTGTTGTAGCAAAGATAAATTTAACATGCGGTGGTGGCTCTTCCAATGTCTTTAAAAGGGCATTAAATGCTTCCTGAGTTAACATATGAACTTCATCTATTATATAAATTTTGTAACGAGAGTGAGCTGAAGATAATTTAACTGTCTCCCTTAATTCCCGTATTTCATCGATCCCGCGGTTAGAAGCCCCATCTATCTCCACCACATCTAAAGATGTACCTTTGGTTATCTCTCGACAACTCAAACATTCTTCACAGGGTAGTATGGTAGGACCTTTTTCACAATTAAGAGATTTGGCAAAAATCCTCGCCAAACTCGTTTTACCAACTCCCCTTGGACCACTGAAAAGATAAGCATGGTGTATCCTATCCTTCAATATTGCGTTTTTCAAGGCGGTAACCACTTTCTCCTGCCCAACTACCTCATCAAAATTCTGCGGTCTATATTTTAAAGCAAATGCAACATATCCCATAGCTTAAACCTTATTCTTAGTTTTTTCTAAAAACAATTTCCGAGGTAATCCTACCCTTTTAGCCTCGCTCCATACTTCTTCTAAATTATAGTAATCTCTTGCCTCTTGATTAAAAATATGTAGAATAACATCAAAATAATCTATCAGTAACCAATTGGAAGACACATCATCTTCGATATGATGAATATCTATTCTATTTTCTTTAGATAATCTGATTGCTTCCTCGTAAATAGCTCTTACCTGCCTTTCCGAATCTCCCGAACATATCACAAAGTAGTCAAAAGAACGAGATAACTTTTTAAGCTCTAAAACAATTGGTTTATTTGCTTTCTTACCAATAACGAACTCTACTATCTTAAAAGCTTTCTGTTTACTATCTAATTCTAAATTCCTCTCTTTTAGCTTCCTTGGCATAGATAATTAATTATACATCTTTAATATTTTATCTATATCATTCTTTATATCTTTATCAGAATTAGTAATACAAGACAAACAGAATTTGGATAAATCAAAAACTTTTTTTGCTAAACACTTTATTCTCTGAGAATCTATCGCTTCTATTAAATTACTTATCTCTTCTATTGTATAAATTTTATTTAAAGCTAAATAGGAATCTGCCATATAGAACATTCTACTCTGGGGTTTCTCTATACCCATTATAACCTGTCCTAAGAAATAATCTTTTGCTCTCTCCAATTCTTTTGCCGAGACAAGTTCATTACTTAACTTAATCAAGGTTTTAGTAATCCCTTTTAACGCCATAATGATATTTTTAGAATCTAATCCTAAATGGATAATGAATCCTCCACTATCTTTATATTTTCTCACCTCAGTAGAAATATCGTAACATAAACCTCTCTTTTCTCTAATCTCCTCAAACAACCTACTACTCATATTTGCCCCTAATATGACATTAATTAATTCTACAGTTAACCTCTCCTTACTTCTATAAGATGGTGACCTAAATCCTAAACAAAGATGAGTTTGATCAATGTCTTTTTTCTCTACACCTAAGGAAACTTTGTTCAAGTGCGAAGGAGGATAGCTATTCAAATTAATTCTACCAGCTAAATTTACATTAATTTTTTTCTTTATACTCTCTATCAAATCTCCTTCCTCCAAATCACCTACACAAGCAATTACCATATTAGAAGGAATATAATAAGTCTCTTTAAAATTAATTAGATTTTCCCTCTTTATTCTCCTTATCGTTTCCGGTTCACCAATTATTTCTTCACCCAAAGGGTGCTTTTCCCAAAGAAGACTCTCTAATATGGTATTTACTCTTATATGAGGTAAATCATTATGCATCTTAACCTCTTCTAAAATAACATTTCTCTCCTTCTCAATTTCACTATCTATGACCAATGGGTTGGAAACCATATCCAAAAGGATATCAAGGGTTATCTTCCAATTTTTATTGATGAATTGTGCATAGTAGCCGGTAGTCTCTTGAGAAGTGAACCCATTAAGCATCCCCCCTCTACCTTCTATCTCTCTCTTTATCTCCTTATAAGTATAATTTTTAGAACCTTTAAACAACATATGCTCTAAAAAGTGAGATATCCCTTTTAACTGAACATCTTCGTATCTTGCACCTATATTTATAAACATACCTAAAGAAGAAGTTTGAAATCCCCTCATAGGAGAGAAAATAAATTTAACATTGCCAATATTTAATAATCTAAACACAGAACCTCCTTACTAAAACATTTAAACTTTTTAGAAAATCCCTCTTCTTAAAATTTTCTTTAATGAACTCTACTATCACACTACCTAATATTATACCATCACTTATCTCTCTTATCTTTCTTGCCTGGCTTACACTGTGAATACCAAAACCAACACAGATAGGTAATTGGTTCATCTTTCTAAGAGAAGAAATTTCTCTGCGTATAGATTGTAAAGATAAATTCTTAGGGCCTGTGATACCAGTAACAGAAATGTAGTATACGAAACCACGGGAAACCTCCATTATTTTCTTTTTACGTACTAAAGAAGTAGTAGGTGTAATAAAGAATATTGTATCCAAGTCTAATCTTTTAGCAATACTTATATAATCACTTGATTCTTCTAATGGTAAATCCACTACCATTATGCCATCTATACCCAAATATTTTGCCCTACTTAAGAAATCTTTCAAACCCCAACGATATAAAGGATTATAATAGGACATCAGAATTAATGGCACAGTTATTTCTTCTTTAAATTTTTGTAGAAAAGAGAAAAGTTTATCTGTAGTTGCTTTTGCTTGCAAAGCTATCTGGTTAGCCTCCTGAAGTATACTACCATCAGCTAAAGGGTCAGAGAAAGGTAACCCCAATTCCACTAAATCTACACCACTTTCCTGTAAGGTTAGTATAATATCTCTGCTTAAAGAAATATTAGGAAAACCAAAAGGCACATAAACGATAAATGCTTTTTTATCTTTTATTCTTAAATCGTAAAATTTTTCCTCTATTCTTCCCATTTCCTTACCATATCTAAATCTTTATCTCCTCTACCAGAAAGACAAAGAATAACCAGGGAATTAGATGCACTCTTAGCTAATCTTTTAAGATAGTAAACAGCATGAGCTGGCTCTAAGGCAGGGATTATGCCTTCTAATCTACTTAATAATTTAAAACCTTCTATAGCCTCTCTATCGGTAATAGTTACATAATTAGCTCTTTTTATTTTCTTATAGTAGGCATGCTCAGGACCAACTCCCGGATAATCTAAACCAGGAGCAATAGAATGAGCTAATTTAATCTGACCAAACTTATCCTGTAAGAGGAACGATTTCGTCCCGTGTAAAACTCCTATATCTCCTTTACTTAAAGATGCTGAATGTCTATCTTTTTTACCCAACCCACCTGCTTCTACACCAATAAATTTAACTTCTCTATCATAAAAAAAGGGGTGAAATAAACCAATAGCATTACTTCCTCCTCCTACACAAGCTAAAAGGTAATCAGGTAGTCTTCCTTCTTTTTTAAGAATCTGCTGTTTAACCTCTCTACCGATAACTGCTTGAAAATCACGCACAATCATAGGGTAAGGATGAGGTCCAACCACAGAACCTAAAAGATAGTATGTATCCTTCACATTAGTTACCCAATCCCTAATTGCTTCACTGCAGGCATCTTTTAAAGTTTTTGAACCACTCTTTACAGGAATAACTCTTGCTCCCAATGTTTGCATACGAAACACATTCATCTTCTGTCTTTTAATATCAGTCTCTCCCATATAAATATCACATTTAAACCCAAAAAGAGCAGAAACTGTTGCCGTAGCTACTCCATGTTGGCCAGCACCTGTTTCGGCAATAATTCTTTTCTTACCCATATGTTTTGCTAAAAGAGCTTGTCCTAATGCATTGTTAATCTTATGAGCACCGGTATGTAAAATGTCCTCTCTTTTTAAATAAACTTTAATGTTTAAATATCTGGAAATATTAGGAGCAAAATAAAGAGGTGTCGGCCTACCAGCATAATCTTTAAGGTAAGAATTTAACTGTTGATTAAACTCTCTATTATTTCTTAAAAGATTATAAGCTTCTTCCAACTCCTTAAGAGGATTAAAGAGTGTCTCAGGAATAAATTTACCCCCAAACTCACCAAAATAACCATCTTTATCCGGTAATGCAACTCTCCTCATCTAATTATTTATAAAAATTTATAACTTTGGCGGCGAGTGGAGTTGAACCACCGACATAGCGGGTATGAGCCGCTTGCTCTGCCAACTGAGCTACGCCGCCAAAAATAATTTAATTTAAATATTTAACTAACTTAGCTATCGTTCTTCTTCCTACGATACCATCGGGAGTTAATCCATTAGCTTTCTGAAATTCTTTTATAGCTTTCCTTGTTTTATCTCCAATTTTACCATCTATAGGTCCATCGTAAAATCCTGCATTTTTAAGAGCTAACTGGATTTTCTTGGCACTAAGTTTATATACTTTCTTTTCTCCTTCTTTTTCCTGAACAGAAGAAACTTTTGCTTTTGCCATTTCATAACGAGATTTTTCTAACTCCTCTCTTAATTCAGCAATTATCTCATCCCTCTCTTGAACTTGTCTTTCTAACTCCTCTACTCTCTCTTGTAGTGTAGGAACTCTCATTTTACTTCTTGTAGTAGCACACCCTAGAGAGCTTAAAATAAAGATAACCAAACCTATCCACTTAAACGTTTTACCTCCCATAACCTCACCTCCTAAAAATAATAATTTTACTCTATCCGAATAGTCCTCCTATCTATCCCTAAAAGAGGCTTTATACCTATAACACTAGAAAAAAGTTGCCAACTACTTACTTTCTCAATTGGTCTAACTTCTTTTAATTTAGGTGGTAAATATAAACCTACAAAGAATCTTAAAATAGAAGAAATTACAAAAATTGGGAGGATCTGATAACCAAACAATGTTGGTAACCACTTTAAGATGAAACCACCTAAAAGTGCACCCAGACAAATAGCTAATCCATTAATTACATTAAAATAAGCAATACAGCGAACTCGCTTCTCAGGCATAACAGCATCGTAAATAAAATTTGTAGTACAAAGATTAAATCCTGCCCATATAAATCCTGAGAAAATCTGAGCAAAAACCAAAAATAGGGGGTGATGGTTAACCACCCATAACAAAGGAATCAATCCTATAAAAGGAGAAACTAATTTTATAACCTTCAAATTACCCACCCTATCAGCATGCTTTCCCCAACGTTTCATTACTAACTGCATCGTTAAAGTGGCGGTGATGACAATAAAAGTATACTTAAGATAGGAAAAACCTAATTCTTTAATCATCAATACGACGAAGAAAGGAGAAGCTAAATTAACGGAAAAATTCATCATCGCTACAAATAAAACAAATCTGGCAAAATTACTCTCTCTAATTCGAGCTAAGAAATCAAATAAACTAAAAAATAATTCTCTTTTATACTCCAAGGGTGGTTCTACCATTTTTCTTAAAAAATACCAAGAGGTGAATCTAAATAAAAAAGCACAAATAAAAACTATAGCGAATCCTAAAAAAATATTAAAATTTTTCATTAAATGGAGAAAATAACCAGCAAGAAATGTTGCTCCTAATCCAATAAATCCCAATGTCCTATTTCGCCAGCCAAAATACTCGCCTCTTTTTTCCTGAGGGACTAAATCAGCAATAAGACTACTCCACGCTGGCGTTGCTAATGCACCAAAAGAAGTGAATAAAATTACTAAAAAAATAAAAAACCAGGGAGTTAATTTAGCTCTTAAACCTACTATGCCAATTAATAATAAAACCATAGCTTGTAAAAAGACAAAAATATTTATCATCTTTTTTCGTGAACGTAACCAATAGGTAAAATCAGGTGTATAAACTTGAACCAAAGAAGCAAAAAAATTAGGTAGCGCACTAAGTGCACCTACCTCTCTAATAGAACCTCCAAGAATGAGTAAAAAGGGAGTAAAGTAATCCTGGGTAAACCCTGACATTGCTGTGGCAAATACACCATCAATAAAAGAATAATTCAGACTCTTTCTAATTCTATTATCTTTGATATCTAAATTAACCATTACTAAGGTATACGTTCTCCTCTGATTATAGGCGGTAAAACCGAGGCATCTATTCTTATCCCTCCGTCATGCTCTATTTTCAAAGTATAAAGCATACCAGGAATAAACATCGTTCCAGGAGCCTCTATTTGAGCGTTCTTTATGCCCATATGTTTTGCTTTATCAGGATTAAGAGCGTATTCCCAAAAATTCTTCCATAACTTTACCTCAAATGGGT
This sequence comes from Candidatus Omnitrophota bacterium, assembly GCA_023819315.1. GTDB lineage: Bacteria > Omnitrophota > Gorgyraeia > Duberdicusellales > 4484-171 > JAMWBQ01. The sequence goes on from JAMWBQ010000012.1 coordinate 12,184, forward strand.
CATTTAGTCCTTCTAACTTATATCCTTGAGGGATCTGATTTATAGGATTTATTTCATACTCTTGAGTATTTTTGCCATCCAACATAAACACTTTCCAGAATATATAGGCGCTTTTACCTCTAAACTTATCTTTCTTACGCACGTATATATCATCAAAACGAATAACCAGAGATTGGAATTGGATAATGTTGCCAGCAAAAGTGAAATATTTAGGTACAAGTGGTCTACCTTTAACATCGTACTCTAAAAACTTAATGGTAGTATAGTTATTCTTAGTAATCTCATCGTAATTAACTCCTGTAACTAAAACTTCCGCTATACGGGAATCTGCTTCTAATCGTGAAATTACCTGTTTTAAAATTGTCTCCTCGTGGAAATATTTTGCCAAAGATTTATAAAGAAAAAATATTATACATAGAACCAAAATAGATAATAATATAAACTTTATCCTCTTCATAGAATCAAATCTTTCCCTCTATCAATTCTGGATTAACCTTTTTATTTATCAACTTATCTATCTTGGGTGAAGAGATATACTCTCCTGTCCAACAGTAAAGGCACAGTTTCTCCTTAGGTAAACCAATAGCAGATATCATATCAGAAAGAGTCTGATAACGTAAAGTTGTTACTTCTAAATCACGAGCAATTCTTTCCACCATCATCCTATAATGGGGATTGGTATGGTCTATATATTCACTCACATCCTTTATATCTTCACCTTCAATAGCTCTAATCGTTCTACGTGTAGCAAGTTCATCTATACTTCTTGTAGAAAGACAAAACCGGCAAGGAAAGAGTAATGGCGGACAAGCCACTCTTATATGTATTTCTTTTGCTCCTGCTTCCCATAATTTTTTTATAGTAAAATTCTTTAACTGTGTTCCTCTCACGATAGAATCCTCGCACACCACTATTCTATTACCTTCAATTATCTCGCGTATAGGTATTAGCTTCATCTTAGCAATAAAATCTCGCTTCTCTTGAGTAAGAGGAGTATAACTTCTCCCATAACCAGGGGTATACTTAACTAACGGCCTCCTATAGGGTTTCCCTGATTCCATAGCGTAACCTAAAGCATGGGATATGCCAGAATCAGGGACGCCACAAACGATATCCACGTTGATATCTTTATCTCTTCTTGCTAACAATCTTCCACAATTTTCTCTAACAACTTCAACATTTCTCCCTTCGTAACTTGATGCGGGGAATCCCGTGTATATCCAAAGAAACGAACATATCTGAGTAATCGTTCTACCTTCTGATTTGGTAAATATACCGTCCTCGGTTAAAAAAGCTATCTCTCCCGGTCCCAAATATTTGAATATGTTTAATCCTAAATTAGGGAAAGCTGTGGTTTCCGAAGCTACTGCCCAAACTTCATCATTTCTACCTATAACTAAAGGGGTATAACCATAACGATCCCTCACCGCGTATATCCCATCCTTGGTGAGAATAAGCATTGAACAAGAACCATCTATCAACTCAAAAACTCTCTCTATACCATCTACTAAACTACTCCCTTGCGTAATCAACTTGGCAATTAACTCTGTTATATTAATCTTTTCTGAGCTAAGCTCATTAAAAGAGACTCCTTTCTTTAGAAGCATTGAAATCAAAGCTTCATCATTTTGCACTAAACCATTTGTAGCAATACAAAATTCTCCTAAATGGGAATTAATATAAATTGGTTGTTCATCAAATGAGCTTATTACACCTATCCCCTTTTTCCCTTTTATACGATGGTGATAATCTTGGAACTTAGATTTAAACTGAGTATCGCTTACATTATGAATCTCTCTTCTAAATCTTCCATCCCACACAGCTAAACCAGCAAATTCTGTTCCTAAATGGGAATGATAATCAGTACCATAGAATAGGTTATCCACGCAATTATTCTTGGACACTACACCGAATAAACCACTCATCTTTCACCTCCAAACCTTACGATAAGGTAAGATTATCTCTTATTCTTCTCTTTCTCCTTTATTCTCTGCCAGTTCTCTACTATCTCTTCAGGAGAATTAACTTTAAGTTTACCAAACACGTGAGGATGTCTTCTCTTCAATTTTTTAATAAGATAATCTATAACATCTTCTATATCGAATTTTCCTTCCTTAGAAGCAAGCTGTGAATGAAACATTACCTGTAAAAGTATATCACCAAGCTCTTCCTTCATATTATCGTATCGCTTAGTGTTTACTGCTTGAATAAACTCTTCACACTCCTCCCTAAGATAGGGCAGGAGAGAGAGATGTGTTTGTTTCCTATCCCACAGACAACCATTTTCTCCCAGAAGGGTTTTAAATATTTTTTTTAACTCTATAAATTTAGTTCTCTTACTCACAGCTTAATTACAAATTTTAAATCTCTATCTCTTCCAATGCTCCCTTTATCCTTTGAGGAAGGGAGTTAAGTTTATCTAAATCGTCTTCTGAATATAAAGATTTCATTCTAATAATTTCTTTATATATAGGTAAACTGTGCAATTCCTCTACACTTAAGCCTTTCTGAATAAGATTATCTGCCTCTCGATAAAAAGTAACTATTGATTTTAGCATTAAAAACTGTCTTAAAGGGGAAGTGTAGGTATCTACCTTATCAAAAGCGCTCTGCTGAAGAAAAGTATTCTTAAAAATAGAACATACATCTAAAACCAACCTCTGACTCTGAGGTAAAACATCCGAACCAACAAGTTTCACTACCTGAAGTAGCCGCTGTTCTTTCTGTAAAAGGTCTAGTATAGTATATCTTAAAGCTAACCAATCTCTATCTACGTTTCTTTCCCACCATTTCTTAATATCATCTACATATTCTGAGTAACTCTCCGTCCAACTAATTGAAGGATAATGCCGAGCATTGGCTAAATCTTTATCCAAAGCCCAGAAACCACGCACAAAACGTTTAGTATGAGATGTTACCGGTTCAGAGAAATCCCCTCCCGGAGGAGAAACAGAGGAAATAACAGTAATTGAACCAACATTATTATTCAATGTTTTAACCTTACCTGCCCGTTCGTAGAACTCCGCTAACCTTGAAGATAAATAAGCAGGAAAACCCTCCTCAAGAGGCATTTCTTCTAATCTACCCGACAATTCTCTCAATGCTTCTGCCCAACGAGAAGTAGAATCTGCCATAATTGCTATGTTATATCCCATATCACGATAATACTCAGCTATGGTAATACCCGTATAAATACTTGCTTCCCTTGCTGCTACGGGCATATTTGATGTATTAGCAATAAAAATCGTTCTTTCTAAAAGAGGCTTTTGTGTACGAGGGTCTATAAGTTTAGGGAAGTGCATTAAAATATCAGTCATCTCATTCCCTCTCTCTCCACAACCAACAAAAACAACTATATCAGCATCACTCCATTTAGCTAACTGATGTTGAATCACAGTTTTCCCCGTACCAAAACCTCCAGGAACAGCTACGCATCCTCCTTTACCTACAGGGAAAAGAGTATCTATTATCCTTTGTCCGGTAATAAGAGGGGTATCTATAGGTAATCTTTCCTTATAAGGTCTAGCTTTTCTTACCGGCCAACGCTGAAGCATAAATATCTCGTTCTCTTTTCCCTGAGTCTCTATAATAGCTATTCTATCATCTAAAGTATATGTATCTTGGGGAGCAATCCATATAATCTTACCTTCTACACCAATAGGGCAAAGTATTCTATGCTTTACCAAAGAAGTCTCTTCTACTTCTCCTAAAATCTCTCCTTCTTTTATATAATTATCTTTTTTAACCATTGGGGTAAAAAACCACTTCTTCTTTCTATCCAAAGCGGGAATATGAACCCCTCTTCTTATAAAAAATCCTTCTTTCTCCTTTATCACTTCCAATGGTCTCTGAATACCATCGTAAATTGTTCCCATAAGTCCTGGGCCTAATTCTACATATAAAGGGAAGCCTTGGCTATAAATTGGGTCTTCTGCTTTAAGCAAAGTGGTATCTTCGTAAACCTGAATATAAGCTCTATCATTCTTCAATCTTACCACTTCACCTACGAGATGTTCCTCACCTACCTCTACCATATCTAACATCCGTAAGGAAGAAACCTCTTCCGCTTCCACTACCGGCCCACTTACACGATATACTTTACCTACTACATTTAACATAATTATTCTCAATACATCCGCATTAATCTATTGTATATATCTTCCTTCCTGCGACTTAAATAAGTAAGAAACCTATTATCGTAAATTACTCTCCCATTATCCCAGCGAACGATAACTCCTATATCGGTAAAATCAGATTTAATAAAAGATAAAGAAATCTCTTCTTCATAATTCTGTTTACATAAATACTTTATCTTACTAATAAAATCCTCATTAAATATACTCTCATCTAAAAAAGAATACAGAATATCTATCATTTTAAAATAACCCACTCCTTCTATCCCTTCTAAGATAGCTTTCTTTAAAAAATCCACATAACCAGCTTCTTTACGAAATCTTTCTGCCCTTTTAACTACCTCTGCCAATACATTCTCTACAAATCTATTCTTCTCCTCTAAAATGATTCTCCTCTTATCTAAATTCAACGTGGAAAAAAATACTTCTCTTTTTTTCTCTATCTCTTTTTTTGCTTCTTTAACCATATACTCTTTCTTTTCTTCTATTTCCTTAGCTACCTCCTCAAGAATCTTTTTACTACTCATCTCCGCTTCATCCAAGATATCCTTTATCTTTTGTTGAGTTTCCTCTTCAATTTTTTTTAAGATAGCTTCCAAATTATCCTTATTTATTTGTAAATAATCCCTATCCATAAAATTAAATACTTATACCTATAGCTTCTTTCAAGAATTTACCGATTGGTTTTCTTCCTTCTGTTTCCCCTTTAGAAGGGATATCAATAATTAAAGGGAATTTATCCTCATAAGTAAGTCTCTCTATATCTTCCTTTATCAATCTGGCTACCTTAGTAGTAACGAAAATAATTCCCATATTTTCCATAGCTAAAGCTACCTTTAAAGCCTCCTTAGCTTCTCTCTGTGTAGATACTTGACGTAACTCTATTCCTGCCAGCTTAAATCCCAAACTACTCTCTTTATCAGCTATACAAAATATTCTCATACCTTACCTAAAATCATAATAGCGATAATTAAACCATATATAGCAATACCCTCAGCTAATCCTACATATATAAGAGCTCTTCCACTTATCTCTGGCTTCTCTCCCATCGCTCCTACAGCCGATGCTCCTACGTATCCTACAGCTATTCCCGCAGCCAAAGCACTTAAACCCGCTGATATAGCTGCTGAGAGAAATGCCCAACGCACTACTGTTGGATCATTATTCTTCTGGGACAAACCCGGCTCTTGAGAAAAAACAATACCACCTAAAAAGAGAGAAAGATATATAATTCCTATAACAACCCCTACAAAAAAAATTTTTTTTCTACTCATCTTTCACCTCCTTTAAAAATACTGTAAACTAAGTGTATCTTAAGCGTTTATTATATACCCATCGGCTTATATATTCGCTTACCAGAAACAAAGAACCTTGAAAAAAACTCATAATAATTCAATCGCAAAGACTGAATTGTTACTACCATTCCTTCCAAAAGGATAATAAAGATATTACCTAATACAATTATTACCCATGACCAAAAGTCAGAACCTCTTGCGCTAACAATTTTAGAGAGTTCAAAAACAGCAATAAATAATCCTGTATGAGCTAAAGAAAAGGCAGAAATCCTTATAAAAGACAGAGTGTTAGCTAAATACCCTATAGTAATCTCCAAAATATCTACCACACCTTCTATAAAATTTGTTATTAACCCCTCTTTTTTCTTCCTATAGATTACTTCTATAATTGGTTTACATAAAAGTAAAATTATTCCTCCCAAAATTAAAAGAAGGTGAATAGATGATAACGAACCTTTTCTAATAAACACTTTAACCACTAACCCAATTACTGACCAATAAACCACTCCTGAAATTAAACCCGCCTTATCAAAAAAAGCTTTCATATAATCATTATCTCTCAAAGCATTTATTACGTTAATAATTATAGCTGTAGAGATAACCCCTATTCCGAAAATTATACTTAACCTAAAATCCTCTAAAAGATTGTTTATTGGTTTAAACCATAAAGAGGAAAATTCATAACCAAAGAAACTACCAAAAAGGATACCAAAGAGAGAAGAGCTAATACCACAGTATAGGATCAGTATACCTGCTTCCTTAATTTTTTCTTTATTATTCCTAATGAGGAATAGACTTAATAAACTCAAAACTAAACCATGTCCTAAATCTCCAAACATCACTCCAAACATTATAAGAAAACCTATAGCTACAAATACTGTTGGGTCAATAGTTCCATAACGAGGAACACCATAAGAATTTACTAATAATTCAAAAGGTTTAAGAAACCAATTATTTTTAAGATACACGGGAATATCTTCTTTGGATATAGATAATTCTTTAGGAGCTTTTGACTCTATATAGGAGGCTGGAGATATTTTCTTTATCTCTTCTATAACTTTACATTTAACTTCCTCAGGAACCCAACCACATATTAGCACAGTATTGGAAGTTGCTCTTGATTGCCTTTTTAATTCTCTTAAATTTCTCATAAACATTAAAAAAAATTGTGCCTTGGATAAATCATCCATAAAAGATAAAATTAATTTTTTTATATTTTCCTCAATATCAGCTAACTTTAATTTATACTCTTTAACCTCTAAAGCTAATTTGCCTTCCACTTTCTTAGATAATAAAGTGCCCTGTTCAAGATTTTCCATCTCTTGCCAAGCTAATTCTTTTAATACTTTACCAATAAGTGGTTTATCTTGTTTCAATCCAATAATTAAACTTACTACCTCATCTTTTTCTTTTCTTATGGGATAAAAAATATGGGGAATATCAACTAAACCTTTCTCTAATAGAGAAAGATTTTCTACATTTATCTTACCTAAGTATACTTCTAAAAAAGTGTAGGAGACTCGTTTAGTTATAGGGAAAGGAAGGTACTCTTTTACTTGATAAAAAAAATTCTCTTTAACCTTCAATAATTCCTGTATTTTTTCTTTTTCCTTAATAATAGGCTCTAATTCTCCTTCAACTTTAGAAATAATTTCCTTTACTTTAGAATAATTAAACCCTTCTATATCTTTTGAAGGGAGCAAATGTATACCAGTTCTTCTTAAAATATCCGTTAACCTTATCTCCAAACTTTCCAACTCCCCATTCTGATTCGATGTAGATAAGGTAGATAGTTTTCCCAGTTCTTTTTCCACCTCACTAATATCTATGGGATGAAACACACCTGACTTCATAAGGTAGGATAAAACTTCCTCAACATTATCCTTAAACAAAACTATACTTAAAAGTTCTAAAGAAGAGGTTGTCAACATACCAAGAAAGGAGTTATTTTCTCTTTTTCCCAATTATAGTATTTACCATAAAGTAGAGAAATAATATTCTTTGTCTCCGCACGCTTTAAAATAAGATAACCAAAAACTGTTCCTATAGTAAAGGGAAAGCCTGATAAAACTCTTCTCACCTCTCTTAGTAAAATTTCGTAAAGAAACTTATCTATCAAATAGATATTCTCATTGATAAGTTCTTTAATCTTTCCATAAGGAGTAACCGCAATATTATCTACAAAATCTCCCACATTGTTCCAAGAGTATCGTTTACTAATCACCTCCCTATTAATCTTTTCTCCCCCGGGGATTAACCATTCTAAAACTTCTCCCAATTCTAAAGAGGTAAATTTTCTTAGTCTTAACAACCAATTTATATTTTCTATATCTATCTGTATACCTAAAAGTTTTAATGCTATTCTCCGGTCAAAAGAAGTTAATCCTTCCGCACAATTCATTAATCGTTCGTAATAATCTATATCTAAACCCACCTCTAAATAAAACAATGAATTTCTCTCCTTAAATTTATCTTTCATTCTCAACAAAGGGTTTTTATAAGGAGTTTTCTCAAGAAGAAGGATTATCTCCTCTATACTCTGAGCAGAGAGGATTTTTTGAGTTTCTAAAGGAAAACATAGAGTCTCTTCCCAAAGATATTTTTTATCTATGGGCAAATTCCTATGCCATAATCTCAATAACACTTTTAACTCATCTATCTCATAACGCTGAAGAAGAAGGAATACAAATTCTTTCTCTCGCTTAGTAGAAATACTATCGTATACCTTTCTAAAAATTTCTATATCTACTTTTAGTAAATCTTTTTCCACTAACTCGAAGTTTTCCCATCCTTTTATTTCCAATGACTTGTATTGAGGATTTTTCTTTAACTTCTCTAATATCTCCTCTATATCTTTTGCTTCAGCTAAATCTGACAACTCTTTATAACTAAACAGGCGTGAAAGCATCGCTCTCACTTTAGCGTTAACGAAAGAGTATTTAGAAAGTTCCCACATATTCTAATTCTTCTTATCCCCAAAAGAAACTATCTCTAAGAAAATATCATTAGCAAGAGAATATATTTTTTTCTCCATATTTTCTCTTAAAGAGCTCACCTGCTCTTTTATACTTCTAAGAATCTTTTCCTTTTCTCTCTGTAACTCATTTTCTGCCAATTCCTTATCTTTCTTTATAATATCCTCTACTTCCTTCAAGGATTCATCTTTAATCTTTGAAGCCTTAAGTTTTGCTTCCATAATTATGCGGTTAGCTTTCTGATTAGCCTCCTCTATAAGTTTTTCCGCCTCTTTTTCTGCTTCAACTATTCTATCTACAATCTCTTTCATTTATCTTGCTTCTGATTAACAACTTCTTTTTTCTTGAAAATCTCCTCTTCAGAATGAGTTACCCGAAATATTGGCATATTAGCCTCTGTAGCTACGTATATAACGTTGGGGTTTTGATTCAACGTATTTATCCAAAGATAGTGAAGATACTGGGAAGTGAGACTCTGATTGATTATTGCTTGGGCATCACGAATTCCTTCTGCTTCTACTCTTTTTCTTTCTGCTTCTAGTTTCTCTTTCTCTAAGACGAACTTCATTCTCTCTGCCTCTTGTTCTGCTTTCAATTTCTGCTCTATAGCTGAACTAACTGTAGTAGGAAGAGTTATTGCTCGTAAGAGCACTCTTTCAATAATAATTCCTCTATCCTCTACCAAATTTTTAAGAGAATCGTATATAGCCCTAGCAAGCATCTCCCTTTCAGAAGTATAAAGTGCTTTAGCTTCATAACCAACGGTTACTCCTCTTGCTGATGCTCGAAACTGAGGGATAAGAACAACATCTTTATATACAGGTCCTATGGTTTTATAAACATCTACTGCTCTTATAGGATTAAGCCTATAAAGCACGGATACATCTAAGGCGACATTTAACCCTTCCTTAGAAGGAACACTCATTGTCTCCTTCTCTTCCTGCGTTCTTATAGAAAGAGGAACAACTTTAACTAAAGGATTAACAAAATTTATCCCGCTATTCAAAGGTTTAGGAGAAACATAACCAAAGAAATCAACTACACCAACATATCCAGCAGGAACAACTCTAATAGAGCTAAACAGTACACCAATGATTAATCCTACTATGGTAGTAATAACTATTGGCTTTAAAGAACCTGTTTTTGCTAACTGGGTAAAAATAATTCCCACCACAAATCCCATAACTAAAATAATAAGTGCTGCCATATAGCACCTCCCTTTTTTAAAACCTTTTACGATAGTAATCTTTAAATATCTTCCCCATAACTGTAGAAATTAATCCCAAAATAAACAGCCCTAAAATCCTTCCCAGTCTAATCCTTCGTTTGTTTATAACGTATATAAAACCTATAAAAAAACCTATAACCGTAAAGAGTAAAATTAAAAACATACTATTAAATAAATGAATTTAGCTTAACTTTTATCTAATGGATTTTCAGATTGTAATATGGACTTTCAATAGTATTTATTCTCAGGCAGGAAACTATTCTTCTCTTTCCACAACGATTTCCTCTAAATCAATAACTTTTTTAGAAATCAATGTGGATTTACCATCCCTAATCAAATAACCGTTATTACCCGATTTTAATCCTAATCTATCTTTCTCTTCCTGCTCATTATCTTTAAACTCTCGCACCCTGCTACTTAATTCTCTCATACCCAATTTCTTTCTTCTTAAAACTTCTTTCACTTCTCCCAAACTGTTAATTCTACCTGACCATAATCTAATCTCTTCCTTTAAATTGTATAACTCCTTATTAAGCTCATCGTTAATAATTCTATAAGTTTCTTTCTCTTCCTTCACCTTATCCAATTCTTCTTTCAACTGAGCTAATAGACTCTGTAAATTCTCTGCTTCCCCTCTAAATTTATCCCTTTCCATAGATAAAGCAATTATACTATCCGCTTGCTGGTGTATTTTTTCATCTTGCTTATGTATTATCTCATCCTGCTGGGAAATTTTCTCTCCCATCTTTTCCAGCATAACATTTAACCCCTTATTCTCTCTATTTAAAAAGGAATTCCACTGTTCTAAATAGCCATTTATCCTCCTATAAGCAGTCTTCTCCTGCCAGAAAAAAACTAACCCTAATAACACTACAAAAATAAATAAAAGAAATAAACCTCTATTTACCTCAAATTTACCATTCATCACCTACTCTCTTTTTAATTATTTTAAACTACTCTCCTTATTTGTCAATGAATTAAAAAAGTGTGTTAATGCAAGTTATTATTCTTTTTCGGTAATGTTTTTGCTTAGTCTTCAATAGGTGTAAAAAACAATTCCTGTTTTTCTTCCCTTTCGGATTTGTAATTAATTCTCATAAAGGTTTGCTTGAGAAATAATTATAAATTTAGTTTCTTTTTGAAATACTCAATTGTTTTTACCAATCCTTCTTCAAGTTTAACAATTGGGCTCCAACCTAAGATTTTTTCCGCTTTTCTAATATCTGGCTTCCTCTTCTTAGGGTCATCCTGGGGTAAAGGTAAAAATTTTATTTTCGATTTAGAACCAGTCAATTCAATTATCTTATTGGCTAAATCTATGATCCTATACTCTTCAGGATTACCTATATTTAGTGGCAATTGATAATCTGTATCCATAAGCATAATTATTCCTCTAACTAGATCATCTATATAGCAAAAAGAACGCGTTTGCAAACCATCTCCGTATACGGTTAAGTCTTCCTCTTTAAGGGCACTCACTATAAAACTGGAAATAACTCTTCCATCATCGGGAAGCATATTTGGTCCATAGGTATTAAATATACGAGATACGCGCACATTTATATTGTGTTGGCGCATATAAGCGTAAACGAGGGATTCTGCTGCCCTTTTAGATTCATCGTAACAAGAACGCGGACCGGTTATACTAACATTACCATAGTACTCCTCAGGTTGAGGGTGAACTAAAGGGTCACCGTAAACCTCAGAAGTAGAGGCTAAAAAGAATTTTGCTCCTTTATCTCTTGCTATACCTAAGCAATTATGTGTACCTAAAAGCCCGGATTTTAAAGTCTTTATAGGATAGGCAAGATAATGTTTGGGAGAAGCGATAGAAGCGAAGTGAAAAACCCAATTTATCTCCTCCCTTATATAAAGAGGTAAAGAAATATCATGAACGAGTAATTTGAATTTAGGAGAGGTTAAAAGTTCACTAACATTTTCTTGCGAACCAGTAATAAAGTTATCTACGCAAAGGACAAAATCACCTCTCTCTATAAACTTTTTGCAGAGATGTGAACCAATAAATCCACACCCTCCACTGATAAGAATATTCATTGGTTCTTATAAAACGATAATTTAAACCACTCTACTGTTCTCTTTAACCCTTCAGAGAAATCAACTTTAGGATAATACCCAAGTAACCTTTTTGCTTTAGATATATCGGCGAGCGTTTTAAAAACATCTCCCGGGCGAGGAGGAGTAAAGATGGGTTTAATATTTTTATTCATTATTGAATTAAGTATATCCACTAATTCTAATATAGAATGATTTAAACCATTGGCAATATTAAAAACTTCTCCCTTCACTCCCTCAACCCTACTGGACAATATATTTGCCTCCACAACATTATCTATATAGGTAAAATCTCGGGATTGTTCTCCTGTTCCATGTATAGGTGGGGATTCATCTTTAAGCATACAGTTTATAAATTTAGGAATAACTACTGCATACTCATCATCTAAAGATTGGCGAGGACCATAAACATTAAAGTATCTAAGAGAAACTGTTTCTAAACCAAAATTCTCACTAAAGATACGACAATAGTATTCACCAGCCAACTTAGTTAAAGCATAGGGTGAGATAAGCAAGGGATAATCTTTCTCCTCTTCAGGGAATTTATTTGTCTCACCATATATAGAACTAGAAGAGGCAAATACAAACCTTTTCACTCCTCTTTCCTTAGAAGCTTTTAACATATTCAATGTGCCATTTATATTTACCTCGTTATACTCGTAAGGATTATTCATAGATTTTGGCACACTACGTAAAGCTGCTTGATGAAAAACTACCTCTACATCTTTACAGGCATCTAAACACACATTGTAATCCCTTATATCACCCCTGATGAGCCTATAGCTTTCACTTCTCTCCCCTACCGCCTGAGACAAATTCTCTTCCTTGCCTGAAGAAAAATTATCTAAAATTACTACGTAATGCCCATCTTTTAATAAACGTTCAACTATATGTGAACCAATAAAACCAGCACCTCCTGTAACTAATAACCTCATTTTGCCTCCTATTTAAAATTTTAAAATTATCAAAGCCTCTCTACATTAGGATAATCGCGCTTGTAAACATTTCTCGTATCAAAGATAAGCTGAGCATTGTTCCTTATATATTTATAATCAACTTTAGAATGGTCAGTAACAAGAATAATGCAATCGTAATTTTTTAGATTGTTTTTTTCCAACTCAATACTTTTTAAATTCATCTCCTTAATTTTTAAATAAGGAATTAAAGGATCATAGTAACTAACATTAGCTTTTTCTTTAGTTAGCTCTTCAATCACTTCTAAAGCAGGAGACTCTCTTAAATCTTTCACATCCTTCTTATAGGTTACTCCCAAAATAAGAATATTTGCCTTCTCTAAACCCTTATTTTTCTCTCCCAACAATTTCTTTACTCTCTCTACCACATAGTTAGGCATAAACCTATTTATATAAGAAGCTAAATCAATCATCTTTGTTTTAAATCCCAACTTCTTTGCTTTCCAGGAAAGATAGATAGGGTCACAGGGTATACAATGCCCACCTATGCCCGGTCCGGGATAGAAAGGAATAAATCCAAACGGTTTTGTTTTAGCTGCCTCAATTACCTCCCATATACTTATCCCTAATTTATTACATACCATAGCAAACTCGTTAGCTAAAGCTATATTGACTAAACGAAAAGTATTTTCTAAAAGTTTGGATGTCTCAGCTACCTCGGGAGAAGAAACAATATGTACAGAGCTTATAATCTTAGAATATAAAGCTTTGGCTAACTTGCTAGATTTAGAAGAAAGTCCGCCTACAAGTTTTGGTATCTTTGTAACAGGAAACTTTTTATCTCCCGGATTAACCCTTTCGGGAGAAAAACACAAGAAAAAATCTTTCTCTTCTTTTAAACTACTCTCTTTTAATATAGGTAAAACTACCTCCCTAAGAGTGGTAGGGAAAGATGTGCTTTCCAAAATAACAAAATGTCCAATCTTTAGATGTTCCTTTATGCGTTTACTTGAATTTATGATGTAGGATATGTCAGGTATCTTTACCTTTCTCAAAGGTGTAGGAACACAGATAATTATTATATCGGAATCCCCCAAAGCTCCCTCATGGGTTGTGGGGAAAAACTTTTTCTTCTTAATCAAAGATAAAGCCTCCTTAGGGTCAACATCTACGATATAACGTTCCCCTTTATAGAGCCTATCCACTCTCGAACTATCTGTATCTAAACCATACACAGTATAACCTTTTTTAGCAAAAGCTATAGCTAAAGGTAATCCCACATAACCTAAGCCAACTATACATAAACGTGCGTGTTTATTTTCTATCTTATCGAGCAATGTTTTAAAATTATCCATTCCATCTACCTCCTAATAACTTTTTCTTGCTCCTTTATAAGTATGATCGAAGCCAAAATGTATCTTTTCAGGAAATGCTTTAAGGGTAAAAATAACCCAAAAAGTATAATTCCTCTCGCTATCTATATTAATTCCTGTATCAAGCCACCAACAGTGTAAATCCGTTCTTAAAAGATACTGCTGTTCTTTAAAATCGCCAGTGTTATACTCATTACGTAAATAGGCATGTAAACGTAAACGTTTTGTAAGCTGATAGTCAAAAGATAATGTGCCTTGACTACTTTCTTGTCGCACGTATCTATGCCCTAAAGCAAAATAATATTTATCCTCTGAAGAATTATCTTTAAGCCTTATATCAGCGTTGAAAGTCTTGTATCTTCTTAAAGGTATACTGTAAAAACTATCCCCTACCAAAGATAAACCCTGGTAAGGATAAATCTCCAGTTTGCATTTAATGTTATCAAAGTAACTGCCTTTCCCTTCATTATTAACTATATAATCCCACGAAGGAGCAAAGTAGATAAAATCCCATGTTTTTGTGCTACTTTTAACCTGTAACTTATTATCCAAAATAAATGTCAAAATCTCTCTTCTCCCAATATCGTCGATATCATCAAAATGAAAATTATTTTGTGTTGAGGGAGGATGTATATAGCTATAACTTAATCGAGGAGTAATAAGATGTCGCATTCGCTCAATAGTAACACCTAAAATATTAAAATTGGTATCAAATATTCTGTGAAGTTTAGTGCCTAAATCTATACCAGTTAAAGGTGCTATTAACCATAAATTATCTTCTCCAAAAACATTTTTAGAATAAAAAGTTGTATAAGAACCCACGTAAGGATTAATGTATAACCATTTTATATTCTTTGTATAGGATAAAGTATTCTCTGAATGCATTCTTACCGCATCGTAATCTGTTGTTGAGCGGCTAAACTTATAATTTAAATTACCAAGAGTTGATTTTGAGAATAGATAAAAGTTTGAATTGCCTATGCTTTGGCGATAAAAATTATATTCTAATTGTGGTAAATACTCAGCTTCCGTATAGAAACGATTCATTCGTTTACGCGTAAGTAAAGATAAAGATGAGTGATTAAAAGCATAACTCATAAGTAAATAGCTGTAAGGGTGGGGTTCTACTTCATATTCACGGTAAAAGAAATCTTTCATAAAGTATTCATCGGAAAATTTATTGAATTCACCAACAACCGATAATTTTGGGTGATTAGCCCAATGGTAAGAAACTTGCCCTTTGTAACGGTCATCTTCTAAATACTTTGAGGATAAAAAGACCCTTTCAGGGTACATTTCAAAAAGAGAGTTCCTTTTATCTAAATCGTACAATTTATCCTCCAAGCGATAGTAACCTAAAAGTGCTTCTCCCAAAGATTTATCTTCTAACTTATAAGTTAAACCCTCGCCTAAGCCTCTCTTCTCATACCAATCTAAATGAATTTTACCTCTGTTATCATCGTTAAAATAATAACGCCATCGGCTCAAAGTATATTTACCCCACTCTTTACTTTTACCCGGTGATAACTCTAAAGGAAACGATCTATCCTTTAATGACTGGGAAAAATAAGGAATATAAAATATAGGGACATTCCCTATCTTTATAAACATATTCTTCGCCACTACTTTCTTATTAGGATAAACAAAAATTCTTTTAGCGGTAAGACGATAATGAGGTTGTTTTAAATCGCAAGTGGTGAGATAACCTTTATTTAACCGATATTCATCTTGAGAAATCCTCTCTCCTACTTCTGCCTCTCCATAAAAAGGGATTGCCTCTAAGTTTATATTATCAAGTTCTGCGCGATGATTATTAAAATCGTATTTACCCCCTTTAGCTTTAATTATTCCTTTTTCACTTTCAATATAAACATTACCCTTAACCTCTGCTCTATTATAATTTACTTCGTAAATAGCCTCATCACACTTTAGAGTAATACCTTCATAACGCATCACCACATTACCTTTAGCTATAACTTTTCCTTCCTCTTTAAGATAACTTACCTCATCTCCATCAACAATAACAGGAGTAATTTTCTCCTGAGCATAAATATTAAAAGAAAATACTAAAAAAATCAAAACACAAAATAACCTCATTTATTTAAAACTCCTTTCAACTTATCCCAATCGGCAAGGAATCTTTTTATACCTATATCAGTCAAGGGATGCATCATAAGTTTCTCTATAACAGAAAAAGGAACAGTAGCTATATCCGCTCCTATCCGTGCTGACTCTAAGAAATGTATAGGATGCCTTATGGAAGCTACTATTATCTGTGTAGAAATATTATAATTAGCATAAATCAACTTTATATCCTTTACTAAACTCATCCCTTCCGTAGAAATATCATCTAAACGACCAACAAAAGGAGAAACGTAAGTAGCTCCTGCCTTAGCCACCAAAAGAGCTTGCGTAGGAGAAAAACATAAAGTGAGATTAGTTTTAATCCCTAATAAGGAAAGCTCCTTAGTTGCTTTTAATCCTTCTACTGTAGAAGGGACTTTTATAACGATATTAGGTGCTATTTTAGCTAACTCTTTAGCCTCTTTAACTATGTTCTCACTATCTAAAGAAATAACCTCTGCGCTTACCGGACCATCTACAATCTCACATATCTTCCTTAAATGTTCTATAGGTTCAACTTTTTCTTGTGCAATTAGAGTGGGGTTAGTGGTAACCCCATCCAATACACCCATACTATTAGCTTTTTTAATCTCCTCAAGATTGGCGGTATCGATAAAAAGTTTCATCTTCTACCTCCCTTACTAAATTTTTTTAAGAATTTTATTTTATCCCATATTACTTAAGATTGCAAGGTATAATTTATATTGTTAATGCAACATAAAAATGTCATCTTTTTTGCAAAATAGAAATGTCATCTTTTTGAAAGAAATTCTTCTAAAGTAATCTCTCTTCGTTTATTGTATTCAGGTA
>JAMWBQ010000078.1 GCA_023819315.1 Candidatus Omnitrophota bacterium
ATCCAAATTACTAAGCAACTCATTTGAATCTAATAGTAGAAAGTGAGAGACAAACAATTTTTACCTACTTTTACTATATATAATTAGGCAAACGGAAATCAAATATAAAACTTGATTATAAATAAAATTAGTTCTTGGAAACAAAGGTATTATTTTTGATATAGAAACGTAAAGGGAGATTCTTAGAATTAGAGGCATACTCTATACCTATTCTCTTTGCTATACCTATAGAAAATTCCTTATGGGTATCTCTTGAAATAAATATTTCATTCCCACATATACTTTTACCTAAAAAATATTTATCTATACCAAATGCCTGTGTCCAACGACAAGGTCCATTGGTAAGATTGCGTAGATTAGAAATTCCTCTGTTTTTTTTCATAATCTCTATCCCCAAGATAGGCTCAACTGCACGGATAAATACACTCTGGGGGTCACCTTTTTTAGAAACAACTATGTTAAAACAAAAGTATTTACCATAAATAAGATAAACGTAAATTACTCCACCATCACAATACATAATTTTATTTCGCTCGGTAATCTTTCCTCCGAAAGCATGCGAAGCATCATCGTCTACACCAAGATATGCTTCTGTCTCTACTATAACCCCTATTAATGTATCCTTGTTTCTCATCAACACTAAATAATCTCCCAATAACTCTTTAGCTACTAAATCCGCATTCTGTCTAAAGAAATCTTTGCCCCGTTTATTTTTCTTTAGCTGATTTATCTTTAAATACGATACTCCTAACATAACCATCATCAAAATAAATTTCTAATTTTCTCTCTTCGTACGTCCAGAATTCTTCCCCTACTAAGGACGTTTTAATATTCTGGGGTCTACCTAAAATCCTATATACATACTCTTTGCTATCACCTATATTTATTATATCCCCTTCGTCCGTTACATAATAATTCTTAATATCTTCGCCTTGTCCAAATGCCTTTTTTATACGAACATTTAAAAAACCTCTCTCTGCTGATACGTAATCTTTCAATTTAGCACAACTTGTGAAAATAAAACAGCTAATTATAATTAAAATTCTTACTAAACTCATAAATTAAACCTCTATCTCCATCCCCACATATATATTTTTCGCTCTTCCCTTATAAATATGTTTAAATAAAGTTATTGCCTGATAACCTGTGCAATGACCGAGATAAAATCTTTCTATTCCTAGTTTCGCTATTTCTTCAACAATATATTCTATTAGCCGATTATCCGTATCAATAAGATGCACACCACCAATAAAAGAATAAATATTATTCTTAGGAAACAATTCTTTAACCTTAGCTATAAGTTGAAGAACCCCCATATGAGCGCATCCGCATATAATAGATAAACCCTTCTCTGTTTCTAATATCAACGCCTGCTCAAATATAACTCTGCCTTTATAGTTAATCTTAAAACAACCTGTAGTGTAAATTCTCTCCTTTATTTTTTCAAAATTATCTACTTTTATTAAATTGTAATTGAAATTCTTCAACTCATCAAAGATATCCGTACAAACCCATATTTTTACTTTATTAGAAATAATTTTTAGTAAATCTTCTAATCCCCTCAAATGGTCCCAATGATTATGGGAAATAAAAATATTATCTATTTTATTTATATCTACATTGAGTATCTTAAAGTTATTTATTATGTATTCCCCTTTTTCCCCTGTATCGAACAATAAACTATTATCCACTAAATAAGTTATTCCCCATCCTCCTATAAGATTTTTGTCTTCCGTATCTTTATCAAAAACTATTCTTATTGTCATAATTATCTTCAAAAATTGCTCTGCCTATACGCACTATTGTAGCTCCCTCCTGAATAGCTATCCTATACGTATCACTCATCCCCATAGATAGCTCTTCCCATTGTAACTCATTTTTATATAAACTTTTTATTTTCTCAAAAGCTTCTTTAGTTTTTATAAAAAACGGTCTAATTTCCTCAACATCTTTTACTACCGGTCCCATCGTCATCAATCCTTTAACTTTAATATACTTAAAATTGAGCAATCCTTCTACTATTTTTTGCAAATCTTCAAACAAAACTCCACTTTTCTGTGGTTCACCTGCAGAATTAATCTCAATTAAAACAGGTATAACCTTACCTATCTTGGAACACTCTTTATCTATTATTTCTGCTAAATCTAAAGAATCTAAGGTCTCTATCATATCAAATAATCTAACCACCTTCTTTACTTTATTCTTTTGTAAATGACCAATAAAATGCCACTTCACATCTTTTTTAATGAGTTTATATTTACTTTCTGCTTCTTGAAGATAATTTTCTCCTATAAAATTTATCCCACTCTCAACAGCTTCGTTAATTTCCTCTGGACTCCTACCCTTAGTAGCAGCCACAACCTTTAAATAAGTTGGAACTTCATTTAGAATTTTTCTTACCCTCTCTCCTATATTCATAATACCACTTCTACATTATCATCTATAATTTTACAGAATCTTTTTACTGTAGCGC
The DNA here is from genome assembly GCA_023819315.1 of Candidatus Omnitrophota bacterium. Lineage (GTDB taxonomy): Bacteria > Omnitrophota > Gorgyraeia > Duberdicusellales > 4484-171 > JAMWBQ01. Next base: position 2,474 of record JAMWBQ010000078.1, read on the forward strand.
TTGGAGGAATAAGAGACTTTTGAGTAAGAGGAGATGTTCTTACAGGAAGATTAATTTGAACCTTATCGGGATTTAATCTTTTAATAATTTTTTTAAAATCTTTAGCGCACTCTTCGCTATCGTTTATCCCTTTTACCAACATTATTTCTAACCAAATCTTACCTTTAAACTCTCTTCTAAAAGCTATTAGTCCTTCTAATAGTTTAGCATAAGAAACAAAATTATGTGGTGAATCTATTTTTCTAAAAATATCTTCGTTAGGTGCATCTAAGGAGGGGATAACCAAATCAGCATCTTTAAGTTCTCTACGCACATCTTTTCTATATAAGAGAGAAGAATTAGTAATTACACATACAGGATAATTATAGTTTGCTATCTTTTTAATTGTTTTTATTATGGTATCTAAATTTTTATGAAGTGTTGGTTCGCCCTTTCCGGAAATGGTAATGTAATCTATTAAACAATCCGATCTCAATATTTCATTAAGCTCTTTACGGAATTTCTTCATATCTACATAGGTAAAACGGCGCATGGTTTTCTTAACTGTTCTACCCACTTGACAATACAAGCATTGGAAACTACATACTTTATCGGGAAGCAAATCTACTCCCAACGACCATCCTAAACGTCGTGAGTGTATCGGGCCATAGAAATAAGTCATATTTTATTGTTTGAATTATTTAGCGGGGTATATGTTTATATATAATTATAGTGGATATCTTACCTAAAGAAAAGAAGATAAATTATTAATCCTTAAAATCTCCTTCGATATTTTCTACTATCAAACTGTCTCCTTCTACTATCTCTACCTCTAAACAAGCTCCTTCACACAATGTTCCTTTAGCTATTTGATTAAAAGTTTCTTTAAAAAGATCTGCTGTTACCATTTTTAGCTTTCCTATTTTTAATTTAATAAAAGTTATTTTTTGGCAATCTTTAAATAAGCTTATTTTTTCTAAAACGCTCTCCAAAACTGATTTTGCTAAATAGTATTCATGCATAACTATAAAAAACTTAAGGCCCGCTATTTAATTTTGCGGGCCCATTTTATAAATTTACTTAAGAAGTTTATTTCTTTTTCTTCTTAGTTGATTTACTCTTATTTGTTTTCTTTTTAGCCCCACACTTCATTATGCCCTCCTATTTTTTCTTCTTTTTGGTTGTTACTTTTTTAGCAGGTTTCTTGGTTTTTTTCACTGCCATCATTCACCTCCTTTTGTATTTAGTTTACTAAATAATAAAAAATTGTCAACTTTATCTTAAAAATTTTCTTATGTTTCTTTATCTAAGGATAACTCCTGTTCAAACTCCTTAACAACTTCTCTTACTTCCATCTCCGTTTTCTGAATCTTTTCTCTACATAGTCTTATAAGTTCAATTGCTCTTTTAACCTTCAAAGATACATCATCAACATCTATTTTCTCTGTCTCTAAATCCTGCAAGATCTGATTTAATTCCTCTATAGCCTCGCTATACTTTAAAGATTTCTTAGACATCGCTTCTTGATTTGATTTCTCTAACTCTACTAAATGCCTCACCCTCAAAAAATACCGTTCTTAACAAATCATTTTCTTGTAAAATCTCTACTGATTTAACTGGTTTCTCTCCCTTAAAGGTTATAGAATATCCCCGTTTTAAAATGTTATGAGGATCTAACATATTTATCTTTGTATTTAATAAATCTACTTCCTTGTAAACATTCTGAAAAAATTTTTTCAAGTAATATATTAAGTTTTTCCATACTTCTTTTATATCCTTATCCTCTCCTGAAATCAAATGAAAGAAATTACTAATTATCAAAGATTTTTTCTTCACTAATTCTTCCCGGTGATGCCGAAAATATCTATTAACTAAAGAATCTATCTTTAAAGTTCTTGTCCCTAATTCACGCGATAATCTCTCTAATAATAGATTAGTTTCTTTAACAATTCCTACGCTAATCTCGTTCAATTCCTCTAAAGCCAAGTTAATCCTCTCTACGATAAACTGTGCGGCTTTGGTAGGTGTCTTTAAAGAAGTATGCGAAACGAAATCAGCGACGGTAATATTGATATGGTGGCCTAAAGCAGTAATAACCGGTAACCTTGAATGGGAAATAGCTTCTGCTATCCTTTTGTTATCAAACCAACTTAAATCCGCTGTTGAACCCCCTCCTCTTGTAATTACTACCAAATCTAATTCTTCCTTTCTAAACTTATTAAAGAAATTCAAGGCTTCTACCACTGTACTTTCTACACTTCTGCCTTGCATATAACAATCGTAAACAAAAATCTTAAATCCGTATCCGCTTATCTTTAATTCGTGGATAAAATCGTGGTATGCCGCTGAATCAAAAGCAGTAATCAACCCTATATTTAACGGTAGATTAGGAAAAGGAAGTTGTTTGTTCTTATCCAGTAAACCTCTTTTTCTTAAATCCTCTATGATCCTTTCTCTATTTTGGGCAAATTTACCTAAGGTATAAACTGGGTCAATATCAACTATAACAAGGTTATATTGTCCTGATTTAGGATATAGATCAACTTCGCATAAGAATTTTACTTCTATATCATTTTTTAATTCGAAGGCACCGTTGGTTTGGTTAATACGCTCAAATATAAGTGGTTTTTTGCTCTCAAATATTGCTGCGTTTACTTTAGCAATTATCTCATCTGCCTCAGGATGTTTCTGAATGAGTTCAAAATAAATGTGTCTCTTATCTTTACTTATCTTTAAATCTTTTATCTCTCCACATACCCATATATATTCGGGAAATTCAGACTTGATAATCTGACGAACAGCGGTATTTAACTCCAATATGGTATAAACTTTTTCTGTTTTTGTAGGAAGGGAATTAAACATAAAGGATATAAAAAAAGCCAGGTGCTGACCTACTCTCCCACCCCCTTGCGAAGGCAGTACCATCGGCCCTGGAAGGCTTAACGGCCGTGTTCGGAATGGAAACGGGTGTGGCCCTTCCGGTATGAGCACCCGGCAAAAAAACACATATCATAAATATATAAATTCTAATTATAAAGTAAAAGTTAATAAAGAATAATCTTTATTACTAAAATGACCTACCCTAACAAGAATAATAAAAAGGTTGGGTATCAAGCCGATTGGCTATTAGGAGTTCTCGGCTAAATCCGTTACCGGACTTATACCTAAACCCTATATAGGTGGTAGTCTCCCACCAGCCTTCATCCGCTAACGCGGAAGGGATCCCTCGTTTTAGGGCAAGCTTCACGCTTAGATGCATTCAGCGTTTATCTTTCAGGAACACGGCTACCCAGCCTTTACTCCTGGCGGAATAGCTGGTACACCGGCGGTTCCCCTGTCCTGGTCCTCTCGTACTAAGGACAGCCCCCCTTCAAGGATCCTTGCACCCACAGTGGATAGAGACCGAACTGTCTCACGACGTTCTGAACCCAGCTCACGTACCCCTTTAACCGGCGAACAGCCGGACCCTTGGGACCTTCTCCAGCCCCAGGATGGGATGAGCCGACATCGAGGTGCCAAACCGGGCCGTCGATGTGAACTCTCGGGCCCGATAAGCCTGTTATCCCCGGAGTACCTTTTATCCGTTGAGCGATGGCACTCCCACGAGCAACCACCGGATCACTAAGCCCCACTTTCGTGCCTGCTCGGTCTGTCGACCTCACAGTCAAGCACCCATATGCCCTTACACTCAACGCCCGATTTCCGAACGGGCTGAGGGTACCTTTGGGCTCCTCTGTTATCTTTTAAGAGGAAACCGCCCCAGTTAAACTGCCCAACTGGCACTGTTCCCACCAAAAGTGGGTTAGAACTTTAGTACGATAAGGGTGGTATTTCACCGACGGCTCCTCTCCAGCTAACGCCAGAGATTCATAGCCTCCCACCTATCCTACACATAGCGAACCAAAATCCAATACCAGCCTACAGTAAAGGTTCCGGGGTCTTTTCGTCCCGCTGCGGGTAGACGGCATCTTCACCGCCACTACAATTTCACCGGGTCTCTTGCCGAGACAGCGCTCCCGTAGTTAAACCATTCGTGCGGGTCGGAACTTACCCGACTAGGAATTTCGCTACCTTAGGACCGTTATAGTTACGGCCGCCGTTTACCGGGGCTTCGGTTCAAAGCTTCTCCACCTTTCGGCAGATAACCTTTCCCCTTAACCTTCCGGCACTGGGCAGGTCTCAGTCCCTATACATCCTCTTACGAGTTAAGCAGGGACCTGTGTTTTTGCTAAACAGTCCCGGGAGCCACTTCACTGCGACCCTGAAAAATTCAGGGCACCCCTTCTTGCAAGCTTACGGGGATAGATTGCCGAGTTCCTTAGCAAGAGTTATCCCGAGCGCCTTACCATATTCTGGCAGTCTACCTGTGTCGGATTGCGGTACGGTCACCTGTAAACAACTTAAAAATCTTTTCTTGGCACAGAAGTTCTGGTGGGTTTACCCGCGCCGTAGCTTGGGCTCCTTTTGTACCCCGAAAGGTACAAAAACGGACACTTCCAACCGTCCGACCACCGCACCCTATGCGTCAATTTTTAAGTTCCTCTCAAAGAGAGGTCCGTTATTCACGGAACGCCTACAGGTGGAAGGCGAATATTAACGCCTTTATCCATCACCTACCCCTCAGTACGAGGGTTTAGCTTAGGACCGTCTAACCTCCGTCTGATTAACATTGACGGAGAAACCTGAGACTTTCGGCGCTCCGGTTTTTCACCGGAGTTTTCGCTACTCATTCCAAGATACTCTCTTCTATGTGCTCCACCTCCACTCACGTGAAGACTTCACCGCACATAGAATGCTCCCCTACCACTTCCGATTATCCATCGGAAATCCGTGGTTTCGGTAACAGGCTTAAGCCCCGATCATTTTCGGCGCAGCGGCACTCGACCGGTGAGCTATTACGCACTCTTTAAATGTTGGCTGCCTCTAAGCCAACATCCCG
>JAMWBQ010000079.1 GCA_023819315.1 Candidatus Omnitrophota bacterium
AGAAACATAAGCTAATTGTCCACCAATGGAATTTTCCAAATCTTCTCCCAAAGGAACTAATCCTTCCGGACAGATATTAGGGTTTAAAATCAAAACTTTTTTTATTTTATCTAAAACATCGTCTAAGATACGTTTAGCTCTTCTTGATTCTTTAAACTCAAAAAAATCCTTTATAACATCTTTTACTCTCACTATAACTTTGTTCATAACATTCATAAATTCTTTATACTGCTCGTTATCTTTTATAATATCTGTGCGGTCGGTAGTTAAAACCAAAAAATCTGCGTTAACTTCTCCCTGAATACGAGAGATATCTTTAACGAAAGCATCTAAACCAAACATTTCCCGTTTAACTAAAACCCCTTTAACTCTTATCTCTATCCCTGCCTTTCTTATATCCGACAGAGCAGAAGAAACTATAACTATCTCTCCGTAAACGATACCGAAATTGGTGCTTTCTAAAAATGGTATCTTATGACCCAAGCTAATTCTCGGCATAATAATCTTTTGATTAAGATAAACAGAAAAGTTCTCAGAACGCAAAGGTAAAGTTTCCCTTAAACGTTCTTCTACCCGACTAATCTCAAATGTTTTCTTTAACTTGCGCAGAATTATCGTTGTACCATCGTAACTTCTATGTTCACTTGGTAAAATTTCTAAAGGCAATTTCCAATCGTAACTCTCATCCCATTTCTCTTTATCAAATATCACTCTTGCACAGAAATCACCCTTACGGGTAATTACTTCAAAATAGGAAGCACAGGATAAAACAGCAAACTTCCCTATACCAAATTCACCGATACGTTCACGATTAAACTTTGGGCTCTTTCTATTGATTCGTTTAAATGGTGAACCGATATTAAAGAACTGCTCTAAACCCTTCCTATCCATACCTTCTCCATCATCACAGATGACTATCTCCTCATTTTTAATAATTATATCAACTCTTGTAGCGTCGGCATCGTAACTGTTAGCAACTAATTCTCTAATTAACTCTATACTCTCAGAGTATAACCTCTCCCCAATAGAGATAATATGAGACTTGTCCACAGTTACGGATATAGTATCCTTTAAGTTATACATATATTACTCCCATTCAATAGTTGCTGGTGGTTTTGAACTTATATCAAAAACTACCCTATTTATTCCTTTTACCTGGTTAATCAGTTTATTAGAAATTTCCTCAAGAGTATCAGAGGGAAGTTTAACCCAATCAGCAGTCATACCATCTAAACTTTCCACCACTCTTACTACTACCACATATTCGTAGGTTCTCTTATCACCCATTACTCCCACACTCTTCAAAGGCAAAAGAATACAGAAAGATTGCCATACCTTATAATAGAAACCTCTCTCTTTCATAATCCTCTCTAAAATAGAATCTGCTTCTCTCAATATCTTCAATCTCTCAGTAGTGATTTCTCCAATAACTCTCACCGCTAAACCAGGACCGGGGAAAGGTTGACGTAGAATTATCTCTTGCGGTAAACCCAAAATTTTAGCGATCTCTCTTACTTCATCTTTAAAAAGTTCGCGAAATGGTTCAATAAGTTTTAAATTCATTCTCTCGGGTAAACCTGCTACATTATGATGAGATTTTATTCTTGCCGTCGGACCTCCAAAAAAGGGAACAGACTCTATAACATCGGGGTAAAGTGTTCCTTGAGCTAAATACTCCACATTTTTAATCTTATCTGCTTCTTCCTCAAAAATTCTTATAAACTCGTGCCCAATTATTTTTCTTTTCTCCTCAGGATCAACTACTCCTTTAAGTTTTGATAAAAAATTTCTTTTAGCATCTACCGATATTAAATCTATCTTTAAATGTTCTTTAAAAACCTTCTCTAAGTTCTTAGCCTCACCTTTTCTTAAAAGCCCATTATCTACAAATATACATTTTAATCTTTTACCCACCGCTCTATTAACTAAAACAGCAACTGTTGAAGAGTCCACTCCTCCACTTAACGCACAGATAATATTCTTATGCTTAACTTTCTTCTTTATATCTTCTATCTTTTCTTCCACAAAATCCTTTAGATGCCAGGAAGCAAAACATTTACATATACGAAATAAAAAATTAGAAATTATCTGTAACCCCTGCTGAGTATGAACAACTTCAGGATGGAATTGCACACCGTATAAATTTAACTTAGGATTACCTAAAGCAGCAAATACAGTGTTCTCTGTATGCGCTAAGGGAATAAAACCAGACGGTAATCTAACCACACTGTCACCGTGACTCATCCAGGAGATGATTTTAGAAGGTAAAGAAAAAAATATATTAGAATGGTTATCTATGTACATTAAAGCCTTTCCATACTCTCTTTTACCCGTTCTTCTAACTTGACCACCTAAGGTCTTAACCATAATCTGCATACCATAACAGATTCCTAAAATAGGTATCCCTAAATTTACCAACTCTCTATTCAAAATAGGAGCTTTCTCTTCGTAAACACTATGAGGGCCACCAGAAAGAATTATACCTTTAGGAGCTATATCTTTAACTTTATCCATAGCGATATTAAAAGGATAAATAACACTAAAAACTCTAAGTTCCCTTACTCTTCTAGCGATAAGTTGCGTATACTGAGAGCCATAATCAAGAATAAGAATAGTATCCTTCATCGTATCCTTAAATTAGTTTAAAATAAAAGATTATACTAACAACTATTTTCCCATCCCTACCCTCTGCACTACTTGGAATATTTTACCTTCTGTCTGAATAGAAGGAGCTATAATTATCTCCACGAAGTGCATCTCTTTTATATTCTTTGCTCCTAAAGAACCCATACTTGTTGCTAATGCACCCATTAAATTCTGGGAACCGTCATCAACTTGGGCGGGTCCAAAAATTATCTGTTCTAATGTTCCTGCTATCCCTACTTTTATTCTTGTTCCACGAGGAAGATTTGTATGAGAGGTCGCCATACCCCAGTGATAGCCTTTACCAGGAGCTTCCTTAGCTTTCGCCAAACTGGAACCTAACATCACAGCATCAGCACCACAAGCAAAAGCTTTACAAACATCTCCCCCTGTACTCATACCCCCATCGGTAATTATTGGTATGTACTTACCTGTTTTCTGATAGTAAAAATCTCTTGCTGAAGCACAATCAACAGTAGCAGTTACCTGAGGAACACCTATACCTAAAACTCCTCGGGTAGTGCAGGCTGCTCCCGGCCCAACTCCTACCAATAGAGCAGAACAACCAGTATCAAGAAGTTCCAAAGTTGCGTGATAAGTAACACAGTTACCAATAATTACGGGAATTTTTCTTTCTTTACAAAACTTATATAAATCAAGAGGGGTATATTTATTAGAAATATGGCGAGGAGTAGTCACTGTTGCCTGAACTACGAAACAATCGCCACCTGCTTCTTCAACGATAGGAGCAAATCTATTAGCATTCTGAGGAATACAACTAACAGCAGCATATCCACCCTGTTTTTTTATTTCTTCTACTCTTTGAGAAATCAACTTCTCTTTTATAGGTTTAGAGTATATCTTCTGAATAAGTGAGGTTACCTCCTCAGGTGAAGCTCTCACGATTTCTTCCAATACCTCTTGAGGATTTTCGTAACGTGTCTGCACACCATCTAAATTCAAAACTGCTATCCCTCCTAACCGAGACATCTCTACAGCAAACTTAACATCTACCACCCCATCCATAGCTGCAGCTAATATAGGAACATCAAATCTTCTGCCAGCAAAAATCCAAGAAGTGTCCACCTCTTCAGGATTTATGGTTACTCTTCCGGGCACTAAAGCTATCTCATCAAAGCCGTAACACCGTCTTGCTCTTTTACCAATTCCAATCCATTCAGCCATCTCTACCTCCTCCTATATTAATTCAATGATTTTAAAAATTCTTCTAAATAATTATCATTAGCTAACAATGGCAATTGGTAGTCAATCACCTCGTTTCTAACCAAATGGTTCGCTAACAGTTGCGCTTGTTTTTCTACGTTATCTGTATTAAAGGCGAAGAAATATTCTTTTTCAATATAAGGATTATTCACATCACCTAATAGATAAACACCTAAGTAGTTAGTAAAAAAGAAATTATTCGTTACTAAATTGGTCTCTAAGTAATCTCTATTAGGAATAAAGCCACTATCCACAAATACTAATTGAGAGGAAAAAACCTTAGGAAGAGAAATCCTCGTCGCTTTCACTGTTGCCTCACCAATAACTTCTTCGATTGTAGAGTTGAGATAAATATCTATTTTTCTTTCTGATAATTTGTTAAAGATAATATCCTTATATTGGGATAAGAAATCCAAATTCTTAGCTACAAATTTTATATCTTTTTTTAGATAAGAAAAATAGAAAGCTAACTTTATACCTAAAATTGTAGAACAGTAAATCAATATATCGGTAAATAATTTCAAGTAATCTCTTATTACAATAGGCTTAACCTCGGATAAATAAAAAAAACCCTCTCTAAAATCCCCCTTTATAGACAGATCTTTTGATTTAACTCCACTACATATAACCAAAATATCAAAATCTATAGATTCCATCTCTTTCAAGTATATTTTCCTCCTATTAAAATTTATTCTTTCTACTTCTGCTTTCACAAAATCAAAGTTTAATGTTTGGGCAAATTCTTTTAATTTAAAAATCTCCATCTTACCTAACCCAGCCCACCATTTAAATAGATCCCTTCTTCTAAAATAATAATCTTCTTTCTCTATTAGTCTAATTTTTACTTCTTTATCCAAAATACGCAACTGTTTAATTAAACTTATTCCTCCCTCTCCTCCACCAATAATACATATTTCTCTCATTTTCTTACTTGTAATTTAGCTGCTTTTATAAGGTTATAAAAAAGAAAAAACACGGTCAAAGGACCTACTCCACCGGGAGTAGGAGTAATAAAAGATGCTCGTTTAAAAGCTTCTTTAAACTCAACATCTCCATGTAATTTGTTATCTTTAATGCTTATGCCAACATCTATAACGATTGCTTTATCTTTAATCCACTCACCTTTTATGAGGCTGGGTTTTCCTACGGCGGATATCAAAATATCAGCTTCTTTAACATAAAAAGGCAATCTCTTCTTCTTAAATGTCCCAATCTGAGCAATAGTTACTGTAGCAAGCTTATCAGCTAAAAGAATACTTAATGGCTTACCCACAATAGGAGAAAAACCGACGATTAATACATCTTTACCGTAAATATTAACTTTTGTTCTCTTAATCAATTCCATAACACTTAAAACTGTGGGTGGTAAAAAATAATTTTCTCGGTAGAATATTTTCCCTAAATTTTCAGGATTTACCCCTTCTATATCCTTTTCTCTACTAATACTTCTTACGATAGCCAACTCATCCCACTCACGAGGTAAAGGACGATGGATAATTATTCCATTTATCTTTTTATCTCTGTTTACTTCCTCTATTGTATGTATGAACCTATGTAAAGAAATTGATTGGTTAAACTCTATAAGCTGATAATTAACATCAAGTAATTTAGCCCATCGCTTTTGAGAAATTATATAAGCATCCCTTCCCGAATTAGAACCCACACATAGAGAAGCTATCCCCAAATTTTTAATACTCTTTCGCTCTTTTATAAGAGACTTTTTCAAATCCTCAATTATTGGTCCTGCTTCTAATAAGTTTGCCATCGTTTAAACTTATTTAAATATACCTTTAAAAAATTTATCTTCCTGCTTACCTTCATACCAAACATAGTTTGATTTGCCTCTAAATTTTTTATTGAAGAAAAAAGTGCTACTCTCACCATCTCCCAGCCAATATAAAAGTCACTAATAATACTTCTCTTTATGTAAGGTAAACTTATCTTAGTTATATCTAATACTTTAACACAACTGTATCCTAAATCGTAAGTTAAATTTACTAAATTCTTAAGGTGTCTTTTACGTTTAAGAGAATCTCTTTCTTCCAATACTTGGTTAAAAATTTCTCCATCCAAATCAATATAGGTAAATACTTTTTCTCTGATTTTCTCCAATCGTTTCTTTACCTTGTCTAAAATAGGTTTATTCTTATCAAAACTAAAATTTATTGCCATAACAATAAGAGAAACACCCAAACAGAAAACCAAGGCAGAAGCACTCCCACCCCCGGGAGATGGTGAAGCTTTAGATAAATCTCTGAGAAATTGTTTAAACTTATCTCTATACATCTTAAAATAGCTATTTATTCGTTACTAAATTTTTAATCTGAAACCTTAAACATCTTCAAAAAAGTCAACATTTATAACTACAAATCTTTTAAAATTCTCTTTTCTCATCCACATAGAATGCTCCTTTTATAAGTTCGTATAAACAATAATTACCCGCATCGGTTATACTTAAAGTATCAAAACGATAACTCTTATTAGGAGACATTTGAGAATAAACTTTTGCTGTTAACTCTATTTTATTCTGTTTCTTCCTATCTATAGTTTCTAAAGGAGAGATTAATCCCCCTTTACCTCTTGCTCTAACCTCCACAAACGCTATATATTTCTTATCTTTTGCTACTATGTCTATCTCTCCCCAACGAGAATGAAAATTTCTCCTCAATATTTTATAGCCATTTAATTTTAAGAATTCTACTGCTTTCTCTTCGTAAATAGCTCCTTTATTCATCCTGTTTAGGGAAAGAAGTTAAGAAACTCCTTCTATGCAAAGGAGATAAACTGTAAGTTTCTATACAATTATAATGCTCCTTTGTAGGATAGCCCTTATGTTTGCCAAAACCCCAATAAGGGAAAATTGAATCTGCTATCTTCATTAGATAATCTCTAAATAACTTTGCCACTATGGAAGCGTAAGCTACCTCTTTTACTTTAGTATCTGCCTTTTCCATACACTTATAATTTATAGGCAATTCTGTCTTGAAACTATTACCGTCGATTATAAACACTGCTTCTTTAAGATAAGGATATTTTTTAACCAGAGATTCTATAGCTCTTTCAAAAGACAGAAATGTAGCATTTAGTATATTGTATTCATCTATCTCTTGAGAAGTAGCAATGCCTATAGCGAATTCTGTCTTATCTTTAAAATATTCATAGAACTTCTCTCTTTCATAAGGAGAAAGACTTTTAGAATCTTTTAAAGGTAAATCTATTCTCTCTTTTATGTAAAGTGCACAGGATACCACACTTCCTGCTAATGGACCACGGCCAGCTTCATCAACTCCCACTACCATAATAACCTTAAGCAATCATAGCCTTTTTACCTATTCTTTCTCTCAAATAGTACAACCTCTTCCTTCTCGGCCGATATCCTTTCTTTACTACCTCTATTTTCTTAATATTGGGAGAATAGTAAGGAAAAGTGACCTCGTAACCCTCACCAAAAGATATCCTTCTTATAGTTAAAGACTTACGATGAA
>JAMWBQ010000080.1 GCA_023819315.1 Candidatus Omnitrophota bacterium
AGGGCAAAACCTTTTACCTTTAGTGTTCTATTCCCAAGAGGCATTTCTATTGAAAGAGAGACTTTTTATTTAAGTGACAATATAGAGCTTGAGGATTTTGTCTTTAAATTTCCAAAGGGCTCTTATTTTTCTATCCTTGTAGCTTCCACCGACTATGAATTTTTAATGCGTCTATATAACGGCTTGCTTGATTTAAAAGAGTTTCCCTTTAACAAAGATATAACCATTAGCATAGCTCGTATTCTTCCAGTAGAAAAAAGACCTTCAATTGGTGATAAGGTCTTTTTTAGAACCCTTTCACCCATACTTATTGAGGGAAAAGATAAAAAACCTATTTTTAACAAGGATGGTACCTTTGATATGGATTTATTCAACAAAGAACTGAACCAAATACAAGACAGGATTTTAAACAGTATTAGAGGAGAAGGATTAAAAAGGGAATTGGTATTTAAGCCCTTAGATGGGGCTTACAAAAAGCAGGTAGTAAAGCATACTTTAAGCGAGATAATGAAGGGCTATGTTGAAGGTAAATTTCCCAAACCCTACTTAACCTTTACGTGCTTTGAGGGATGTTTTAAGCTTGAAGGAGATCTAGAAGATTTGAATATACTTTATGACATAGGCATAGGCCTTAGAACAGGGCAAGGTTTTGGAATGGTGGAGGTAATAAATAGTGGGCAGGAAAAGTAAGTATGAAGAAAGACAAGGAAGCTTATTTCCGCCAAAGGAAACTAATAAGGAAGAGAAAAAAGATATAACTTCCCACAATTTAGGGTTTAGTGCTCATGTGGGAAATTCATCTTCTATCTCCCAAGGCATCCAAAATAATACTGACCCAATAATCCTATATCCATTTAATTGGCTTTATAATGCAAGTGTAATTGGGTTTTTGAAGGTTATAGCAAGTAATGGATGGGAGAACGAGATAGAAAAGAAGTGGTTAAAGGATAATGGAACGGTAGAAATTCCAAGAGATGGGGAAATATTTAAAAATTGGTTTGATTGGTATAAGGAATATCACGGAGGAAGGCCCCCTTTATATGGTAAGAATAATTTGTATCCCAACTATATTAACCCTGGTAAAGAAAAAAGGATAGAGGATGAGAATTCTCTTAAGGAATGGGTAGAGAAGCTTATACATACAAAAGAGATTAATAAAAAATATTGTGGTCTATGTTTAAGAAATTTTGATATAAATAGTAATATACTTACTCAAAAAGCCAAGAAATACGTTAAAAGTAAAACAGAAAATTTCGTATCCTCGCATACAGCGTTCCTCGCTCCTGCAATAACTAAATTTCCCAATGCCCTTTGGAATTTAAATCATTCACTTTATATATGCACTTTGTGCGCCTATTTAATAATTCATCATCATATACCCTTTCAAAATACGAAAATAGGAAATCATGAAATTTTCATCAATGCTAACTCATTCAAAGTAATGTGGTATCTCAATAAGTTTGCTGAGAAAGTCTTAAGTAAAGAAAATGAAAAGTCAATAAGGAGGATTTTAGGATTAAGCCTAATTGAATTTTCTCAAAGGATACATGCAACCTTAGGAATTTGGAGTATAGCCAGTATAGAAGTTGTTATTAAAAAAGATGATTATATTGATTACTATTCTCTACCGTATGATATCATTTCAATACTTCTAAATAGTGAAGTTTCTAAATTAATTAACGAAACAAACGAACCAGCTGTTTTAGATAGAATACTTATAGGTGACTTTGACTATCTATTAACTGTTGCTCACTATTCAATAAGAACACTATATAGTAAGAAGGATAATAATAAGAATAATAGAGACGATTTAGTGTTGCAAGCACTGGGAATTAGTAAAAATGCTGATTACAAAAAACTTGCTTATAGGTTACCTGAACTTTATGCCAAAATAAATTCTATTATTAGAGGTGGGACAAGATGAACCAGACTTATCAAAAAATAAGCACCGCACTAAATGAACTTTATGAGAAAATAACACCAGATAATTTAGATTGGCTGGATGATCTGAGAAAGACTGTAGATCTATTTCTAAGGGTTGAGAAGCTCTTAGATTTTATCCCAGCATTAGAATATGTCAAAAGTAGAGTATATGATGAAAAAAAGAAGAGAGATATAAACAGAATAATTAATAAACTTAAAAGAACTGAACCAGACTATTTAGTGGAAAGATTGAGAGAACTTGGATACATATTATTCCAGAATCTTAAATTAAAAAGTGCAATTGAAAGTCAAGCTTTAAGAATTTTAGAACAAACAAGACTTGGTAAGAGAGATGTAGTTATAGGGATGCTTCTTAGAATTTTTATGGTTAACAACGAAAAATTTCCAAAAGAACTTATTGAGGCACTAAAGCAAGATAAATACGATTTAGAATTATTTAGATCTTTTATTTATGCTTTTCTTAGCGCTTTTACAGAAACTACCAAAGAGGAGGGAGAGGAATGAACGAGAGAGTGAAAGGCATAACTCTAACAGTAATATTTGAAGCATCTGCCCTTAACAGGGATGAAAAGGCTGGTGGTAATATTCCTACAATAAAAAAGCTTACACGGTTTGGCAATAAAACCCATAGCTACATATCAAAGGTTGCAATGAGGCATTATTTATTTGAAACTCTTTATAGATGCTATGGTGAGGATTGGAAACCAGCTGGTTGTATTGAAGTAGGTAAAGGAGATCAAAAAGTTGTTCAATTTGATCTAACTAAGCATTCTATCTTGGACAGTGCAGAACTTGATGTATTTGGATATATGTTTACCGATGAGGTGACATTAACCCGTAAAGCACCTGTAGGGATTACTAAGGCAATTTCCCTTGAAACATGGGAAGGAGATATGCAGTTCAATGCTAATCACGATCTTGCAAGAAGATGTGGAGCTAATCCTAATCCTGTAAATAAAGAGGAGCATTTGTCTTACTTTAAAGTTTCTTTTACTATTGATGTGGAAAGGCTTGGAGAAGACGAATGGCAAATTTATAATTATATATTTGATCCAGAAAAAAAAGAACTAACTTTATACTTCAAGCCAGAAGCAACAGAAAAAAGTAAGGATAAAAATAGAATTATTTTGAAAAATGTAGAAAAAGTGGAAGATGAAGAAGAGCAGGTAGAGATTAGGTATAAAATTGGGGATTACGAGTTAAAAATATTTGACAACAAAATATCTGCAAGTAAAGATCTTTTTGAAAAAAAAGTAGAGAAGAATGGTGGAAAAAAGGACGAGAAGGTTTATGAATATATAACATTTAAAAAGGATTTTTTATTTACTCAAGAGGAAAGTCAAAGCAAATCTAAAGGTAAAATAGTTATGATAGTAGATTATGAAGATGCTGAAGATGAATATAGATTTAAGATAGAAAAACACGAATATAACCAAGAAAAGAAGACTTTAGAATTGATAATACCAAAAAAGCAAATATTTCATACAATTCGTAATGTTGAAAAGATAAGTCCAGAGAAATATGTAAAAAAGTGGAACGATAGAGAAGAAATAGGCTTAATAGAAATTATAAGTGAAGATTCGACAAAGAAAGCTAAATTTAGACTGAGTGAAAAGGAAAAGCAGAAGCGCCTTTGCCAGGTACTCACTGTCTTAATAAATGGTTTATATTATTATGCGAGTGGAGAATGCGATGGAATTGTTCCTAAATTCTTCATAGCAGGTGCTCTTAAATTACCAATACCTATCTTCCATAGCTATGTGAATAAAGAGGGTTTAGATAATTCTATTCTGGAAAATGGTCATATTCTAGAAGACGAAAAAGAAATAGTAGACGAACAGATGAAAAGGAAATTAGTTTTTATTTACAAAGCTCCAAGCTTTAAGTTGTTTGATGTAAACGTGAGTAACTATAATTTGTTTATCGATTGGCAAGAGTTTTTGAAACGCTTGGGAATAGATTGTAAAGATTGTAGTTCCCATGAGCAAAGTTCTGAAAATTAAAATTTACCAACCTACCGCCAACTATAGAGTGCCCTTTAGTTATTCAAGAAGGCTTACTTATCCCATACCTCCCTTTTCTACTCTCAAAGGTTTTTTGTGTAATGTATTGGGTATAAAAAATGATAACAATGAAACCTTTGGGAAAATAAAAGAGATTTCCGTAGCTATTTTTGGAAGGTATGAATCCTTAGTTAAAGAATATATATGGTTCAGAAACTTGAAAAAGGAATCACATATTGAGAGATTTGGACATGTAACCAATAGAATAAAATACTACACACCACAGCATCCCGGAGGGCAAATTCCTGTAATAGTTGATACTTTAGAAAATGTTGAGCTGGTTATATATATACATCATAGGGATCAGGATTTTTTAGCATATCTTAAGAATGCATTGACGAGTCCTGTAGGAAGGAATACTGTGTTACATCTTGGAAGAAGTGAAGATTGGCTTGTGATTAATTGTGTTGGATTAATAGATGTTAGTGAGAAACAAAAGAATTTTTTTACTGTTGATTACTTTACGTGGATTCCAAATAAAGACTTCATAGATAGAGAATTTATTAGAGCAGATGATGAAGAATATGGAGAATTTTTTAATAATACAAGAGGCAATTTTGTAAGGATACCCACCTTTTATGAAATAATTGAAGGTCAACGGATATTTACCAAATTTGTTTTTGCTAAGCTTTTTGAAAAAGGTTTTATAGAAAATTTCTCTTTTTACTACGATGAAGAAGAAAAGTTGCCTTTTATATTTACAAAATTAAATGGAAATGAACAGTAGGTTGTAATGAATATATGGGCTAAAAGAAATGGAATTACTTTAAGAAATCATATTGAATGTTTGCTAAATCAAGCTGTAAAACTTAGGTCTTCTGTTCCTATATTGGGAAATTTATTCAAGTTACTAAAATATGCTATTATACTACACGATATAGGTAAGGTGTCTCCATCTTTTCAAATGGCTGTCGGAAATTGGGAATACGAACCAAGAGTCCCTTTTCCGAATGTGCCTCACAGCATATTTTCATTAGTATGGATAGATGAAGGGAATCTTAAGCGAGAATTTAATAATAGTAAAGATGATATAAGAATTTTATTATCTTCTGTGGCTTTTCATCATTGGCGGGCAAGATTTGACAGTATTATTCTTGGAGAGGATAAAGATGTTCAAAGAGCTATGGAAGAGCTTTCTGTAAATAGTGAGTTAGCAGATGAGTTATTAGATAATTTAAAGAAAGAGTTAAGTAATTATTCTACTTTGATACATTATAATAGAAAATTGGTAGAAATCATTAGAAAAGGCTACGATATTTTAAATTATATTGTACCACCCTATAAAAATTATTCTTTACCTGGACATCTCAGATTTGATGAGTCTACAAAGAAAAAGTTTATCTTGGTTTCCGGTTTCTTAATGAGAATTGACCATTTTGCTTCCTATCTTCAACAGGAGACTCAAAATAATTGCGTCGGAGAAGATATAGAAATCACACCGGTGAATTACAATGTAGTTGAGAAAAAGATTATTGAAAAAGTTGGTACTCATCTTTGGCAAATAGAAAAATTAAAAAATGACAGAGATAAAAATCTAATCCTAGTGGCACCTACTGGATCTGGAAAGTCAGAATTTGTTTTCCTTTGGGGAGCGGATGATAAATTAATTTTCACCTTACCTCTAAGAAGTGCAGTAAATGCTATGTTTGAAAGAGCAAAAACTATTTTTGGTGAAGGGAAAGTTGGTCTTTTACACTCTGATGCAGATGTATATCTCTATGAGAGAACTGGGTATGAAGGGGAAAGGATGAGGGTGCTTGATCTTGCACGCCATCTGGCATATCCTGTACTCATAACTACAGGAGATCAAATTTTCCCCTCTGCTCTAAAATATCCAGGATATGAAAAAATCTATGCAACCCTCTCTTATTCAAAGCTTGTAGTAGATGAAGTCCAAGCATATGACCCAAGAGCTATAGCTACAATAATCAAGCTCTTGGAAGATATGGAAAAACTTGGAGGAAAATTCCTACTAATGACCGCTACTTTACCCAATTTTGTACGTAATGAACTAAAGGTAAGAATTGAAAATATAGAAGAGATAGATATTTATGAAAACTATACAAATGTAAGTAAGCATAAAATTAAAATAAGAAAAGGAGACTTATTAGAAGAGGTAGAAGAAGTTCTAAATAAAGCTGAGGAAGGTAAACGTGTATTGGTTATATTCAACACAGTTGAAAAAGCACAAATTTTTTACAATAAGCTAAGAGGAAAACTAAGTAGTTCAGGAAATAATGTATATTTAAAGCTATTACACTCACGATTTACTCTTGAAGATAGAAAAAATATAGAGAAAGAAATAATAAAAGAATTTTCAAATCCAAAACCAAAGGATGAATCCGAGCCAAAGATCCTTGTAGCTACTCAGGTGGTAGAAGCTTCCCTTGATATTGATGCAGACCTTCTCTATACAGAGCTTGCACCTATTGACGCCTTAATACAAAGGATGGGAAGGGTTATGAGAAGATGTAGAGAAGGAAAGTGTATTGATGAAAATAGTCCGCCGAATGTGTATGTTTTCTATGAAAATTTCTATGAAGAAGATAAGCAAATTGTTTCTGGAGCTGGAAGGGTTTACTTAAATGAACTGCTTTATTTATCACTTGTTTTGTTAATCCTTAAGGGTAATACTAATAGCCAACAGGAATTTGAGGGAGAAGTAGAGGAATTTAAAGAAAAAGCAAAAAAATCAAAGAAAATGAGAGATGAGACAATAAAAATAATCAAAAATAACATCTTTAAAGATATAGCCCTTTCCGAATCAGATAAAAAGGATTTGATAGAAAAGTTATACGATAAAGATACTCTTTCTAAGTATTTTGATAAATTTTATGATACGCTGAGCGTTCTTGATGCTGGATTTGTTTCCGAATACAAGGAAGAAGCATTGAGAATATTTAGGGAAATTTATAGCATACCTGTTATTCCTAGGGAACGTATAGAAGAATTAAAGGAGCATATAAGGGAATTTATAGGTAATTCTCATAATAAAAGCTATACAAGTTTTAAAAGTAATGTGCTTTCAAAATTTGTAGTTTATGTGGACCTTCGATATCTTGGGGATAAAAGTCTTATAAAGGTATCTTCTGCAATAGGAGATTTGGTCATAGAGGATCGTAATCTCGCTAATAAGTTCTTAGGATGGCTTAGTGATGTCTACTTGATTTATGCTAAATATGATAAGGATGTTGGTCTTGAAATGGGATCAGAAATTACATATGACAATATAATATAGGTGGCAGACAATGGAAGAATTTGACTTTCAAGCTTTAAAAGTGAATGGCATAAAAGTTAAC
>JAMWBQ010000081.1 GCA_023819315.1 Candidatus Omnitrophota bacterium
TGAATACAATAAACGAAGAGAGATTACTTTAGAAGAATTTCTTTCAAAAAGATGACATTTCTATTTTGCAAAAAAGATGACATTTTTATGTTGCATTAACAAAAATATAAAAATGATTGAAAATAATAATTTAAAGTAGTATTATTTTATATATGATGATTAATAAAAAATTCATTTTATTTTCAATCCTCATATCTATTTTTCTATTAAATGGTTGTGCTACAATTACAGGCCCATCGGTAAGTGAAGAAGAGATAACCAAAGCTACAGACGAACTTAAAGTTAAAGCCTTAGCTTTTCAAATTAAACAATTACAAAGATTACATAATATCGCTAATAGATTAGCTTTCTCTATAACTAAAGAAGACACCTATAAAAGTCCTCAACCATTTTTAGGTATAGTCTGTTTTAATATAGATAACCAACTTAAAAAACTCTACAAATTAGAAAATAATAAGGGAGTTGTTGTAATTATAGTAAAAGAGAATAGTCCTGCTTACAAGGTAGGAATTATGCAGGGAGATGTTTTAATTAGTATAAATGATAGAAAAATACCTGATATCTATACGTTTAATCGATTAGCCTCTAATTTTAAAATCGGAGATTTGCTAAAAATAAAAATATTGAGAAATAATACTCAATTAGATTTTGATTTAAAGTTAGAGGAGATACCTATAAATATTCCCTTAGCAGTTGTGGATATACAAGAAGTAAATGCTGCTACCGATGGTAAATCTATTTTTGTTACTTACGGATTATTGAATTTTGCTAAATCCGATGATGAAATTGCTGCTGTAATAGCTCACGAATTAGCACATTTAGTAAGAGGCCATGTATCTAAAATGCAAGGGAGTCAACTAATAGGTGCCCTTGCCACTATACTATTGGGAATGGTAGTAGAAAGTTCTGCCCCGGGAAGTGGAGAAATAGTTATGAAAGGAGCAGGACAAATAAGTGAGATATTTACTGCCCAATATTCACGCGATTTAGAAAGAGAAGCAGACTATTTTGGAACAAAATTTGTCTACCAATCGGGTTACGACCCTCAAGTTTATGCTAACTTTTTAGAGAGATTTGCTATAGAGATACCTCAATCTATGATATCCAACTACTTATCTACCCATCCTACTTCTCCCGAACGTATATTAAGAGTAAAAAAAACTATTGAAGAATTAAAATCTTCATCTCAAGCTTTAAATTGATTATGACAAATAAAAAATTAATCTTGCTTTTAATTATAATTATTACACCAAATCTATTTAAGCTAGGTTTTTCCCAAGTATTCTCTGATAACTATTTATTTCTAAATGACCTAATCGATTCTCTATATCAGTTAAAAATGATGTTAAAATCTAAGATAGAGAAAACAAGCTCTAACGAAGAAACCATGAAATATCTTGATATTGCAAGAGATAATTTAGCTAAATGGGTGAATAACAATAATCAAGATATTAGAGTATCTGTTTTAGGTATAAACACTTTAATCTCAGAGATAAAATTTTATAACGAGAAAATTAATTTAATAAAAGGTTCTCAAAACAAGGAAGAATTCAAGAAAATTCTTATTCAAGAGGAATTAGCTTGGCGAAGACTTTATAAAATTGTAAATTATACTTTTGACGTAACGGTAAAGAAAGATATTGTTGGTCCGGAAAGGAATAAAGAACATAAAAAACTATTAGAAAATCTTTACAATCTCTTTGTTGATGACTTTAATAATTATGATAAATTAATACAGAATAAAAATACAAACATTTTTTTCCCTATTCCTGTTTGGTTAACCCTACAGTTACGCTGGATATTAGAAAGAAACTATGAGACATCAAAAAATACAAAATACCCCGAACCATATTTCCCACCGTTAAAAGAGAATTAAGCGCCTGTAGCTCAATTGGATAGAGCACGTGGCTTCGGACCATGGGGTTGCGGGTTCAACTCCTGCCAGGCGCGGATTTTATTACTTAATGAGTTTGTTTTAAAAATAATTCCTTACAAATCTAAAAACTATATTGTAAAAAGTTACTCTTTGTGGTATAAGTTTTATATTATGGTAAGAATATCTATAGAATTGGTTCCTCGCAGTAAAGATTATTTAATAGAAGAATTAAAAATAATAAAAGATAATTTTCCTTCTGTTACCGTTATAAATATACCTGATTTAACTCGTTATCAAATTAGAAGTTGGGAAGGTTGTGTAATAGCTAAGAATTTTTTTACCGATACTATTCCCCATATTCGGGCAATAGATATAAATAGTGATGATAGATTTGTTTATCTTAAGAACTATCTTGAAAAGTATAATATTAAAGAAGTCCTTGTAGTTTCTGGAGATAATCCTTACGAATCAAATAGAATAAATAATCATTCTACATCAATTGAGCTAATTAAAAAATTTAAAAAATATCTTCTCAATATTAAAGTTTATGCTGCCTTTGACCCTTATAGACAGAGTTTAAAAAGAGAATACGACTATCTACAAAAAAAATTAGAAATAGGTGTTAATGGCTTTTTTACTCAGCCATTTTTTGATATAAAATTAATTGAGCTATTTACTCCTTGGTTTAAAGAAACAGAAGTTTTCTGGGGAATTTCTCCTGTAACCTCCCCGTGGGCAAAAGATTACTGGGAAACAAAAAATAACGTTATATTTCCTGAGGATTTTCGCCCAAATTTAGAATGGAGCAGAAACTTTGCTATAGAAGCTATAAAGTTTATTAAAAATAAAAATAACCAAAATATTTATTTTATGCCTATAAAAACTAACACATTTGAATATTTAAAAGGAATAGTCTAATATCACTCCTCAAAATTCAAATTTTGAAATTTTATCAAATTATTTATGATTACAATAAGTAATCTTTGTAAACAATATGGTGAAAAGATTATTTTTGATAATATTTCCTTACAAATAAATAAAGGAGAAAAAATTGGTCTAATAGGCCCAAATGGAGCAGGTAAAACCACTCTTTTTCATCTAATCCTAAATAAGGTAGAATCTGCCAGTGGAAGTATTACCATAAATAAAGGTATACGCATAGGCTATCTTCCCCAAGAAGCAAGTTTCAATTCTGATAAAACTGTTCTAAGCGAACTCCTTGAAGGTGATGAACTTATCAATTCTCTTAAACTAAAGAAAGAAAATTTAGAATACAATGGTAGAGCAGGGACAAAAGAGTATGGAGAAATACTCAATACTTTAGAAAACTTAGGATATTTTGAATTGGAACATAAAGCGAAAAAAGTTTTAATTTATCTAGGCTTTAAAGAACGTGATTTCTTGCGTCCGATAAATCAGTTAAGTGGTGGTTGGCAAATGAGGACTCTTTTAGCAAAGTTACTGGTTAATCGCTATGATATTTTACTTCTCGATGAACCAACTAATTATTTAGATTTAAATGCTGCTGTCTGGTTAAAAGATTATCTAAACGATTATGAGGGAACTTTTGTTATAATATCCCACGACAAAGCTTTTCTCAACGAAGTAACCAATCATACTTTCATTTTAGAAAATGGGAAAATTTTTAAGATAAAAGGTAATTACGATTTATATCAAAAAATTAAGGAAGATGAGAGAAAGCACTTACTTAAAGAATTTAAAGAACAGGAGAAGCGTAAAAAACAACTACAACGGTTTATTGACCGTTTTCATGCACAACCTAATAAAGCTTCCCAGGTTCGTGCTAAACGTAGATTTTTAGAGAGAATGGAAGAAATAACTGTTCCTGAAGATCCAAAAGAAAGTATAAGAAAATTTAACTTCTCTGTTAAAAAACAAAGTGGCTATAGAATAATTACTTTAGAGAATATATCTAAATCTTACGGAGAAATAAATGTTTATAAAAATTTTAATTTTGAAATCTTAAGAGGAGAAAAAGCTATTTTAGTAGGGGAAAATGGAGCAGGTAAATCTACTCTTTTAAAAATCTTAGCAGGGGTAGTGGAAATCGATGATGGAAAAAGAATTTTGGGATATAATGTAGAAATAGGTTATTTTTCTCAAACGAGAATGGATATTCTAAATCCCGATAATACCGTTTTGGAAGAAGCTTGTTCAGCAGGAGGAAGTTTAAACGTGGAAGGGATAAGGACACTTTTGGGCATATTTTTGTTTAGAGGAGATGACGTAAATAAAAAAGTTAAAGTATTATCAGGAGGAGAAAAAAGCCGTTTAATATTAGCTAAATTACTTATCACTCTTCCTAACATACTTTTACTCGACGAACCAACCACTCATTTAGATGTTGATGCAATAGACGCTCTTATTAGAGCTCTAAACGAATACGATGGAACAATAGTTTTCATAAGTCATGATATACATTTTGTTCGTTCAATAGCTAATACTGTTTATTTAGTTAAGGATGGTTTGGTAAGAAAATTCTATGGTAATTTTGATTACTATCTTGAAAAGAAAGCTAAAGGTGAGGATAATATCTTAATTACTCCTTCTTTTGAGAAAGCAACATTAGGAGAAAAAAAGGAATATATACAGGAAAACCAAGAATTAGGAAAAGAAAAGATTAAAGAGCATAACAAAGAGTTAGCTAAAAGAATAAAGAAATTAGTTAAACAAAAAGAAAAATTAGAAATTGAGCTTAACGTGAAAAAAAGAATCGTATCTAATCCCTGCCATAGCGAGAAAACTATTAAGGAATATTATCAAGTTATAGAAAAGATAGAGAAGAAAATTAATGAAATCAACAATAAAATTGAAACATTAAAAACACAATTTTTGTGAGACAAACAAGAAAGGAGGAGGGATGAAAAGAATTGTTTATGCAAATATCTTTACTATAATTATTTTATCCTGTTTGTTAACCACTTCTTTCTCTGCCCCTTGTTATGGAATAAAAACTCCTCAAAAGAAAAGAATATTCTTAGGCACGCAAACCCATTATATTATCCACAGAAATTTAGAAAATAATTATGGTAAAGTACGGAGTTTACAGCATTTCTTACTTCTAAGCTGGGGAATAACCGATTGGTTATCCCTTGACTTAAAAGGAGGAACAGGCTATATAAAACAACATCCTTATAATTCTGATGAGATAGACTATAATAGTAGTTTCGCTGGTGGTTATGGTTTCCGTATAAAAATATGGGAAGATGAAACAGCAACTACAAAAACTGTATTCGGTTTCCAGCATATAAGTGTTCACCCTTATAGTAGTGATATAAATGGAGTAAATTACAAAGCTGTTCTCGATGATTGGCAAGTTTCTCTTCTTATTTCAAAAAATTTAGATAATATTACACCTTATTTAGGAACTAAATGGTCAAGGATAGATTATATAAATTGGATAAATGATAAACGCGAAAGAATAATGTCTGATTTAACAAAATCTTTAGGAATAATTATTGGTTTAGATTATCAATTGAGAAAAAATATTTGGTTAAATATGGAAACACACTTCTTAGATGAAAAAGCTGGTTCAATTGCGATAATGTTTGCCTTATAATAATGAAGAGACACCTAAAAGTTGTTGCTGCTTTAATTAAAAAGCAAGGAAAAGTATTAATATGTCAAAGAAAAGAAAACGATACATTGGGAAACTTATGGGAGTTTCCCAGAGGGAAAGTAGAAGATAATGAGACATTGAAAGAAGCAATTATAAGGGAAATAAAAGAAGAACTCAATATCGAAATAAAAGTTAAAAAGTTAGTTGATAAATTTATTGAGGAAACAAAAAATTTTAAAATAACCGTTTATCTTTTTGAAAGTAGCATAAAAAGAGGAGAAATAAAACCTCTCGAATGTAAAGATTTTAAAATGGTTAGTATAGATAATTTATCAAATTATCAACTTGCTCCTGTAGATGAGAAAATAGCAGATTATCTTAAAAGGGAAAAAAGTAAGCTGCGAAAGTCTTCATTTTCCCATCATCTTTTCTTCAATATGGTGACGTATATCTTTCCCTTTTATGATGTAATAAACATCCTCAGCAATATTAGTAGAATGGTCAGCAATTCTTTCTAAATAACGTGATACGAGGATCAATTTTATCGCTCTATTTATATTCTGGTTATCTTGAAGCATATAGGTAATTAACTCACGAAAAATTTGGTCATTTAAATCGTCTACCAAATCATCTCTTTTACACACATCTTTAGCTAAATCTGGGTTTTTTTCTAAAAAAGCTTTTAAAGTATCTTCTAACATCTGTTGAGCTATTTCAGCCATCCTTGGTAAATCTATAATAGGTTTAAGCGGTGGTTCACTAAGTAATTCTTTTGTTCGTTCACAAATATTCACAGCTAAATCGGCCATTCTTTCTAACTCAGAGTTAATTTTTATAGTAGCGATGATAAATCTTAAATCCATAGCAGCTGGTTGTTTTAAAGCAATCAGTTCTAAGGCGTAGTCATCTATATCTATCTGTGACATATTCACTATTTCTTCTTTCTTAAATACATCTTCAATTAAATCCTCTTGTCTTTCTTTTAGTGCTCTAATTGATTTTGAAATCATATCCTTAACTAAATCGGCGACATCGGTAAGTTTCTTATTCAACAGTTTTAACTCTTCATCAAAATATCTTCCTATCATTTTATCCCCCTTTTTAACCGAATCTTCCTGTAATATAATCTTCTGTACGCCTATCACTGGGATTAGTAAATATTATTTTTGTTCGATTAAATTCAATTAATTCTCCTAACAACATAAACCCACTCCATTCCGAAATACGTGCTGCCTGTTGCATATTGTGAGTAACGATAATTATAGTATAATCTTCTTTAAGTTTCTGCAATAACTCTTCTATCTTTAGTGTAGCTATTGGGTCCAAAGTAGAACAAGGTTCATCAAGAAGAATTATCTCAGGATTCAAAATTATAACTCTTGCAATACATAACCTCTGTTGCTGTTCCAAAGGTAAATAACGAGCATTTTTCTTAAGTTTATCTTTTAGATCATTCCACAAACCCACTCCTTCCAAAGACATCTGTATAGCATCGTTAATTTTATTTTTATTTCTCATTAATCTATGTATCTTTATACCAAAAGTTAAATTGTAATACACTGAAGCATCAAACATATTTGGCCTTTGAAAAACCATTCCTACATTTCTCCTAAGATCAAGCAGATTCACATCTTTATCAAATATATTTTTATTATCTATAATCACTTCTCCCGCTATCTTTACATTATCTATTAAATCATTCATCCTATTAAAACATCTTAGGAGAGTAGATTTACCACATCCCGAAGGACCTATAATAGCAGTAATCTCCTTGGAAGGTATTTTAATATTTATGTTTTTTAAAGCATAAAATGAACCATAGTATAAGTTTAAATT
>JAMWBQ010000082.1:0-4654 GCA_023819315.1 Candidatus Omnitrophota bacterium
TTTAGATTCTCTTGGCCAGTCTGTATCTGCTCCTCCTAATGTAGGCTTATCCTGTGGCATTACGAATACTTATATGCCTTGGGGACTAAAACTTACCTACATAGTTCAGATGTGGACAGGTAGACTTGAATTTATGTCTGTATTTACTTTAATAAGTTTTTTTCTTGCAGTTTTGAAAGGTAAATGATAAACTTCCAATTTAGATATATTTTAATATTTATGCTCCTTATTACTTCTTTAGGTTACGCTGAGGAGAAAATTGATAGTACTAAGCTAATAGGTAATGCTAAAGAATACGATGGTAAAATTATAATTTATGAAGGAGAAGTTATAGGCGATATAATGTTAAGAGGTAAATATGCGTGGATAAATGTCAACGATGGTAAAGGAACTATAGGAGTGTGGGTAGATAGAGATTTAGCAAAAGAGGTATCTTTCACGGGTAATTACCGCTACAATGGTGATTGGATAGAAATAAAAGGGATATTTAATCGTGCCTGTTTACAGCATGGAGGAGATTTAGATATACACGCTAAAACAATAAGAATTATAAGGAAAGGTTCATTAAGAGAAGATAAAATTCCTGCTTTTAAGATTAATTTGGGAGTTAGTTTAATAATAGCTTATTTATTATTAACTGGTAGTTATTTATTAAAGGAATTAATATGGAAAAAGAAATCAGCCGGTTAGAAGAAGAGTTTCAAAAAGATTTAAGTTTGGTTAAGAGTAGGGAAGATTTAGAAAAATTACGTATAAAATATTTAGGGAGGAAATCGCCGATCAATCAACTTTTTACTCAAATCACCCATTTAGAGAATAGGGAAGAAAAAGCCTTGTGGGGAAAGAATGTTAATAGTTTAAAAGAGAAGATAAGTTCTATTATTGAGGAGAAATTAAAGAACGCAGAGATAAAAGAGGATAGATTGGATTTAACTTTTCCTTCTTCACAAGTTTATTTAGGTTCTCTTCATATCTTAAGTATAGTAAATAATAGCATTTGTTCTATATTTGAAAGGATGGGATTTATTGTAATAGAAGGAGGAGAAATAGAGGATGAAAAACACAATTTTTCCTCTTTGAATATACACTTACAGCATCCCTCACGTGATGTATTTGATACTTTTTATTTAGATATTCCTGAGGGCAATGAGGGGAGATTACTTCTACGTTCGCACACATCTCCCTCTCAAATAAGGGTTATGGAAAAAAATAAACCTCCCTTAGCAGTTATTTCTCCGGGAAGAGTTTATCGGCCGGATAAAGTTGATGCTTCCCACTCCTTTATGTTTCATCAAATTGAAGGATTTGCTGTGGATAAGGGCATTAATTTTTCTCATTTAAAAGGTGTGCTTACCTATTTTGCTAAAAGTTTTTTCTCTTCAGAGGTGGAAGTTCGTTTTCGACCACATTTTTTCCCCTTCACCGAGCCTTCGGTAGAAGTAGATGTTTCTTGTATTATCTGTAAATCAAAACATTTGGGAAAAGGCTATGAACATAAGTGTAGCGTATGTAGAGGTAAAGGGTGGCTGGAGATTTTAGGTGCTGGTATGATACACCCACAAGTATTAAAAAACTGTGGTATAGATTCTAAAAGATATACTGGTTTTGCTTTTGGTATGGGTGTAGATAGAATAGCTATGCTTAAATACGGAATAGATGATATAAGACTTTTTTACCAAAACGATATTCGTTTTCTTGAACAATTTTATATTTAAAATATGCAATTTAGTTTAGATTTTATTAAAGAGCTGGTGAATATAAATATATATCCTCAGGAATTATCGTCTCTTCTTACTATGGCAGGTATGGAGGTAGAACGATTAGAAAGCAAAGGTAAAGACTGGATATTTGAAATAGAAGTTACCGCTAACCGTTACGATTGGTTATCAATTATAGGTATAGCAAGGGAAATTTCTGTATGTTTAAACAAAAAATTAAAATTAAATTATCCTAAAATAAAAAATAAACCCAGGCTGAAAAAAAGAAAAATAATTATAGAATCTCCCCAAGATTGTTTATTCTATATTGGTAGATTAATAAGAGGATTAAATATAACTAATTCTCCCCTTTGGTTACAAGAGAGAGTTTTAAATTGCGGAATTAACTCGGTTAATAATATTGTAGATATTACCAATTACTGTATGCTTAAATGGGGTACACCTTTACATGCTTTCGACGATGATAAAATTGAAGGTAACGTATATATCCGTAGAGCAAAGGAAGGAGAAAAATTAATTACCATTGATGGTAAAGAAAGGGAACTCTGCAGAGATAATTTAGTAATTGCTGATGATAAAAAAGTGATTGCTTTAGCAGGGGTTATGGGCGGGAAAGACAGCGAGGTTGATGAGAATACTAAAAATGTATTTCTGGAAGCAGCTGTATTTTCACCTTTAACCATAAGGCGTTCGCGACAAAAAGCTGGTTTAGTTACAGAATCTTCCTATCGTTTTGAGCGAGCGGTGTTCAGTGATTATTTAGAGTACGCTTCCCAAGAAGCTAATCTTCTAATAGAGGAATTAGCAGGTGGTAAGCTAATTGGTTATGGTAGAGGAGGAAGAAAACCTTTGACAAAGAAAAAAGTAATAAACGTAAGTATCAATGATTTAAATTCATATTTGGGCGCTAATATACCCAAAAATTCAATTAAAAAAATTCTTTCCAATCTTGATTTTCAAGTTAAAGAGATAGGTTCTAATAAATTACAAGTAGTTTCTCCTGCCTTTAGGTTTGATATTAAAGAAGAGGTAGATATTTATGAAGAGGTTGTTCGAATTTACGGTTATGACAAAATACAACCTCATTTACCGTTCTTGCCTTTTCATCTAAATCAAGATGAATTATTTGAATTTAAAAGAAAACTACGTAGCTTTCTCTCTATATTAGGGATGAAAGAGATTATTACCTACAGTATAGTCTCAGAGAAAGATTTAAAAAATTTAGTTAAGATAGAGAGTATTAATATTACTAATCCTCTTCGTGAGCAAGAGAATGCTTTGCGTCCAACTTTATTAACAGGTACGCTTGATACTATTATGTACAATCTTAATCGTAATCAGCGCAATCTCCGTTTTTTTGAGATAGCTAATATTTATATTAAAGATAAAAATAATTTTAAAGAGATTCCCACACTTTCTTTAGGGGTGAGTGGCATAAGAGAAGAATTTTTCTTTCTTAAAGGTATAGTAGAAGAGCTCCTAAATTATTTAAACATTATTCAATATGAATTTAAAGAGGATAGTTTACCCAATTTCCTACAAGCGTTAAGGGTAGTTATTGAGAAAGAACCTGTTGGTTTCTTGGGCAAATTAGATGAAAAAGTAAGGAAAGAATTAGACTTAAAAGAGAACATATTTTATGGAGAATTTAATTTAGAATTATTGCAAAAGTTAAGAAAAGAAAATAAGTATAAAACATTTAGTCAATATCCTATCGTTTATAGAGATATAAGTCTTGGTTTAAGAAAAGATATTAGCTTCAAGAAAATAGGAGAGACTATAAGAGAAGTTGGTAAAGAATTTCTTTACAATTATAAAGTTATAGATATATATAGAGGTAAGGATTTATCACAAGATTCTAACTTTTTTACCTTAAGGATATTTTATCAATCTAAAGAAAGAACTCTTACCTCTGAAGAGGTAGATACAATTCATCAGAATATAAGAGAAGAACTGAGCAAGAAAGAAGATATAATTGTTCGTTAAAAAATAATTTATGATTATGGTTAAAACAGTAGGGATAACCGGTGCTTCAGGGAATATAGGAACCACTTTAAGAGAAGGGTTAAAGACAAATTACCAATTGCGTTTATACGATATAGTTAATATAGAAGGAGAAGATAATTTTACTAAGGTAGATTTTTCAGAAAAAGAAAAAATTAAAGGAATACTTGATGGGGTAGATATTTTAATTCATTTAGCGGGTGATCCTCGTCCTGATGCTCCTCAAAAACTTACTCTCAAGAACAATTTTATGGCAACGAGTTATGTATTTGAAGAAGCTTTGCGAGTAGGGGTTAAAAAAATTATTTATGCTAGTTCCAATTTTTATCATGAAGGAGTAATAAAAGAGGTATTAAGAAAAGGTTTGAGGAAAGTTATTACTCTTGATATGCCACCTACACCACAGTGTTTATATGCACAATCAAAAGTATTTGGTGAATATGTAGGTAGACACCTATCCTATTTAGGGATGAAATTTATTGCCTTAAGAATTGGCTGGACAGTTCCTGAAGATAATCCTGTTTTTTACGATAGCGATTATATGCGAGCGGTATTTTGTAGTAAGAGAGACCTAATTCAAGCTTTTAAGAAAGCTATAGAAGAAAATAGGGGCTCTAATTTTATTGCTGCCTTCGTTACAAGTGATAATAGTGACAATGTATTTGATCTTTCTGAAACAAAAGAAATATTAGGTTTTTATCCACAAGATAATGCGAAAGATTATTTTATTGATAGATAACAACTCTTGACGTTTAAAAATAAAGAAGATATAATTTTCTTACTTATTTTGGAAAAATTTGGAAGATTTTCCCCGGTAGCTCAATAGGTAGAGCGGCTGGCTGTTAACCAGTAGGTCGTAGGTTCGAGCCCTACCCGGGGAGCCAGTTTTGACAATACGAACTGGGGATTTTCGGAAAAATAAACGGAAGTGC
>JAMWBQ010000082.1:4664-7248 GCA_023819315.1 Candidatus Omnitrophota bacterium
TCGACTCAACCCCTAAAGGAAAATTTGAATTTCTGAAGGCGTCAAAATCTTTTGAATAATAAAGGTTTATCTGGATTTGCTCTTTTGAATAAAGAATATTTTTTATAAACTTTTTGATTAAAAGATTCCTTTCAATTCCTTTTTGATAGGCAAGGGATTTTAAAAATATTTCGAGGATATTTTGAAGCGTTTGAGAGGAAAGCGGAGAGCAATCTTCCGTTAGTTCGTGTCCAGAGCAGTATCCCGATTCCGGGTCATTGTTAAGTCTGAAAATTAGATTTTCAAGGTATATTTTGTCATTTGAAATTATCTCAAGATTATCAAAAATGAAATTTTCTAATCTATTTGCGTTGACTTGTCTAATACTCCATGAGTTCCAATCCATCTTAAAAGTTTTGGTGCATCGGTAATAATAGTATCGTGTCCGTTTTTCTTCTTTTCTCTTGTTTGTATAGCAAGGAGTCATAATAGATCCACAGTCATTGCAGGTGATAGGTCCTGAAAGGAGAAAATCTTTATATACTCGCAGAGTCTTGATTTTCTTGTGGTGTATATCTTGAGCAAGATTAAAAAGCTCTTCAGAAATAATGGGCTGATGAATTCCTTGATAAATTTTTTCCGCATAGTTTAGCTTTCCGGTATAGACAATATTTCTTAGAATGTAATGTATAGCGCTTTTTGAAAAACTCTACCGTGCCTATCTTTGATTTCCTGTCGCTTTAGTTTATCATAAGTCTTGAATAAAGAACCAGTTTTTACATAGGTATCATAAATAAACCGAACAACCTCGGCTTCTTTAGGATTGATAACAAACTTTTTATTTTCTCTTTTATATCCATAAGGCACAATTCCGCCATTCCACATCCCATTTTTAGCTCTTTCAAGCATTTTGTCTTTGGTTCTTTCGCTGGCAAGTTCTCTCTCAAATTGAGCAAAGGTAAGCATAATGTTTCTTAAAAGTCTGCCTGCCGGTGTAGAAGTATCAAATCTTTCTGTTATTGAGATAAAATCAACTTTGCAGTTCTCAAAAAATTCTATCAACTGGTAAAAATCTTTAGGTGAGCGGGTGAGTCTATCAATTTTATAAACTAAAACAATATCAATTTTCCCATGCCTTATATCCTGAAGTAATTCTGCAAAGCAGGATGATTGAGATTAGCCCCTGTATAACCAGCATCAGAATATACCTTAAAAACTTCCCAATTATTCTGGCTCTTAACAAAAGCTTTTATCTTTTCTTCTTGAGCTTCACAAGAGGAAAAATCTTTTTCTGCTTGGTTATCTGTTGATACCCTGTATAGATTGCACAACGCATTTTTTTTTAATTACCGCCTCTTAAAAATTGATTTGCTCTCAAAAATTCTTCGGGGGTATTATAAACAGTGAGAAAAAGAGGGGTGCCAGCAAACGAAAGAGGTGAAACGGGTCCAATAGTCATAAAAGCATATTGTCTGGATGCGATATCAAAGGCACTGTGAGGGTCTCGAAATGATTGGTAAAGTTTGAGAGCATTAGCCTCTCCGCCAACAATTTCTTTTAAAGACATAAATTCACTCCCTAATGCTAGACCAAAACCAAAGAAAAATATTCTCAGTTGCCCAATAATCTCCCTATGTAAACTTGATAATGTCTGGCTAATAAACATCCATCCAATACCATATTTTCTTGTTTCTTTTGATGCTTTAACAAGAGTTTCACCAACTTGCTTAAGTTCTTCCTGTTCTGGCTTATCGCGTGGTGCAAATCTATGGGCTTCATCTATTATTATAAGTGTATTTAGACTTCTATTTCCTTGATAATTTAATTCAGCTTGAAGATTTATCCCATCTAAAAGCCTTTTTATTACTAAAGCTTGTATAATATCATTCCAATAAAGGTCTCTTGCTTCTTCACGAGAAACATTTACTATTATCACAGGTTTTGTTTGCTGTTGTGCAAAAACCTGTCTTAGAAGACTATCTACTGTAACTGCGTTTTGCCTGTTACTCTGAAATAACCGACAGACTGGCAGCCAATATGTTTGATAATGATGATTACGATCAGTTTGATTGATCATATCGAGAAGGCGGTTCCTATATTCAACGCCAGAATAGATTTGTTTCAAAACCCTTTCTTCCTGTAATATACTCCATGTTGTTTGGAAAGCCTGTTGTGTATGTAAATCGGAAAGTCTAACCTGTCTTCTCTCTAGATTTTCCCTCAAACTTCAGCAGCTAAGATTCTTTTATCCGCCGTATGAATGGCAAGTCGCTCAAAAAAATCTGATTGTGCAAGAATATGCTCGAAAAGATCCCATCTATCAAGAACTAAATTTCTAACGCTAATAGGCATAACATTCTTGTTTAAACTTTGTAAAATATTACGTAAATCCAATGGAAATCCTTCCATTGCTACTTGTCCGCTTATATCTTTACTAAACTCTCCTTGTGGGTCTATCACAAATATAGCCATATTAGAGTATCTTGCATAAGCTAAGAGAATCATTTTTGCAAGAACAGATTTCCCAGAACCAGTTTTACCAAAGATGCCGATATGGTATGCTTCACCGGCTCCATGTGGGCCTGTTCCAAAATGTTTAAACCAA
>JAMWBQ010000013.1 GCA_023819315.1 Candidatus Omnitrophota bacterium
TAATTAACTTTTTTAGACTATCTCTAATCACCTCGTATTTATTTTGTTCTTTCATCGTCAGGATAATTACTTCTTCCATAATACCACCTCCTTTTTGCTTCTAAGAGGTGGTATTTTACATCAAGTTGCCCTAACATTTCTACTTTGCAATAAGGTGACATTATTATATTGCGGTGACATAAAATTAAAAAACTTTTTAACGAAAGTTACTCTTTATTTTGCTACTTTTTACTTGTGGAAAAATTAAGAAGTTTAATTACCTAAAATTAACTTTCCTTAGGATAGGAACCAAGAATTTTTATAAAAGCACACTTTTTCTCTAAAGCCTCCAAACTCTTTTTTACTTTTAGCTCTTGACGATGTCCTTGGAAATCTACAAAAAAATAGTATTCCCAAGGTTTTATCTTTGATGGTCTAGATTCAATCTTAGTAAGATTTATACCTCCTCGCTTAAAAGGATAAAGAACATCGTGTAAAGCTCCCACCCTATCTTTGATGGAAAATATAATAGATGTCTTATCATCTCCGCTTGGTAAACTATCCTTCTTAGAAATAACTAAAAAACGCGTAGCATTAGAAGAAGAATCCTCTATATGAGAACTAACTTCTTTTAAACCATAAAAAGAAGCTAAGATCTTATTACCCAAACAGCCACTCAAGGGGTCCTTTTTAGCTAATTCGGCAGCTTTTGCTGTAGTAGCTGTAGGAACAAGCTCACTATTAGGATACTCCCTCATAAGCCACTCACGACATTGAGCAAAAACCTGGGGATTAGAATAAATCCTTATCAACTTCTTATCCAAAGATACTCTTAAAAGACTATGAGATATACTAAGCACTATCTCTGCACATATCTTTAAAGATGATTCCAAAAACATATCTAAGGTATAGGTTACCACTCCTTCGGTGGAATTTTCCACAGGAACTACCCCATAATCCACACCCTCTTTTTCCACTCTTTCAAAAACTTCTCTAATACTCTCGCAGGGAATAAGATTTACCCATTTACCAAATTTTTTAATCGCTGCTAAATGAGTAAATGTCCCCTCAGGTCCCAAATAAGCAACATCAATCACAGCATTTAGAGAACGACTAACAGAAAGAATTTCTTTAAAAATAATCTCCACATCGTTTTCCTTCAATGGGCCTTGATTTAACTTCTTCAATCTACGAAAAATATTTGCCTCCCTTTCTGCTGAAAATATACTCTGCTTATCCTGAAGTTTCAACTTACTAATCTTTAAAACTTCCTTAGCTCTTCTATTAAGTAATTGTAAAATTTTATTATCTATAGTATCTATCTTCTTCCTTAATCTTTCCAAAGACATATCTCAAACCCACCTCTCTATCAACTCTAAGGTATCTTTATGCCCAACATCTAACCAATTCCCTTTAAATTCGTATCCATATACCGTGTGGTTTTTTACCATCCACTCTATGTATTTACCCACAGCATCTGCTCCTTTTGTTTCCTCTATGAAACAACGAATATATTTAAGAGATTCTTTACATAGAAAGTAAATACACACAGCTACACAAGTAGAGAACGGCTCTTTGGGTTTTTCCACAAAATCTTTAACTCTCATCGTATGCAATAATTTTACCACACCGAATCTGGTAGCTTTGCTTTTATCTTTTAAATCGTATACTCCCAAAGTTATCGCTGGTCTCTTATCCAAAGAGAAATGAACAAAATCATAAAGTTCCCAATCGAAGAAATTATCCGAACCAACAACTAACCAATCACTCTCCCCACTTTCTTTCCCTATAACAAAATCTATATCCCCTACCGCTCCTCTACGATTCTCAGGAGAAGAAGTCCCATCGCTGATGACTCTCACGTCAAACTTAAATTTTTTCTTCCAATCCAAGAAATCTTTATAGAATCGCTCGTTGGAAACAACTATGACCTCCTCTATAGGGAAATTTTTTTTTAGATTATCTATTTTATCCACAATAAAATTTAAAAGGACTTTACCTTTTATGGGTAACAATGCCTTAGAAGTATTTATTGTAAGAGGATATAACCTCGTCCCGTATCCAGCAGCTAATATAAGCACTTTCATATTAAACCCCTATGATTTTAGCAAAATCTTCTTTCAATACGTTCTTTAGTGCTTCTTGCAATTTCTTTTCTATCTCGCGAGGGGTAGATAAATTAATTACTTCTTTAGCCACTTCGCAAGCGTAAGAAAACTTAACCTTTCTTATCAACTCTTTAATCCGAGGTATCAGGGGAGGAGACATACTCAATTCATTTATTCCTAATCCCAAGAGTAAAAAAGCAAAAATAGGCTCACCTGCCATCTCTCCACACATACCTACCCAAATATTATTTCTCTGCCCGGCATCAATAACATTCTTTATTAACTTTAATACTCCGGGATGAGCTGGTTCATATAGATAAGCCACCTTTTCATCTCCTCTATCTACGGCTAAAGAATATTGAATTAAATCGTTAGTTCCGATACTAAAAAAATTGCTCTCTTTAGCTAAGGTATCCGCAACCAAAGCAGCTGAAGGAACCTCTATCATCGCTCCAATAGAAATTTTTTCATCAAAGCTTTTACCTTCTTCCCTTAACTCTTCTTCACACTCTCTTATTAATTTTTTCGTTAATAACAATTCTTCCAATCCTGATATCATGGGGAACATCAATTTAACATTTCTCTCGGAAGAAGCTCTTAAAATCGCTCTCAATTGAATCTTAAAAATCTCCGGTTTAGCTAAACAGAACCTTATTGCCCGTGAGCCTAAAAATGGTGTTATCTCCACAGGAACCTCTGGCCGAGAGAGAAATTTATCCCCTCCTATATCTATGGTGCGGATAATTACTTCATAAGGTTTCACTCTTCTTGCTACATTAACGTAAGCTCTATACTGCTCTTCTTCCGAGGGTAAACTCTTTTTCCCTAAAAAAAGATACTCTGTCCGATAAAGTCCAATACCTTCTGCACCAAATTTCTCCACTAATGGTAACTCTTCAGGAATCTCTATATTTGCAGAAACAGTAATCTCTCTACCATCTAAAGTTATAGCTTTCGCAGATTTAGGAATATGGATTAACTTTGTAGACTTAAAAAATTCCTTTGCCTTCTTCCTATAATATCTTAACGAGGAAGATGTAGGCTCTACAATCACTACTCCCTGCGTAGCATCCACAATAATCGTTTCTCCTCCTTTTATATGGGTAGTTGCTTTTTCTAATCCCACTACTGCAGGGATACTCAAACTACGGGCAATTATAGCGGTATGGGAAGTAACTCCTCCAATATCGGTAACGAACCCTAAAATATTACTCTTAGAAAGATAAGCTGTTTCTGAAGGGGATAGATCGTGAGCAACTATTATCATTTTTTCTTTAAGTTCATACTTAGAAGGTGAGTGATGGAGAAGCCTTCTTAACACCCTCTTACTAATATCTTCTATATCAACAACTCTTTCTCTTATATAATCATCTTCTAACTTGGAAAGAATATCTATATATTTTTTTATGCTCTCGGAAAAAGCAAACTCTACATTTACTCGTTCTTTCTTTATACGTTTAATAACATCCTCTATAAGAAGCCTATCTTCAATAACTAAAAGATGAGCTTCAAAAATCTTAGCTTCCGTAAACCCTAATTCCTTAGATATCTTCTCCTGAATAGTAACTATCTCCTTTCTAGTATCTATCAAAGCTTCTTCTAAACGATATATTTCTCTAGATATATCCTCATAGTTAATCCTTATCTTAGGTATAACAAACTCTTCCTTTCTTATACAAAAAGCCTTGCCTATCACCACACCTGAAGAAACTGCGATACCTTTTAACTTAATCATCTTCCTTCACCAAAAATTCTTTAAGCTCACTAAAAGCCTGTGAAGCATCCTCTCCTTCTAAAATTAATTTTATTTTTGTCCCTTTGGTTAAACCCAAACTTAATAAAGCAATTATAGATTTACCATCAACTATTAAACCATCTTTCTCTATTTTAACCGAGGAATCAAATTTGTTGGCAATCTGCACAAATAGAGCTGCTGGCCGAGCGTGTAAACCCTCATTGTTATTAACCACTACCTCCTCTATCAATTTACTCATAATCTATTATCTGTTCTCTCTTTTTTCCATAAACTATAACTTTGCATAATAGCTTTAGCTGTCTTTTGAGGGTCGTGTCTTAAAAAATTAGATTTACTCACGAAATCATCCTCTATAACGATTAATCCTAACTTCTTAAGTCTATTCTTATCTAAAATAACGGGAAAAGACTTCTCTTGAGAGTATCTAATAAGTAAATTATAATCTAACCTGCCCGAATTAACTAAACAATGATTAACGATATCATCCCTGGTATGAGAAATAAGGGCACTTACATGATCCGATGCGGTAAAACCATCGGTCTCACCATGCTGGGTCATAACATTACATATATACAACTTGAATACATTGCGCTTAGCAATCTCTTCACTGATATCTTTTATCAATAAATTAGGTAACACACTGGTAAAAAGACTACCTGGTCCGATAATAATAATATCTGCTTGGCGAATAGCCTCTAATGCCTCAGGGTTAGGGGAGGCGTTAGAAGGGATAATAAAAACCTGTTTTATAGATTTTCCTTGTTTAGGTATTTTATCCTCTCCCTCCATAATCGAACCATCCATATACTCTGCCTTTATCCTTATCACCTCTAAACTCGCAGGGACTACCTTACCTCTTATTGCTAAGACTCTACTAGATTCTTTTATCGCCGATTGGAAACTACCGGTAACCTCGGTAAGAGCGGTTATAAAAATATTACCAAAACTATGTCCTTTTATTCCTTCCCCCTCAGCAAAACGATATTGGAATAAATCACGTAATAACTGTGGTGCTTCTGCCAAAGAGACTAAACAGTTTCTGATATCTCCGGGAGGTAAGATCCCAAATTCTTTTCTTAACCTACCCGACGAACCACCTTCATCAGAAACAGAAACAATAGCGGTAATATTGGATGTCTGTTCTTTCAATCCCTCTAAAATCGTGGAAAGTCCTGTCCCCCCACCGATAGTAACTATTTTCGGTCCTTTAGATAAAAATCTTTTCTCGTAAATTATATCTATTAACTCTCTTTCTCTATGGGGATAAATAACCTCAAAGAAACTACGAACAAGGGAAGCTATACCAATAACAAGAGAAATTACTCCTACTCCAAACAAAAATGAATAAACTATCTTT
The DNA here is from genome assembly GCA_023819315.1 of Candidatus Omnitrophota bacterium. Taxonomy (GTDB): domain Bacteria; phylum Omnitrophota; class Gorgyraeia; order Duberdicusellales; family 4484-171; genus JAMWBQ01. The sequence goes on from JAMWBQ010000013.1 coordinate 5,201, forward strand.
AATATAAAGTTAATATCTGAAGATAATCGGGGAGCAAAAATTAATATTAGTATTAACCCAACTGCTAAAACACTAATCCATCTTTTTATCTTTAATCCCGGGTAGAACCATCTTATGAATTTAAATAAACGATTCATCCCACTATCTCTGCTTGTTTTGATATAAGAACTATTACTTCTTTAGTATCTTTAGCACTTTTCAACTGCTGAACAAACGATTTGTCTCTAAGTAATTTAGCCAAATAAGCGAGCAACTTAAGATGTATACCTGCCTCCTTCTGATTAGAAAGGAGAAGAACGATCACATTAACTAATTCTTCATCCAAAGCATCAAAATCAACCCCTTCCTCAGATATGGCTAAGCATAAAACCACGTCTTTAATACAAGATAAACGCGCATGAGGGAAAGCAATGTAACCTCCAATTGCCGTAGAACCCATCTCTTCTCTCTGCAAAAGAACTTTTAAAATCTCTTTTTTATTTTCTTTCTCTACCTTTTTTGTTTCAATCAAATGTTCAATAAGGAAAGATATCGTATTTTTCTTTGTCTTATTTTTCAACCCTATAATTATATCCTCCTCATGAAGATAATTGAATATGTCTATCTCCATACACCTCCTTTCTATAGTAGCAAAATATTTTTATCCCCAACGGTTATAACACGTATGGAGCGAGGGACGGGGCTTGAACCCGCAACCACCACGTTGGCAACGTGGAGCTCTACCTTTGAGCTACCCTCGCTTTATAAATTTATTGCTTACGGTTACGAATCTTTATAAAAGTTACTGATTAATAACTAATTTATGCGGACGGGGAGAGTTGAACTCCCACCCTTAACGGACAGGATCCTAAGTCCTGCGTGTCTGCCAAATTCCACCACGTCCGCTAAGATTAATCTAAGAATTTTTATATTTTTGAGCCGCCCGAGACTCGAACTCGGCACACCCGGCTTAAAAGGCCGGTGCTCTACCTGATGAGCTAGCGGCCCATTAAATTTATCTTTCCTCTAATTCCTTTTCTTTCTCGGCAAGTAACTTTTCTATCTCCTCTGTATACCTATCGGTAAGCTCCTGAAGTTTCTTTTCACCCGTAAACTTATCATCTTCGGATATCTTCTTCTCTTTCTCTAAGTTATGAATTTTTTCCTTGGCATCTCTCCTTATCGTCCTTATAGATATTCTACCTTCTTCGGCAATTTTTTTCACTATCTTTATTAACTCCTGTCTTCTCTCCTCAGATAAAGGAGGAACAATCAACTTTATAACCTTACCATCCACTAAAGGAGTTAACCCTAAATCCGACTGTAATATAGCCTTCTCAATATCCTTTACCGAATTGGGATCCCAAGGATTAATAACAAACATCCTTGCTTCAGGAACATTTATTGTAGCTATATCTTTAAGAAGTGTTGGTGTGCCGTAATAATTAACCCTTATACCTTCTAGGACTTTAGGATTGGCTCTTCCCGAACGCAACTCACTAAACTCTCTTTTAGTAACCTCAACTGCTTTCTTCATCTGCTCCTCTATCTCTTTCAGGGCGGCTTTCAAAAACATACCAACCTCCTCTTAATTTTAATATCTAATAAACGTGCCTATGTTTTTTCCTAAAACGATATCCTTAAGGTTATCATCCTTCATAAAATTAAAAACTATTATTGGTAATTTATTCTCCATACATAGAGTGATTGCTGTAGCATCCATCACTTCTAATCTTTTTTTAATTACATCTATATACTTTAACTCCCTAAACAAGGTTGCTCGTTCATTTTTAAAAGGGTCTGAAGAGTAAACACCATCAACTTTTGTTCCTTTAAGAAGAACTTCTGCATTAATCTCAATACTTCTTAAAGCAGCCGCTGTATCGGTAGTAAAATAAGGATTACCTGTACCGGCTACGAATATAACTACCCTTTTCTTCTCTAGATGGCGAATAGCTCTTCTGCGAATATAAGGTTCAGCGATCTGATGCATCTGCACAGCGGTCATAACTCTTGTAGGTACACCTTGATTCTCTAATGCATTTTGGAAAGCTAATCCATTTAGAACTGTAGCTAACATACCCATATAATCTGCTACCGTACGTTCCATCTCAAACTCTTTTGACTTGGGAGCACCTCTAAATATATTACCCCCTCCTACAACCAAAGCTACCTCTACATCCAAACTCACTACTTCTTTAATCTGCTTAGCTAAACGTGCACACACTTTAGCATCTATACCATGTTGATATTCACCTAAAAATGCTTCTCCACTTAATTTAAGAAGTATCCTTTTATATTTAGCTTTCATATTCTCCTAAAGAAAACCGCACAAATCTTCTTATCACTATATTCTCTCCTGTCTGGGCAATAACCTGTTTAAGATAATCTTCTATAGTTTTACTACTATCCTTTATGAAATACTGGTTAAGTAAACACTTTTCTCTGGTGAACTCCTCTAAATTGGAAATATTAGAAAGTTTATCTTGCGGAATATCCTCTTTACTTAAATACAAAGGAGCGGTAGCAGCTACGTGCATAGCTAAATCCTTAACGAACTGTTTAAACACTTCATTTTTAGCTACGAAATCCGTCTCGCAGTTAACCTCTACCAAAGAACCCAAATTACCACTGAAATGCACGTAGGATTCTATTAATCCTTGAAGAGTTTTTCTTCCCTTCTTTTCCTCAGTAACAGCCACACCCCTTTTCCTAAGTATTTCCAAAGCTCTATCAAAATCACCTTGACTCTCCAACAATGCCTGTTTACATTCCATTATACCTAATAGAGTTATTTCTCTTAATTTTTTAACTTTACTCATATCCATAGTATCCACCCTCCTAAGATAATGAATCAATTAACCATTTATTGTTTTGTTCCCTCATCTTGCATAGGGCTATCTTTCACCTCTTCAATATTGGTGTCTTTCTTCTTATATCCCCCCTCTTCTAAACCCTGATTAATTGCCTCCACAATACAAGAAGTAATGAACCCAACGGACTTTATAGCATCATCGTTACCGGGAATAGGATAATCAATTATGTCAGGGTCAGAATCCGTATCAACAATAGCTACGATAGGGATATTGAGTTTCTTCGCTTCTTTTACCGCTGCATCCTCTCTTTTAGTATCAACTATGTACACACAATCAGGAAGCTTATCTAAAAAAATCACCCCTCTATAGTTTCTATGCATTTTATCTATCTCTCTATTCAATCTCAACAATTCTTTTGTGGGAAGATTATCTAATTCTCCTTTTTCTTTCTTCTCTTTTAACTGGATATATTTCTTAATTCTGGAATTCACTGTAACAAAATTAGTTAAAAAACCTCCAATCCATCTTTCCACTAAATAGGGCATACCGCAAGAAGAAGCTAATTTCTCTATGGTATCTTTAAAGTGTTTCTTAGTAGCTACAAAAAGGATACAACCCCCTTTTAAAGCTACTTTTCTTACAAAGTCCTTAGCCTCTTCTAATTTTTCTGCTGTTTTCTGTAAATCGATAATATAGAGATTCTTCTTTTTACCAAAAATAAATTTCTTCATTTTGGGGTCCCAATGTTTACTCAGATGTCCAAAATGAACACCTCTTTCTAATAAATCCTTAATAATTGTTGGCACACTCATAATCCTCCTTCTTTTTAAATCGCTTATATTATTTTATAATTATTTTTTGCCCAATGCAAACTATTATACACTAAATTGTAATTCATACAACCTCTTATATAAACGATTATAAGAGATAAGATAACTGTGATTACCTTCATCTACAATCTCACCCTTATCCATAACAAATATTCTATCTACCCTTTGAACAGTGGAAATACGATGTGCAATTACAAAAACTGTTTTGCCCTCCATAAGCTTATAAAGTGCATCTTTTATCGCTGACTCAGAAACAGAATCTAACTGGCTAGTTGCTTCATCTAAAATAAGTATGGGGGCATCTTTAAGTATTGCTCTTGCTATAGATAATCTTTGTTTTTCACCTCCTGATAATCTAAATCCCCTATCACCTATTATTGTAGAAAAACCTTCCGGTAACCTTTTAATAAAATCGTAAGCATTAGCTTTTCTTGCTGCTTCGATAATCTCTTCCTCTTTTGCTCCCTCTTTTCCATAGGCTATATTATCCCTTACCGTAGTGTTAAAGAGAACCATCTCCTGAGAAACCATAGATATAATTGAGCGTAAAGATTGCAATTTAAACTCTCTTATATCCAAACCATCAAAGAGAATCCTACCTTTCTGAGGGTCGTAAAGACGTGGCAATAAACTTATCAAAGTTGTCTTACCAGCACCGGAATGCCCAACCAAAGCTATCTTTTCACCTTTATCAACTTTTAAGTTTATATTTTTTAAAACATAATCCTCATTTTCGTAAGCAAACCAAACATTTTCAAAAACTATCTTATCCTTAAAAACTCTAATATCCTGGGCATAAGGCAACTCTACAACTTTTGGTTTTTCCTCTAATATCTCGTATATTCTTTGAGAGGCAGACAAAGCTTGTTGATTAATAGCGTGAACATTAGTCAACTTCTTAAGGGGATGAATTATTGACATTAAAGATGCAAGGAATAAACCAAATATACCAAAGGATACCCTCCCTAAAATTATCTCTTTACCAATAATCCACAAAACTACCATAGCTCCTAATACACCTACAAACTCGGTAAAAGGAGTGAGCAAAATCATTCGTTTTGTACTTTTTAATATAAACTTATAGTACTGGTAGTTTATATTCTTAAATCTTCCCAATTCATAATTTTCCCGACAAAAAATCTTTACGATATGAGCTCCCTGTATAGTCTCTGCCAACATAGAATTTAAATCTGCCATCTTCTTTTGCACTTCACTGGTTAATTTCTTTATTTTTTTACTAATCCTAACCGCGGGTAAAACAATCAAGGGAAAAATAAGTAAAGAAATTAAAAAAAGTTTCCAAGATACTATGATGGCAAGATAGAAAGATAATAATCCTAAGAAAAATGCTCTCATAGATTGATAGATGAGGTCAGTTAACCCATAAGAGAGAGCGTTCATAATAAATCCCACATCGTTAGTAACTCGGGAAATTAACTCTCCTACTCGCTTCTTCACATAGAAATCTAATGATAGCTCTTGAAATTTAGCATACAACTTATTTCTTACATCCATAACTACTCTTTGCCCAATCACATTCATAAGATAGCTTTGAACAAATATAAATATCTCCTTGAAAAAAAAGAGAACTACCATAAAAATAACAATGTATTTTAATAGAAGCATTTGTCCCAAAGAATTAATTCTATCTATCCAATGTCCTACAATAGGGGGTAAGTTAGGAGGAACGATTATCTGTTTATTAGCTAATATCCTATCAGCTAAAGGGACAATCATACTCAACGTAATTCCATCAAAGATAGTAGATACTAACATACAGATGGTAGCAATAACAATTAACCCCTTACAGGGAAGAACAAATTTAAGAAGCTTAAGGTAATCTTTGATATACTTTTTCATAATATCTAAATGGTTGATTTTACCACATCGATTGACTTTTCTCAAGATATTTGATACTATTGAAATATGAAATTAAACGTAGGAATAATCGGTTTAGGAAACATTGGTAATATCCACTATAAAATATACAAACAAATTAAAAATATAAATAAAATATATGTGGTGGATATTGACTACTCTAAAATAGCCAACTTAGAGGGAGAAAAATTTACCCACTACAAAGATATCTTAGGAAAGATTAACTTAGTAAGTATCGCTACTCCTACTTCTACTCATTTTGAAATAGCTAAATTTTTTTTAAGTAACGGTATAAACACATTTGTAGAAAAACCTCTCACCAACAATATTAAGGAAGCAAAAGAACTACTATCTATTGCTCAAAAGAAACGTGTGCTTCTTTTCGTTGGTCACGTAGAAAGATACAATAGTGCATACTTAGCAATAAAGAAAATTATCCAAAAACCAAAATTTATAGAGTGTCATCGTTTAAGTATATTCCCCTATCGCTCTTTAGATATCAGTGTTGTTTTGGACCTAATGATTCACGATTTAGATATAATCCTTGATATAGTAAAAGATAAGGTTAAAAAAATTGAGGCTAAAGGAGTAAATGTTTTATCTTCCACAACCGATATTGCTAATGCACGCATCACTTTTGAAAAAGGTTGTGTGGCGAACATAACCTCTTCAAGAATATCGGCAAAAAAAGAGAGAAAAATAAGAGTTTTTATCCCTAACTGTTACGTATCTTTAGACTACGCCGAACAGAAAGTAGAGATATACAGGAAATGTAAAAACCGTATAATAAAAGAAACCATACCCATAAAGAAAGGAGAACCACTTAAAAGAGAAATTACAGATTTTATAAAGATGGTAAAAACAAAACATTTTTCTTTGTATATCGCACATAAAGCTCTCAAGGCTTTAGAATTAGCACTAAATGTGCAGAGGATAATAGAGAAAGATAACTAAACTGTGATGAAAAATATAATAATCGTTGCTGGAGACCGTTCAGGGGATATATACGGAGGATTACTGAGCAAAAAGTTGAAGAAAATCTTTCCTAATAAACTAAAAATTTACTCCTTGGGAGGAGATTCCTTAAAAGAAAATTCCATCCAAATCGTCAACTTAACAAAATACTCTGTATCGGGCATATTTGAAGTTTTACTCTCCCTTAAAAAAATCTTAAATATTTTTAGCTACGCTTTAAACGAAATAGATAGAATAAAACCTGATTTAATTATCCTTATAGATTTTCCTGATTTTAATTTGCGTTTAGCCGAGAAAATTAATAAAAAGTATCCTATAATTTACTATGTAAGCCCTCAGGTATGGGCTTGGAGAAGATCACGCATAGAGATTCTAAGAAGATACGTAGATAAATTAGTAGTTATTTTTGAATTCGAAAAAGATTTTTACTTAAAAGAAGGTATAGAAGTTCTTTACTTTGGACACCCCCTTTTAGAAATAATTCCTGAACAAAAAATCCAACCTCAAAAGATAATAACCTTTCTACCCGGCTCAAGAAAGAATGAGATAAAAAGACATTTACCTTTAATGGTAAAAACAAAAAATATTTTGAAAAGAGAACTACCCGATTACAATTTCTATATATTAAAAACAACTAACGTAGAAAAAGACTTCTATTACCGATTTATAGATAAAGATTTAATTATTAAAGAGCACTCTTACGATAGCGTAGCAGAATCCGAATTCGTTATTACCTCTTCAGGAACCTCTACCTTAGAGGTAGCTCTTTTAGGGATACCATTTGCAATCATCTATAAACTAAATTTTTTCTCTTGGCTAATTTTGAAGAATCTTATCTCAACACAGAATATTGGTTTAGTTAACATCGTGGGTAAGAAAAGAATTGTGGAAGAATTTATTCAATATAAAGCTACCGCCTATAGTATAGCAAACTACACTCTGAAAATTATAAAGGATAAACACCTTTACTGCCGGATTCAGAGTGAACTAATCAAAATTAGAGATTATCTTTTACCTAAGGGAGCAACGGAAAGTTTAGCTAAATATATAGGTGATTTCTTAAATCTTAATTCTTTTTAATAAAATTGTATATATTAAGTATTGCTGCGGGAGTAATTCCACTAATTCTTATCGCTTCCCCTAAAGTTACCGGTCTAAACTTATTCAATTTTTCTACTACCTCTTTAGATAACGAAGGAACCTTACTAAAATCCAATTTTGGTGGTATCTTTATGCGGTCAAAATTATCTATCTCCCTAAGGAAAGCCATCTCCCTACGCATAAATCCTTCATACTTTATCTCTATCTCCACCTCTCTCTTTATATCCTCTATATGGGGATAAGAGGAGTTTAAATTACCATCATTCAAGTATGGTTCAATATCTTTATAATCTATCTTTGGTCTCTTCAGAATATCAAACAAACTTAGACGTTTGCCTTCAAACAATACTTTTGTGCTTTTCAATTTTTTTATCTGGGTATCAATTTTCTCTTTCTTCTCCAAAATCAACTGATACTCATCTTTACTTATCAAACCGTATTTAAATCCCATATGAGCTAATCTTATATCAGCATTACTCTCTCTTAAAGATACTCTAAACTCACAGCGAGAGGTAAACATCCTATAAGGCTCATCTGTGCCTTTGGTAGTCAAATCATCAATTAGAACACCTATGTAAGAATTATGGCGGGTAAGAATAAAAGGAGCTTTTCTATGAACCTTTAACCCAGCATTTATTCCGGCAACTATCCCTTGCGCAGCCGCTTCTTCGTAACCGGTTGTCCCATTTACCTGACCGGCAAAATATAATCCTTCTATTAACTTTGACTCTAAAGTTGGGTAAAGTTCTCTGGTATCTATTAAACCATGTTCTATACCATATCCTGGCCTTAAAATTCGTGCATTCTCCAACCCCTCTATTGTATGAATAAACTCTTCTTGAACATGGAAAGGTAAAGAGGTAGATATTCCGTTGGGATAAATTTCCACAGAATCTCTTCCTTCCGGCTCTAAGAATATCTGATGTCGCTCTTTATCGGAGAATTTAACCACCTTATCTTCTAAAGAGGGGCAATACCTTACTCCTTTAGATTTTATTTTACCCGTATAAAGCGGTGAACGATTAAGATTTTTTAAAATTACCTTATGAGTTTTACTATTGGTATAGGTAATAAAACAACTCATTTGCTCTTTAATTGGCTGAGTAGTAGAAAAGGAAAATGGCTTGGTATCTAACTCAGGAGGTTGCTCAATGGTTTTAGAAAAATCTATAGTGCGTTTATCTAAACGTGCGCATGTTCCTGTTTTAAAATGCTTGGTAACAAACCCCAACTCGTTTATACTATCAAACAATTCGTCACTGGATTCCTCGTATAAACGGCCACCAGGGAAACTGGTTAATCCAATATGTATTGTGCTCTTAAGAAATGTTCCTGCACAGACAATCACTGTCTTACCATAAAAAACCTCACCAAAATTCGTTTCTACCCCTATAACCTTTTTACTCTTTACCAATATTTTCTTTACTTTAGCCTGAAATATTCTTATATTTTCATTCTTCTCTAAAATTGACCTTGCCATGTTAGGATACAAGAACCTATCCACTTGAGCACGTGTTGCCCATACAGCTTTACCCTTGCTTCTATTAAGTATACGGAAACTAATTACACATCTATCGGTTATCTTACCGATAATTCCTCCCAAAGCATCTACTTCTCTAACCAAGTTCCCCTTAGCTACTCCTCCCACTGCGGGGTTACAGGAAATTTTTCCTATGCCATTTATGTCTATAGTAATAAGCAAAACAGCACAGCCCATCTTTGCAGAACTCCAAGATGCCTCTATACCAGAATGTCCACCACCAATAACTATTACATCATAATTCATTGTAAAGTCTCTCTACTATCTCAGGTGACTTTACTACTACCACCGGACAATGAGCCTCCCTAAATATTCTTTCTCCCTCATCGTAAAAAATCTCTCTCCTTGACAAAGCTTCCCGTAAATTACCCATAACCAGAAGTTCGGCATTTACCTCCCTTATCTTCTTAACTATCTGATCATGAACTACACCTCTCAAAATAAACTGCTCGCACGGAACATTTTTACTTTCTGCCATCTTCTTAACTTTATCCAAAAAACGCCTACCCTGAACTTCTAATTCTTCTTCGTATTTTTTCGCTTCTACATCAACAAAAACTTTAACTTTGAGCAAGTCAGAAAGAACCTTCTCATCTATAACATAGACAAAGAAAAGTTTTGCTTCTAAATGCTTTGCTAAGTATATAGCATATTTAGCAGTAACTAAAGAAAGTATTCCTCCCTCTACAGGAACTACAATATTTTTCATTACCACCTCACTTTATATCTTTCCTAATCTTTCTCTTATTAACTTAAGCATAGAGAATGATTCTCTTGTTTCTTCATCCAATCTTTCACTTATATACTTTACCGTTCTTTCATAAAAAGGTATATGTATTTTCTCTAAAGCATTAACTTTACGAATAGTCTTACGAAGTTCTCTGCTGATTCTTAAGAGAGCAATTCTTTTCTCTGCTAACTGAACGATAAGGTTAACTATATCTTTAAATTTTTCTTTAGCCTCATCTACATAAAAACTTACTCCCAAAGGACTATAGGAAGGTGCATTTTCTTTTATATCCAAATTTATGGAGAAAATATTTACTCCCATAATTCTTCTTGTAGAAAAATAAATATTATAATTTATATCCACACCTAAAGCTAACTCTTCTATTTTTACTCTTCCCATATTTATCACCGCTTTATCCATAAGTTCGTAACCTTTCCTAATCTCTCTATCTAACTCTTCCTCTGCTCTCTCCACAATATGAACGAGAGAAACTAACTCTCCCACTAATATCCTTCTTTTCTCATCCAACAATTGGAAACCTTCTCTGGTTAAATCTAATTCTCTTTTAGATTTTAGAAGATTTGCTTTTGTAGCAGAGACTAATTTCATTTTTTATGATAGTATTTATTCAAATAATCTTCTTTAATTCTTACCAATTCATCAGCGGGTAGAATAGATAACATCTCCCAACCCAAATCCAGACTATCCATCAATGAACGAAACTCATAGTATCCTTGAGTAATGAATCTTTTCTCAAACTGTTCTCCAAAATCTAAGTAACATTTATCCAGAGGAGAAAGCTCCTCCTCACCGATTATGGAAGCTAAAGCACGTATATCTTTAACGTGAGAATAACAAGCAAAAAGCTGAGAAGCTAAAGAAGGATGATCTTCTCTGGTTAAACCCTCTCCAATATTATCTTTCATTAAACGCGACAAAGATGGCAATCCTGCCACCGGTGGGTAAATTCCCCGGTTATACATCTCCCTCTCTAACACTATCTGACCTTCGGTAATGTATCCTGTCAAATCAGGAATGGGATGAGTTATATCATCGTTAGGCATAGTAAGAATGGGCAACTGTGTTATTGATCCACTTTTACCTTTAATCATTCCTGCTCTTTCGTATATACTAGCTAAATCACTGTAAAGATACCCAGGATAACCTTTCCTTGCCGGTATCTCTCCACGAATAGTAGAAATTTCTCTTAAAGCTTCACAATAATTTGTCATATCAGTCATTATTACCAAAACATGCTTCTGTTTACTAAAAGCTAAAAACTCAGCGCAACTCAAGGCAAGCCGAGGAGTAAGTAATTTTTCTATAGGTGGACTATCGGCAAGACTTAAAAAAATTGTCACATGGTCTAAAACACCTGACTCTTTAAAACTATTTATAAAGAATTGGGCAGTATCATACTTTACCCCCATAGCTACAAAAACAACACAGAAATCTTCGTTTTTTACGTTTGCCTGCCTTGCTATCTGAGTAGCTATTAAATCATGAGGTAAACCACTCCCTGAGAAAATGGGTAACTTCTGTCCTCTTACCAATGTGTTCATTACATCTAAAGAAGATATACCTGTCTCAATAATGTTACAAGGGTACTCTCTGGCTGTGGGATTAATTGCCATTCCATTAACATTAACTAATTCTTCATAAACTGGCTTGGGCATATTATCTAAAGGATTACCTAAACCATCGAATATCCTCCCTAAAATTTCTTCAGATACACCAAACATCAAAGGTTCTCCTTTAAATCTTACCCTACAGTTACTCAACGATAACCCAGTGGTTCCCTCTAAAACTTCCACCACAGTATATTCTTTACCTACCTCAAGAGTAATCCCTAACCGCATCTTACCATATTGGTCAACTATTTCCACTAACTCATTATAGCCTACATTGTGGATATTACGAATTAAAAAGATTGGACCAACTACCTCTTCTAACCCAGTATACTCGCGGAAAGTATAACTTCTCATCTTAACCCTCCATTATTGTTTTTAGCTGTTTAATAATAGCATAAATAAAACCACAAATAAAGAATTTTTTTCATATTTATATTAGCCTCTTGCAATTTAACTAAAAATTGTTATAATAAATTTTCTTTGAAGGAGGTTTTATGCCCCAATTGCGCAAAGATCCTATTGTAGGTAGATGGGTCATTATTGCTACGGAAAGAGCAAAAAGACCAAAGGACTTTAAAGTTGTTGATTCCTCTCCTCCGGAAAGCGAGTGTCACTTCTGTAGAGGTAACGAAAAATTTACCCCTCCTGAAATATTTTCCATAAAAGATGGGCAAGGTAATTGGAGAGTGCGAGTTATTCCCAGTAAACGGCCATTTTTAGATATGGAGAATCATTTCTGGAAAAAAGGTAAAGGTCCTTACGATTTGATGCATGGGATGGGTAGGCATGAAGTAGTAGTAGAAACTCCTGAACATATTGGTAATATGGCTGATTTAGAAGTTAGCTATATTCGCGATGTCTTCTATACCTACTGTGTAAGGATGAGAGAGATAGAACATAACGAACATATAAAGTATGTGTTAGCATTCAAAAATTACGGTTGGGACGCAGGAGGAGGAAGAATAAAACACTCTCGTTCACAATTAATTGCTACACCCGTTAATTTAAAAAGAGTTAAAGAAGAACTGCAAGGAGCAAAATTTTATTTTAACTATCATGAAAGATGTATATTCTGCGATATGATTAATCAAGAATTACAACAAAAAGAAAGACTCGTATTAGAAAAAGATGGTTTCGTAGCAATAGTCCCTTTTGCTCCCCGTTTCCCTTTTGAAGTATGGATTCTTCCTAAAAAACACTCATCAGCTTTTTGTAGAATAGGAGAACAAGAACTCTATCCTTTAGCTAACATAGTAAAAACTATCCTTTACCGAATAAAAAAATTATTAAATGACCCACCATACAATTACGTCGTCCACACCGCACCTTTTAAAAGACCTCATCCAGGATATTGGTCAACCATTGAAGAAGACTATCATTGGCATATAGAGATTACTCCTCGCTTAACTGAAGTAGCGGGATTTGAATGGGGAACGGGTTTCTATATATGTCCATCTTTACCGGAGGAATCAGCAAAATTTTTGCGTGAGGAGGTATAATTTATGGCTGAACTAAGAAAGGACCCCATAGTAGGAAGATGGGTAGTGGTAAATACAGAGAACCCATATCTACCTAATCAATTTGAAATTAAACCTTTTGAATGGAAAGGACCCCAAGGCTGTCCTTTCTGTTATGGAAATGAACACCTTACTCCTCCTGAAATAGAAGCAATAAGTACAAACTGGCGTCAACCTAATGCTCCTGGTTGGACAGTAAGGGTTGTACCTAATAAATTCCCTGCCTTAAGAATTGAAGGGAATTTAGATAAACAAGGTAATGGCTTATATGACTTTTCTAATGGTATTGGTGCACACGAAGTTATTATAGATAACCCCGATCATTTCAAAGGTATAGCAGAACTCAATAACTGGGAAGTAGAGTGTATCTTAAAAGCTTACCGCTCAAGAAGTTTAGATTTAAGAAAAGATACTAGATTTAAATACATACTTATCTTTAAAAATGTAGGAGCACAAGCAGGAGCTTCTTTAGAACACGGCCATTCTCAACTCATTGCCCTCCCCATGGTCCCTAAAAATGTAAAAGATGAAGTCGTAGGTGCTCACCATTATTACGAATTCAGGGAAAGATGTATTTTCTGTGATATCATTGCCTATGAACTGGAAGTAAAAGAAAGAATAGTCTTGGAAACGGAAGAGTTTCTTGCTTTTTGTCCTCTCTCGAGCAGATTTTCCTTTGAAGTATGGATTATTCCTAAAGAACACTTAACTGACTTTGGGGTAATAGATGATTATAAAATATCTGTATTAGCACAAACCCTCAAAGAAGTAATTGGTAGATTAAAAAAATTATTGGGAGAACACCCTTACAACTATATAATACATACCCTACCGGTTAATACTGATGTGCATTTTGGTTATCACTGGCATATAGAAATAATGCCAAAATTAATTCGTATAGCAGGGTTCGAAGCGGGAAGTGGTTTCTATGTTGTAGGAACACCACCTGAACTAGCGGCTAAACTCTTAAGAGAAACTACTCTCTAAAGCTAAATTAAATAAAATTATTAAACCAAATAAAAAAGGAGGTTAGATTATGGCAGTAAAAGTTGGGATTAATGGATTTGGTAGGATAGGCAGATTAGTGTTAAGGGCTGGTTTGGATAAAAACACATTTGAAATCGTAGCTGTAAATGACCTACCAACAGCTACTAATGTTTTAGCACATCTTTTAAAATATGATTCTAACTATGGTATTCTGAACAAAGAAGTAGAAGCCAAAGAAAATGCTATAGTAGTAGATAAAAAAGAAATCAAAGTCTTTACTCAAAAATCTCCTGAACTTATTCCTTGGAAAGAATTAGGAGTTGATATTGTAATAGAATCAAGCGGAGTATTTACGGATAGAGAGAAAGCAGAACTTCATTTAAAAGCAGGGGCTAAAAAAGTAATTATTACTGCACCGGCTAAAAAAGAAGATATCACCATAGTCTTAGGCGTTAACGAAAATAACTATGACCCCAAGAAACACACAATCATCTCCAATGCTTCCTGCACAACTAACTGTTTAGCTCCTATGGTAAAAGTTATTCACGATAATCTGAGAATAGAAAAAGGTATTATGACCACTATACATTCCTACACTAATGACCAAAGGATACTTGACCTACCTCACAAAGATTTAAGAAGAGCTCGTGCTGCCGCTCTATCTATGATACCAACTACCACAGGAGCAGCAAAAGCTATTGGTTCGGTTATACCCGAACTTAAAGGTAAATTAGATGGCTTAGCTATTCGTGTTCCTACCCCTACAGTTTCTCTAACCGATCTCACGGTAACAGTGAATAAATCTACTACTGGGGAAGAAGTAAACGCATTATTTAAAAATGCCTCGGAAACCTATCTAAAAGGAATTCTGCAATACTGCGATACACCTCTTGTTTCTAAAGACTTTGTAGGCAACTCCTACTCCTGCATTTTCGATGCTGAACTAACCAGAGTAATTGAAGGTAATTTTGTTAAAGTATTAGGCTGGTATGATAACGAGTGGGCTTACTCCTGTAGAGTAGTTGATCTCTGTGAATACATTGTTAAAAAGGGATTATAAATAATATAAAATCTTAAAAAATTAACCCCCATCCTTTAAAAGATGGGGGCAATTTTTTTAACTCTACATTTTATTACACAACGAGTACTAATTAAACCGAAACAAAGAATTTAATCCTCTACCTTTATAGCATTAACCGGGCATTGATTAGCTACCTCTTTTATATCGCAGGTATTACACTCATCACCCTTAACTTTAGCTATACCTTCATCACTTAACTCAAAACACTCCGGACAACTATTTACACATAAACCACAACCTACACAAACATTCTCATCAATAATTATCTTAGCCATAACAAACCTCCTACAAACTTATTATGTTAACTTTTAAGCTGAACGTAAACCGTAATAATCAATATTCTTATTGGCTGTTTCCTGTAACGAACTTAACGCCTGTTTATCCTTTAAAAGATGGCGAAAACGGGTTTGAATATTTATATACTCCTCTACAGGGATAATCTGTGACACTTTAAAAACCTTTGTAAGTTTACCATACTCGTACTCTACTAATGGATAAAGCCCACTATTAACTGCTTTTTTAGCTACTTCCATCGTAAGGTTAGAGGGATGTCCCCAACCTAAAGGGCAAGGAACATGAATCTGGATATATTTAGGACCACGAATATCTAATGCTTTTTTAACCTTCCTTTGTAAATCCTGGGGAAAACCTACAGAAGCAGTAGCAGCGTATGGTATAAAATGAGCGGCACATATCTCTACTAATGGTTTTTTAACTCTCCAATTACCTTCCCATAACTTACCTGAAGGAGAAGTTGTAGTAGAAGCTTTTAAGGGAGTAAGACCGCTTCTCTGAATACCTGTATTCATATAAGCTTCATTATCGTAACATACAAACAACACATCATGGCCACGTTCTAACATACCACTTAAAGCTTGTAAACCAATATCAGCGGTTCCCCCATCACCTGCTCCCGCTACTACTTTTATCTTATCAATTTTACCTAAGTATCTTAATGCTGACTCCACTCCTGAAGCAACTGCTGCCGAATTCTCAAAAAGAGAGTGTATCCAAGGCAAGCGCCAACTTGACTCAGGATATTTAGTAGAAAAAACTTCCAAACAACCTGTAGCATTAGTAAATATTGCATTTTTGCCGCAAGCATTAACTACTAAACGCACTGCTATTGCTTGTCCACAACCAGCGCAGGCAGTATGTCCGGAGACAAAAAGATTTTCTTCAAAATGAGACTTTACTTCAGACATAGAATTCCTCTTTTAATAAAGACTCTTTAATATCCAAAAATTCACACCTTACAACTTTTTTCAGAGAAATATCCAAAATTTTTTGTAAGGTATCCATAGTTATATCTCTTCCTCCTAAACCGGCAACAAAACCATTTATTTTTGGTTTACTCTGAGAGAATAACGATTTTATCTCTGTATAAACCGGCCCTTCGCTGCCTAAGGAAATAGATTTATCTAACACAGCCACTATATTCTTATCCTTTAAACACTCAAAGATTTTCTCCTTAGGGAAAGGTCTATAAGTAATGATACGTAAGAGCCCAATTTTGTTGCCTTTTGCTCTTTCTCTATCAATAAAATCCTTTATAGTTCCACATACTGAACCCATGGCTACGATTACTATATCTGCATCATCCGTCCAATACGTTTCCAACAAATCTATGCCCTTTCTACCAAACATAGAGTTAAACTCCTCTCCTATACAAAGAATCAATTCCAATGTTTCCTCCAGCGTTTTATGTATAGCGTAACGTGTCTCTAAGTATATAGAGGGATCTCCCAATACTCCCATAGTTAAAGGATTATCTATATCCAACTTATAAGGAGGATTATAGGGAGGTAAAAACCTATCCACCATTTCTTTCTCAGGAATATCTACAGACTCTAAACCATGGGTAAGGATATATCCATCCATATTTATCATCACCGGTAACATCACCTTATTATTTTCTCCCAATTTATAAGCCTGGTAAACGAAATCATGAACCTCTTGATTATTCTCGGCGAAAAACTGGATCCAACCACTATCACGCACACTTATTGCATCCTGATGGTCATTCCAAATATTAATGGGAGCAGATAGAGCACGATTGGCACAAACTAATACAACAGGCAATCGCATTCCTGCAATATTATAAATAACCTCACTCATCAAAATTAAACCCTGAGAACTAGTAGCAGTAAATACCCGCACTCCTGTAGCAGAAGCTCCTAAAACAACACTTGCTGCTGAATGTTCACTCTCTACATTCACAAATTGAGAATCAAGCTCACCATTAGCTACAAAATCTGCAAGTCGCTCTACTATATGTGTCTGAGGAGTAATTGGGTAAGCGGATATAACCCCTGGTCTACATAACTTTACTGCCTCAGCTACAGCATGAGAACCCTCTAAAAACTTCTTCATTTTTCCTCTTCCTTTACCATCTCAATATCTTTTTTAGGACATATATAAGCACATAATCCACATCCCTTACAATAAAGGTAATCGGAACGATACTTATTCTTCTCTATTCCCTCTATACATCCTTCTGGACACACTAACTTACATAAACCACAACCAATGCAATTTTTCTGTAAAAACTTTGGTTTTAAAAGAGTTCGCCATGCGCCAGTTTTATTTTCTTTAGATGAACCAGGTTTTGATACTAAAGGACCAAACATATCAAGCTAATTTAACCTCCTCGTATCCTCTCTTTACCGCCTCTATATTCTTCTTGGCAATCTCAGGTTTACCTATAAACCTCTCCTCTACAGCCTTAAAGATAGAATCAAGCTTCAACTCTTTTGTAGCTTTAGAAAACGCTCCTAAAAGCACTGTATTACTAAATGGGTGTCCGATTATCTCCATAGCAATTTTTTCTGCCGGTAAAGTAAATACACTGATACCCTTGGGAGAAGATAACTTCTTCTCATCTCTTATCGCTACTATAGCAATACCCCCTGATTTTACATTCAGAAAACACCTTTCACTCTCTAAGAGCGTGGGGTCAACTACAATAATATAATCAGGAGAATTAACTTGAGAACGCAGTCGCACAGGTCTGGAATCAAACCTTAAGAAAGCATTCATGGGTGCACCCATACGAGCAGCGCCAAAATGAGGGAAAGCGTAAGCGTACTTACCCTCTCTAAACAGAGCTTCTCCTAATATACTCACCGTAGTTATTGCTCCTTGACCAGCACGTGCAAAAACCTTAACTTCTTTCATAAGAATTTTTCATTTTACAATAAAAAAAATAAAATGCAAGAAGATTTTTTGATTTTTAAGTAGAGTCTAAAGACATGGGTAACACTTTTGCTTTTTATTTTGTGTTATAATAAAAAATTTTGTTTATAAAAGGAGGTGTTACCCATGCCTAAATATTACTATCAAAGGCTAATCCCTATGAGGTTAGCATGGATGCTTATGTATGAGCAAATAAAAAACGCCTCTTTCCTAACAAGGCACTTTGGTATATCGAAGAAGACCTTTTATAATAAGCGGCGCAGGGGATAACCTCGGACACACCCTTTAAAGATGCCAAGGCTATATCCTTTTAGATTAAGGTGCAAGGAGCTCAAGATAAAGCATAAGCTTAACCGACCAGCCTCACCAAACCAGAACGGTAAGGTAGAGCGTTCCCATAGAACAGATGATAAGGAATTCTACCGCCTACATAGAACCTATAACCTTGAATATCTTGTGAAAGAGCTTAAGAAATATGATGAATTCTTTAACAACCATATAAAACTATATTGAATATTGTTCTCATCTTACTCCTCCATTTTTTAGATTAGAGAAAAAATATAACCTAATACTAAAGAAGCAAGAGAAATAAAACCTAAATAAATCAACAAAATCTTTAATCCAAATTCTTTCCTTAAAACTAAGATTGTTCCATAACTTGTGATTGGTCCAATTAACAAAAGGCTCATTCCTGCACCCAAATTTAGCCCCTGCTTAATAAAAGCATCCACCAAAGGAACTGTTGCAGTTGAACAGATATACATTAAAAGACCAAAGACAAGTGCAAAGATATAACCCCAAAATCCACCAAGATTATTTTTTATCCACAGACCTATAGGAATAAAGCTAGCTACAACTGCAGCTAAGACTATACCCAAAATTGTCTCTAAACCAATTTCCCGAGGCATATCCAAAAAAGCGAATTTAAGAACTGATTCTATATGCTGGAAAAAATTCTTCTTATGGGTATGTGGGATTGTTTCTTCGCAATGTGGACATACCCTCTGTGAAATTTCTTTTGGACTAAAGGAAAGTCTATTACCGATTATACCAATAAGTACTCCCATGAAAATCACCGCAAAGAAAATAAAAATAGTAAATTTTAATCCCAACAGTCTATAAGTTACAACAACCGCACTCACAGATGTTGCTGGAGTTGCCACCAAAAATGCCAAAACCGGTCCTAATTTTGAGCCTTTTTTATAGAAACCTATAGCTATAGGTAATGCTCCCCAACAGCAGATAGGAAGAATAGTTCCAACAATAGTAGCATAAAAGACCGCTCTTATGTCCTGCCTGCCAAGGTTTTTCTCTACCCAATTTCTTGGAACAAATTCATAGATTAAACCACTTAAGAAAAAACCAAATATAAGCGCAGGAACTATTTCCTCTAGATACTGCCATATGATAAGAATAAATTTAGACATCTTATTGCCTCTTATAAGAAATTAATCTTGCATTAATTGCTACAACAACTGTACTTAAAGACATAATCACCGCACCAACTGCTGGTGGTAAAATTACTCCATAGTTATAAAGCACTCCTATAGCTAAAGGAATGGCGAAAACATTGTAACTCCAAGCCCATAATAGATTTTGAATCATCTTACGTTGCATTATCTGAGAAAGAGAAATTACATCTACCACATTCCTGGGGTCATTTTTAACTAATACAACATCAGCGCTCTCAACTGCAACATCTGTTCCTGCTCCTATAGCTATACCCACATCAGCCACAGCCAAGGCAGGAGCATCGTTTACACCATCTCCTACCATACATACTCTCTTGCCTTTCTGTTGAAGCTCTTTTATTTTTTTTAATTTCTCTTGGGCTAAGACCTCTGAAAAGAATACGTTAAGCCCAAGCTCATCAGCCACATATTTAGCATTTAGATAATTATCTCCAGTAATCATGGCTATTTCTAAACCTAAACTTTTAAGTTTATTCACTGCTTCTTTAGACTCATCTCTGATGATATCTGTCAGACCAATAATTCCCTGAACCTTGCCCCCAGAAACAACAAAGACCGTAGTCTTTCCTTGAGAAGATATCTCGTTTATCTTTTTCTCTAATTCATCATCTAATTTAAGGTTTGTTTTTTCAAGTATCATCTTATTTCCTATGTACATTTCTTCGCCTTCAACATACGCCCTTGCACCTTTTCCGGGTATTGCTTCAAAGCCACTAACTTTATAAAGAGATAAATTTATTTCCTTGGCTTTATTGACTATACCTTTAGCGATGCTATGTTCTGAGTTTATTTCAATTGAAACTACTCTACGCAATAATTCCTCTTTACTCCAGTCTCCTAAACTCACAATATCCGTTACACCCAACTCTCCTTTTGTTAGAGTTCCTGTCTTATCAAACACAACTATGTCTAAATTTCTAGCATTTTCAAAGGCTGTCCGATTACGTATCAAAAGACCATTTTTAGCTAAGATACCAGTAATTACGGCAACAACCAATGGCACAGCAAGACCCAAGGCATGTGGACAGGTAATTATCATAACCGTTACCATACGCTCAAGAGCAAAGGTAAATTCTTTACCCGATATAAGCCAACTAATCAAAGTAAATATTCCTGCGGATATGGCTATAATCGTAAGCCAGAATGCTGCTCTATTTGCTAGATCTTGGATTTTGGATTTACTCTCACTTGCTATTCTTACAAGCTCAACAACTTGAGAAATATAAGAATCCTTTCCGGTCTTTTTAACTTTAATCTTTAATAAGCCACTTCCATTGATAGAACCACCTATAACATTATCTTTTACCTTCTTTGAAATGGGTTTAGATTCACCTGTAAGCATAGCTTCGTTAACTTCTGATTCTCCATCTATTACGTAGCCATCCACCGGAATTTTCTCACCCGGTTTAACCAGAATTTTATCTTCTTGGTTTAATTCTTCAAGTCTAACGTCTCTTATAGAACCATCTTCTAAAATTAGATGGGCCTCAGAGGGTAATAGTCTTGCTAATTCTTCTAAGGCAGCGGATGCACCTATCACAGATTTCATCTCAATCCAATGCCCTAAAAGCATAATATCTATCAGAGTCACAAGTTCCCAGAAAAATATCTCACCTTTTAATCCCAGAACAACTAGACTACTATACACATAAGCAATGGTTATAGCCAACCCAACAAGAGTCATCATTGCTGGCTGTCTTCTTTTTAGTTCATCAAAAAGTCCTTTAAGAAATGGCTTCCCTCCATAAAAGTAGATAAAAGTGGAAATCACTAAAAGCAAAAATTTGTCACCAGGAAAACTCAAATGAAACCTAAAAAAAGATTGAATCATGGGAGAAAGAAATAAAACTGGAATAGTGGCTATCAGAGAAATCCAAAATCGCTTCTTAAACTCTTCAACCATATGTGCATGGTGCCCAACGTGGAATTGTGTCTTGGCCCCAGTTAAAAATTTATTTTTACAGCTCTGACTACAAAAAAAGTAGGTCTTGCCGTCTCTTTCTAATTTTATGGCTGTCCTTTCCTCAACTTCCATTCCACAAATTGGATCTTTCATCATTTTACTTTTCCTACCAAACTAATAGTGTGATGATTTAATAAGCTATAATCTCTGTCTTTAATAGCATGTTTGGTTATTTCCAAATTACAACTTTTATTTTTACTACACCATTTCTCACATTTTTCTGCCCAGATTTTTTCTTTATATAGCAGGCCACACTTTTCACAGGCAAAATAAATTTTTTCGGCTTCTTTTATCTGTTTTACCATCTAATTTACCACTTATTCTGTATTAATGTGTGTATCCTGCGTGACTTTGCTGATGATAACCTTTGTGTTCATATTTCTCTGTTTCCTTTAATTTTTTAATGTATTTCTCGGGGTCTTTCTTAAATTCATCGATACACATTGAACAACAGAAGTTATAGATTTTCCCTTGATATTCGTAAGTTGCTTTCATCTTTTCATCAATCTTTTCACCGGAAACAGGACAAATTTTATTACCAATATCTTGCGGCTCTGTTATATTTGTAGTTGCTTCTAATTTCTCTGTGGCACTTTGTGCTAAAACTAAAAGACTATGTGCAATAATTAAAAAACCCAATAAGGCTAAAATAAAAAATAATCTCATATTTTGCCTCCTTTTTGTTCAATGGTTTTCTTTAATCTTCTTTCTTCTCTCCAAGAATAAAGGCAAGGCACAATAAACCAACTGATCATCTCAATAGTCATACCACCGATTGAAGGTATAGCCATCGGTTGCATTACCTCAGCACCTGTTCCTTTTAAAAACATAATAGGTAAAAGTGCCATAATAGTAGTAATAGTGGTCAAAAAGGCAGGTCGTATTCTGCCTAAACCTGCATAAACAGTGGCTTCAATTACATCTTGGCGAGTTTTTATTTTATCCCGACGCTGTTTAAATACATCATCCAAATAAGTGGTCATCAACACACCATCATCAACGGCAATACCAAATAGGGCAATGAAACCTACCCAGACTGCTACGGAGAAATTAAATCCGGAAAGAGCCAGAAGCCAAACCCCACCAGCCAGAGTTACAGGGACAGAGGTAAAGATAAATAAAGATTTTATAATGGAGCGAAAATTCATATAGATGAGCAGAAAGTTAATCAGGAGGCTAATGGGCAAAAGCACAGCTATCTTATTCTTAGCACGCACCTGATTCTCAAATTGACCTGACCATTGCAAAAAATAACCTGGTGGCAACTTTACTTTTTGACTTACAACTTTAGATGCCTCTTCTACAAAACCTACTATATCCCTTCCTCGCACATTCATTAAAACATAGGCGCGCAAAAGCCCATTTTCAGAATTAATCATTGCTGGTCCAGTAACAAAATAGATATCTGCTAATTGACTAATCGGGATCTGTGCGCCATCTTT
>JAMWBQ010000083.1 GCA_023819315.1 Candidatus Omnitrophota bacterium
AGGAAGTTAAACTATAAAAAGATATCTGAATACAATAAACGAAGAGAGATTACTTTAGAAGAATTTCTTTCAAAAAGATGACATTTCTATTTTGCAAAAAAGATGACATTTTTATGTTGCATTAACATTTATTAATTTTTATATTGACAAATGATACTTATATGGTATCATTATAAATGACATGAAGCTTCTAACACGTAATATAGATTATGCCGTAAGGGCTCTTTTATATATTGCTCGTTCTAAGAAAAAGGTAATCTCTGTTTCCGAACTGGTTGAAGAGTTAAATTTACCTAAACCATTTTTACGTAGTGTCCTACAGACTTTGCATAAGAGAAAGGTGCTTAAAGCTTATAAAGGATACGGAGGAGGATTTAGTTTAGCTCTCTCTCCTCGTAAGATATACCTCGGCGAGCTTATAAGAATATTTAAGGGTAATATAAGATTAAATGAATGCATATTTAAAAGAAAACTTTGTCCTAACAGAAATAATTGCCCTTTAAGAAGGAAAATAAAAGAGATTGAGAATTACGTAATTTCTAAATTGAAGTCTACAACTATATCTTCTTTATTGGATTGAAAATTTTAGGAGATGAAAAATGTTTTGTTATCAATTCACACCTTGTGTGCTTATTCGTAAAGATTCCTATGGCGATAGATTGTTTACTTGTAGTGTTGCTGGTATAAGAGGGGTTAAACATATTAGAGGATTGGTTTTTTCTCCACTAATTGATAAGGCTATTTCTTTACCAAGGTTAATAGATAAGGAAGGTAGACACATACTCAGTGGTTTTCATCACAGTAAGATTATAGAATTAAACGATAAGATACTTTCCCTTATTAAAGATGGTAGAATCAAAAATATATTTCTTGTAGGTGGTTGTGATACCCCGGGTAAGAGAGGTGATTATTACAGAAGATTTGTACAAATTGTCACTCAAGAAGGAATATATTTAGAACCTGTATCCCCAGAGTTTATCTTTAAAGGTATATTTAATTTTTTGAAGGATAAATTTAATATAAAACTTATAAGTACTCCTGAGAGTGATATTAAGACTATATTGAATGGTAAAAGATAGTTTCCATAAAATAAAATTATTGCAAAGAATTAGGAGAACACCTACGGTAGAAAGCTTTAGGTTTACTTCTGATGATAAGATAAAATTTTATTCGGGACAATTTTTAAAGATTATTTTTGATGAAGAAGATCTTAACAATAAGGAATTGAATAAATACTTATCTTTTTCCAATTCTCCTTTAAGAAATTATATTGAGGTAACTAAACGTCTTTCCCAAAGCGAATTTTCTAAGAGGTTGAAAAGCTTAAATATAGATGATTACTTGTTAATCCAAGCACCTTTGGGAAATTGTATTTTCAAAGAAGAGTATAAAAAAATTGCTTTTTTAATTGGTGGCATCGGTATAACCCCGGTTATATCTATTGTTGAGTATATCGTAGATAGAAATTTAGATACGGAGGTAGTAGTATTTTATTCTAACAGAACATCTGAGGATATCCCTTTTAAAGAGGAGTTAGACAATTGGCAGGCAAGTAATTCCAACATAAAAGTTATTTACACTTTGGGCAATATTGATAAGGAGTTGTTAATAAGGGAGTTTAAGTATTTTACTGAAAGAATATTCTTTATCTTTGGTCCACCTAAGATGGTAGAGGCAATGGTAGAGTTGTGTGCACAATTAGGTATTTCCAAAGATAATACCAAAACTGAAACTTTCCTTGGCTATTAAGGGAAGATAATAGTTTGACAAAACTTCGTTTTTAGATAAAATTTGAATAGTTAAATTTTATCTATGAGTAATTCCCAGAAGATTTCTAAAGAATTTAATATTAGTGAAGAGGAAGCCATAAAAGTATATAGAGGCATAGCTAAACTTATAAGTTTAAATTACGCTCTATTAGCCGAGCATATATATAGTTTAAGTAACGATTTAGAAGGTTTGATTTTAGATTTAGGTAGTGGTTTGGGTAACTTAGCTACGGAGATAGCTAAAAGATTTACTAAATCAGAGGTTTGGGGATTGGATATTTCTAAAGAGATGCTTTTACAAGCAGAAAGTTTAGCTAAAGAAGAGGACTTGTCTAATCTTAAATTTAAACTAATGGATGTGCACAAGTTGGATTTCTCCCCTAATTCTGTAGATTTGATAGTTAGCCACGGTTCTCTGCATCATTGGGAGTCTCCTGTAGAAGTATTTCGTGAAATTTATCGTGTGCTTAAACCAAGCCGATTTGCTTTTATCGTTGATTTAAAACGAGATGCACCAAAATCTCTAATAGAAGAGATAACATCATTTTTAACCTCTAAAGAGAAGGAAGGATTCCTCAATTCTTTAAATTCAAGTTATCTGCCCGCAGAAATAGAAAACTTATTGGGGGAAGCAGATATTAGGAACTTTGAAATTACTCATCAGAAGTTTTCTCGTAAAGTAATTATGAATAATTGGGATAAGATAAAAGATAACCCTTATCGTTCGGATAGATTTAATAGTATTTATGTTAATGTAATGATAAAAAAATGAATGTTAAAGAAATTTTATTAAGAAACGTAGAAAAATTTCATTCAAAGCCTGTTTTATTTTTTCATAATGAAGCAGTAAACTTTTTACAAATAAGAGATATTGTTTTTAAATTAGCAAAAACTTTTAAAGAATTGGGCTTAAAAAAAGGTGATAAAGTTGCTGTTTATCTACCCAACATCCCTGCTTATATTTATAGCTATTTGGGTATATGGTGTAGTGGTTTAGTTTGTGTTCCTTTAGATTTTATGCTTACTGAAGAGGAGATAATGTTTTTTATTTCCCATTCGGAAGCAAAGGTTTTGATAACTACTCCTAAAAGTGGTGTATCTATTGATTCTTTAAAAGAAAAATCTCCTAATTTAAGAAATATTATTCTTTGTAATAGTAAAGAAGTACCTTTAAAGAAAAAGAATCTAATCTTATGGGAAGAGATAATGGATAGAAAAGATGTGGAAGGACCTGAGGTGGATATAGATGATAAAGATTACTCTATAATTTTTTATACTTCAGGGACAACAGGAATGCCTAAGGGTGTATTGGTAAATTATTTACAGTTAGAAGCTCCTCCTAAAGCCTTAGAGTATTTTGTAGATATAAATGAGAATGATATCACTTTATGCGCTCTTCCCTTTTCTCATTTGGGAGGGCTTATTTATATTCAAGCTCTATTGTGGTTTGGTTTAACCCTAATTTTAATGGAAAGATTTCAGCCATTAGAGTTCTTAAGAAATGTTTCTAAATACAAGGTGACCTGCTTTTGGATAGTTCCTTCTATGTACTATGCTTTTTTGAGGCTTAGAGAGTTTGAAGAACTTGATTTATCAAGTTTGCGCTGGATAGTTAGTTTTGGGGCATCTTCTTCCCCAGAAGCGTTGAGGAGATTTCATCGCTATTGTCCACAAGCTCATTTTTTGAATGGTTGGGGATTAACGGAAACCAATGCTCCTACTACGGTGATTAAAATGGGTTCAAATAAAATAGAATCCGTAGGTAGAGCTTTACCTTGGGTAGAGGTAAAAATTTTTGATGATAACGATAAAGAAGTAAATATGGGTGAGATAGGAGAAATAGCTGTAAAAGGATGGGTAGTTAGCGATGGTTACTATAATAATCCCCAAACTACAAAGGAAGCTTTTAGAAATGGATGGTTTTATACAGGTGATTTAGGGAGGTTTGATGAGGAAGGGGACTTATACATAGTAGGCAGGAAAAAAGAGATGATCAAAGTAAGTGGGGAGATAGTTTTTGAGCCAGAAGTGGAAGCAGTAATTATGAAGAACACCAAAATTAGTGAGGTAGCAGTAATTGGTGTGCCTGATAGATTAAGAGGAGAAGTTCCCAAAGCATTTATAGTTTTAAAGGAAAATGAAGAGATGGGTGAAGAAGAAATAAGGATATTCTGTCGTCAACATTTAGCCCATTTTAAGGTGCCTCATTATTTTGAGTTTGTAAAGGAATTGCCTAAAACGCGTTCAGGTAAGATAGATAAAGCGGAACTAAGAAACAGGATTTAAAATTTATGGAACCACTATTGCATTTAGAAAATTGTTCACTTAATATAGATGGTAGACAGATTCTCAACAATTTAAATCTATCGGTAAAAGAAGGAACAATTCATTCTATACTTGGTTCCAATGCAGCTGGTAAGAGTAGTTTAGCTTACTTAATTATGGGCTGTTGCGATTACTCTGTAGATAAAGGAAAAATTTATTTTGCTGGTAAAGAAATAACTAATTTACCTATTTCTAAGCGAGCAAAGATGGGAATAACTTTAGCTTGGCAGGAACCAGCAAGATTCGAAGGATTGAAGGTTAGAGATTATATCTCTGTAGGGATGAGGAAAGTAGATGAGTATTTAATTGAAGAAGCTTTAAGAGAGGTTTTACTTGAGCCTAAGGATTATTTAGATAGAGAAGTAGATAAAAGTTTAAGCGGAGGAGAGAGAAAACGTATAGAATTGGCAAGTGTTTTTGCTATGCATCCTAAATTAGCTATTTTAGATGAGCCAGATTCAGGAATTGATATTTTAGCTTTGGATAATATTATAAATATAATAAAAGGACTTAAAAAACAAGGTAGCACAATTATTTTGATTACTCATAGAGAAGAGGTAGCTCAAATAGCAGATATAACTTCGCTTATGTGTTCGGGAATGGTTGTAAAAGAAGGTAGTCCTCAAGAGATGAGCAAATATTTTAAAGAAAAATGTGTTCCTTGTCCCACAAAGACTTTTCCCCAAGAAGAAAATATTTAATAGGAGGGGATAACAATGCAAGATTACCAGTTGATTTTGGAAGCATATAATCGATCAGGAGGAGATGTTTCTGTATTTAAGCAATCTAACATGGCTCATTTGGTAGTTCACAAGAATAAAGTAATCGGTATGAATTCGGTAAAAGGATTGGTTTTAATACCAAAGGAAAAAGAATATGGTATAGAAGCAACGATAGTTGTAGAGAAAGGCGTAAGAATAGAGAATATGGTTCATCTCTGTTTTGGGATATTACCTAAGGAGGGTATTCAAGAAATTTATATGAAAGTAAGAGTTGAGGATGGGGGAGGTATTAAGTTGCTTGCTCATTGTGTTTTTCCTAATGCGGTTAAAATTATCCATAGGATGCAGGCAGATATAGATATAGGTAATAACTCTTACTACGAGTATAACGAGGTTCATTTTCATGGTGAAGAAGGAGGAGTAGAAGTTATCCCTAAGGCAAAGATTAAAATGGGTAAGAACAGTAGTTTAGTAACTAATTTCTCTTTACTTAAAGGTAGAGTAGGATATTTTGATTTAGATTATGAATCTGAAATTAGAGATAACTCCACCTTAGAGATGACAGCGAAAATCTATGGTTATGGAGATGATAGAATAAAAATTAGAGAGGTAGGGCATCTTTTAGGTAAAGGTTCCAAAGGAGTAATTAAGAGTAGAGTTGCGGTAAGAGATAACGCTATAAGTGAAATAATTAATGAGCTTAATGCTACTGCTCCCGAAGCAAAAGGTCATGTAGATTGTATAGAGATCATTCAAGGTAATGCTCAGGCAAAGGCTATACCAATAGTGAATGTTACTAACGAGTTTGCTAAAGTTACCCATGAGGCAGCTATCGGTAGGGTGGATAAGAAGCAGGTAGAAACTCTTATGGCAAGAGGTTTAGAAGAAGAGGAAGCTATTGATATTGTAGTGAGGGGGATGCTTAAATAAATAGCCATTGCTAAGGTAGATGATATTATCCCACATTTTGCATTAGAAAGTATATTTTAATAGGAAATGGAGGGGTTAGATAAACCAATCTTTAAGAACAATCCTTCCCAGCATGCCTTCCGTTTAAATGAGTTTCAATATCTCTTTTTTCCATGTTTAGTAAACCAGCTTCCTAATATGGGTTGATTTTTAAAAACTATACACTTGATCAAATTTATTTTACCACAGATGAAATTATAATGAAATTTGGGTTAAATACGGGTAAGTATTAGTTTGGGGGAGTAACCACCTACCTTATATCTTATTTTCTTATCCTTCCCAAAACAAAAATAACTAACCATAAGGATAAACACACTCCACAAATAAATAAAATCAACTTAATCGCTCTTTTCCAAAGTTCTTTTGCCTGCCGAGCTCTACGGGTCCTTTCATACTTTTTTTCAAATTCGATATATTCAATTAAATCTCTTACATTATTGATCTTAAGCTGATCATCAAAAGATATCTTTATACCAAACTCCTTCTCCACCTTTTGTCTAAAATCTATTGCATCAACAAAGGCTATTCCTAAATCTCGCTTAAATTCTGTAGCCCGCCAGTAAATCTTTTCTTTAGGTATTTTGAAATATTTAGAAATCATCTCTTTGACTTTCTCCTCAATCACTGTGACATAATATCCCTTCTTTTTGAATAGTTCAGCGGAATATGGCTCACCAAATATTCCTTTTACCCTTTTTACCAGCTCTTCGCTTACTCTTCTCTCAAACTCCGCTTCATCTTCAAGTATCCTCCCCAAAGCGGGATGAAACTCTTCTTTAGGTTCTAATTTTTCTTCCATCTGTAATTCTTCTTTTTCGGTTTTTCCTATTTTTTCTGCCCTTTGCGCAAGCTTGGTAAACCCTTCTTTAACAAACCTATCACGAGATATTTCTCTATAGCGATACATATAAGAACTCATTACCAAAATCTTGGTGTCTTTAAGTAAAGGGTCTCTTCTTACAATCTTTAAAAATTCATCTCCTGTCATCTTAGGCATCTCTAAATCTAATACTACCAAATCTACAGGATTTGCTCTCAAAATATTTATGCCCTCTTCTCCGGTGTAAGCACAAATGGGCTCATAGCCTGCTTTCTCTAATGCTCGGCGGTATATTTCAACCATATCCTTATCATCATCTACCACCAAAATTTTCTTAGGCATATTCTCCTCCTATTTCCCTTTACCTCCTTCTGCAGTTGGTAGAGTAAAGCAAAAACAGCTTCCT
>JAMWBQ010000084.1 GCA_023819315.1 Candidatus Omnitrophota bacterium
ATAAATAACCGTGGTAAGATAAGTGCAGAGGGAGGAAGGGTTATATTAACTGCCAAGGTATTAAACAAGGTATTTGATTATGCCATAAATAATTCTGGTATAATTGAGGCAAAAAATTTAGTTGAGCATAATGGCGAAGTTCAGTTAGTAGGTGAAGGAGCAGACATTATAAATGAAGGAAGTATAGTAGCAGGCGAGGTAGAAGTTAAAGGTAAAGGATCTAATTTCATAAATGAAGGGGAAATCTTTGCTTCTAAAGTAGGTGTTAATATGGATGAAAGCGCCATAAATAAAGGTATAGTTTCTACTGATGGTATAGCTGAGAGAATAAATGGGGGAGAGATTTTAATTGATGCTAAAGTAGTTTTACAAGAGGGGTATATTTCTTCTAATGCTTATGAAGGAGGTAGTGCAGGAGAGATTGTTATTATTTCCACTGCAGAGACTACTTTAGTTACCACTTCTACTACTGAGGCGCGTGCTTTAGGATTAGTAGGTAATGGAGGAAGAATTATTATTAATTCCAAAAGTGGTAATACATTTGTAGATAAAGATGCAGTTATTGATGTATCCGCTGGTCTTTTAAGAGGTAATGCTGGATTTATTGAGATAAGTGCCTATAAGCAGTTAGGATTTTATGGGATTTTATCAGGAAGAGCACCTCCAGGATACAAAATCGCAACCTCTATATTTGACCCTCAGACTTTCTATATAAGTGGGGAGATTAATTCTCATCTTACTGTATATTCACAGGATGATATTATTATCGATGGTGATATAAGTTTAGATAGTGGTGTAATTCTTGCTCTTTTAGCTGACCATAAGAGTGCCAAAGAGTGGGATATAGAGAACCCGGGTATCGGAGCGATAATCAATCAAGGTAGCTATCTCATTTCGGCAAAAGAGGGAGCAACTAATACTTACCTAATTTTACAAGCCGGCTTAGGTATTGGCAGTATAGAAAATCCTATCCTTATTAATATCCACAATTTATCTATTTACCAGCAATCCTTTATCTTAAATGAACAACCATCGGAAATTTATATTTCCCAAGGTAATTTACCTCTCAATATTTTAGGTATATACAATTTTGTTCCTCAGGGGGATATACCTAAGGGGAATATATTCATTAGTGCAGGAGATGATATTAGCATTTATTCAAGTATTGTGTCTATAGGAGATATTAATATATCCGCTAAGAATATATATCTAGCCGATATAGTTACTTCCTTAAATGCAAGGATTAGTTTAGAGTCAGAAGGCGAGATAACCATTAAAGATTTAGGTAAAGATTTTTCTTGCTTAGGTCTTTTAGGTTACTGGAGTTTTGATGAGGGAGAGGGTAGTATCGTTTATGATTTAAGTGGCAATGGTTTTAATGGTTCAATTATTGGCAATCCTCATTGGGTTGAGGGGGTATCAGTTAAAGCATTAGATTTTGATGGTTTCACCTATGTAGATATAGGTTCAAATTTAAGATTAGGTAGTAGTCCATTTACCATTGTTCTTTGGTATAAAGGAACGCAAAATTCAGCCTATGTAGGTTTAGCGGGAGCAACTGTGGGTTGGCAAGTTGGTTATACTATGGAGAACCACTACGGTAAAGTTCAAAGTTGGGTAAACGATGATAAAGACCTAAGTAATGCCGAGATAAACGATGGTATATGGCATCAATTAGTTATGGTAAGAGATGGTTCACAAGGTAGTATATATATTGATGGTATTTTGGATAGTAGTTTTGAGACTTCTTCTGGTTCGGTCAATTCTGATTATAATTTCTGGATAGGTGGTTGGGGTAATCCTCGCTATATACCTCTGCGACTTACTCAAGGAGTAATTGATGAGGTGCGAGTTTATAACCGCGCTTTATCTTCCCAGGATATATATTATCTTTTCTCTTTTCCTATCCGGTTAAAAGGAGAAGGGTTAATTTCTGCTGGTGAAGTCTGTCTTTTGGCACAAAAAGGTATAGATGTCCGTGTTAAAGCTAATTATTTACAAGCAGGTAATTTTGGAGAGGGGAATCTCTATATTGAAAATATTGGCGATTTAACTTTGAGAGATATTTTAGGCTATCCTGGCTCGTTATACAATGCTGGTGGAGATATATATATTTATACATCCTCTAATCTGTATATTGAGGATAATATTTATAGCGAACCTGATGACAGCCAGATAATTCTTTCCGCAGGAGAAAATATAGTGTTAGATGAGTGTAATATAGGTTCAGACGCCTATTATGAGGAGATAGAAGATTCTTCTCCCATAATCGTAGATAGCATAAGTTTATATGCGGGAAAAGATATAATTATAAATAATGCCACGATAACCTCTCTTGCTGAAATATATGGTGGGATATCACCTCAAATAATCACAGGCAGTATCTATTTACAAGCAGGTAGAGATATTGTTTTGGATAGTGGATTGATTTCTACAGAAATTTACGGAGGAACTGAATCTGCTTGGGCGGGGGATATTACCCTTATTACTTTAGAAGGGGATATAAAGCTAAATGGCAACTCTTCAATTTACAGTAGAGTAGAAGTATACAGCGATAGCAATTTAGAGGCAAATTCAGGCAATATTTATTTAGATGCTTACAAAGATATTGTTGTTGAGCAAGAACCTCAACAAGAAGAGGGAATCCCTATTTATTCTTATGCTTACGGTAATGGTGGTTATCAAAGTGGGGAAGTAGTAAGAGTTAACTCAGGAGAGGTTAGTTTAAATACTCACGATGGTGATATTATCTTAGAAAATATTAATCTTGGTTCGTGGACAGTAGGAAGCGCAATGGGAGGTGGGATTGGGAGTATTTCTATAGTGCAGTCAGGAAAAGTTATAATAAGTTCCGTAGGTAATATAAAGATAAGCGAGGGTAGCTCGGTAATACTTTCTAAGGCAGAAGCATATGATGCTGAGGAAGCGATAGCTACCTCAGGTGATTTAGAGTTTTATGCCCTCGGAGATATTTCCATAGATGTAGATTACTTATCTGAGGAAGGAAGTATCGGCTCTTATGCCCAAGCTTATAATACTTACTATGGTTATGCTTATTCAGGAAAAGTTTCTTTAGAGGCTTTAGGTGATATAAATATAGGTAGGAATAATATTGCTCCTTATATTGCTTCTTATGCCCGTAGTTATGTATATATTTATGGAGAGGGTGAGCCTATCGCTGAAGCTCAATCTAAAGAGGTTAGTTTAATTTCTCAAGGTAATATTTATTTGGCTAACTATCTTTACTCTTTAGCCGAAGAAAGTTCCCCTGAAATGTATAGGATAGGGGAGTTAGGAAATGTAGAGATTAGAGCTGATAGATATATACAATTAACTGGTGGTGATGTGTTTGGTAAAGGAATCTATTTATTAGCTGATGATAATGAAGATGACCAAGGTTCGCTTTATCTTGATTATGGTACTAATTTAATCGCTTACGAGCACCATTTTAAAGGAGCTAATATCTCTTATCTGTATGAGTATATAGAGAGTGATTACGATGAAGATGGATTTCCTGAAAGTGTGGATTTATATTTTGATCCGCAAGTATACGTAGTATTATTTACTCCTGATGAAACAAATTTACTTAATTTAGGGATAAATTCTACATCTTTAAATGGTATTGTGATAGATAGTGATATAGTACGCAAGAACTCCCTTAGTTTAACCGCATTAGGAGATATAAGAGGAGAAGATGTCATTTTAAAAACCCCTACATTAAAACTTTATGCTAACAATATTTATGTTGTAACTGATACAGAGGAACTTACCGCTTATGCTTGGGAGGATATTTATATTTATGATATAGATAGTTTAACTCTTAAAGATATTAAAGCAAATTGTAATGTACAGATAGAAGCTTTTGGGGATATTTTAGTAGATTATGTTTATGGTAGTGAGGTGACTCTTACTTCCCAGGAAGGCTCAATAATTGATTCTAATGGAGAGGATATAAATATTGAAGGAGAGGATTTATTCCTTTATGCTAATGTGATTGGTGAAGAAGAAAATCCATTAGAGACGAGTATAAATTATTTAGAAGCTAATTCCTATGAATCTACCATAAATTTAGTTAACGATAAAGATCTATATGTGGGTTCGGTAGAAGGAGGAAGTGTTTATATTCATTCCTTAGGCAATTTATATTTAGGTTCGATATCCGGCTATTATGTTGACTTGGTCTCGGAAGGAGCAATTATTGGCGTTGAAGATAATTTAATAGAAGCTTATGAGATAAATCTACAAGCTAATAATGGTATGGGGGATAGTTTTTTAGGTTATCCTATTAATACTTATACTTATTGGGAATTTAGTGTATATGCCCAGAATAAAAATAGCGGTTCAATTCATATAGTTGAACACTCACCTTCTAATTATTTTGTTGTTTCTAATGAAGCTGAGGAGGGGATGATAATTATAGAGCAAGTAGTAGGTGAAGATGAATATGCTTACCTCTATTTAGGAAATATTTCTACTAAGAGGGGTGATATAAATATTAATTCTTGGGGCATGATTTTTATAGGTGATGAAGAAGGGGGAGGTATTTTCTCTCAAGGGGGTAATATTAATTTAATTGCTAATGATTTTGAAATTTGGGCTCCTATAGTTTCTGAGCAAGGCAATGTTAATTTAGCTAATGCCAGTGATTTAAGGCCAATTGTTATAGGTAAGAATACAGAAGATGATGATTTGGAGATAGATGGTAATGAATTAAATTATATAGAGACTAAAGGAGTAATTGCTATAGGTTCTCCTTCAGGGGGGAAAATAGAGATATACGATATTAGTTTGGGAACAGATTTAGTTATTTTAAGTAACGATAGTATAAATATTGATTATTTAAATGTAGTAGGGAGTATTACAGGAGTAGCCAATGGCGATAGTCGTTTAGGTTCAATAACTACCAATGGATTGAGTTTTATAAATTTTAGTGGAGATATTATTATTTTAGGGGGGACTATAGAATCTTACGGAGAAGTAAATATTGTAGCTACTACTGGCTCTATATTAGGGGAAGGTGAAGGAAAACACATAATCGCTCATAACAATGTTCTTTTGGAAGCGAAAGAGGTGATTGGATTAATAGAACAACCTTTAGATATTCTATTAACTAATGGAGAATTAGGAGTAATTATATATGGTGAGATTGAGGGAGTAAGTGGGGTTTTAGAAGGTAGCACGCCTTCAGGCTCAATAGTTCTTGTTAATAAGCCTATCGGTAAAGTTTATTTTAATAATAATGAAGTTATTTATTATGAGCCTGAGCCTCAGCCTGAGCCTCAGCCTGAGCCTGAGCCAGAGTCGGAACTCGAGCCAGAACCTGGGACAATAGAGGATTTAATAATTACAAGAGCTTTAAATCAATCCACTAATTTAATAATTTTAGAAAAAACTAATTTATCCATAGTGCAGTTAGCACAATTGTATTTTAGAAGTTTCCTTCCTCAAGGATTCCTCTATTTTTATCATCCTCTTGCTCCTATTGATATGGCTGGTTTAGAAGATTTTATCTTGGAAGAGGGAGCATACGAACTTATCGGTGAGAGGATAGAAAATAAAAGCAATTGAGGCTATTATTTAATCTTCCCAATTAGGCAAATAACCCAAATATAAGGAAAATTATTCTCTTTAACTCTTTATCATCTGCAAGGTAAATAAATATCTAAAAAGTAAGAGCACAATTATTCTGGTAAAATATATTTTGTTATGAAGATAAAAGTAAAAGCAGAGGATTTTATAGTAAACGAAGATGCTAAACTCGATTTTAAAGAAGGAGGGAGGTTTAAAGTTTATCTTTTGACTAAGAAAGGTTTGAATACTATAGAAGTATTGAGTAAATTAGCGAAAAAATTTAATTTACCTTTTGAAAAATTTGGTTATGGCGGTAAGAAAGATAAACACGCTTTAACTACTCAGTATATAACCATTGAGGATTTTAAGATAGAAAATATAAAAGAAAAATCTTTTGAGATTAATTACTTAGGAGATATGGCTCGACCGATGGTAGGGGAGTTAATTTTAGCAAATGAGTTTAAAGTAAAGATAAGGGATTTAAAAGAAGAAGAGGTTAACTATGCCTTAGGAGAATTAGATTTTGTAAAGAATTTTGGATTCCCTAACTATTTTGATGACCAAAGATTTGGTAGTTATTCTCCTCAGCAGGGATTCTTTGCCGAGAAATTAATAAAAAAGGAATTCTCAGGAGCATTAAAAATTTATCTTACCGCTATCTACCCTCAAGATAAAAAGGAAGAAAGATTAAGAAAAAAGTTCTTCTTTGATAATTGGAAAAATTGGGGAAAATGTCTTTTAGAAGCAAAAACAGAGTTTGAGAAGAAAGCTTTTAAATCTCTTTTAAAAGATAAAAAATCTTTTTTAAAAATTTTAGGGATGATACCTAAAGAAGAATTAAATATATTTGTTTCTTCTTTCCAAGGATACCTTTGGAATAACTTAGTAGAACGCCTGATCAAACTTTATGATTCTCAAATATTATCTTACCACGGTAATTATTGGAGTTATTTTTTCTACATTTCAAAAGTAGTTTTTGACTATTTGAAAGAATTTTTGTTACCTTTGGCTTCTCAGAAAACAAAGATGACTGAGGAGATATCTGATAAGATATACAGAGAACTCTTAGATGAACGTAAATTAAAACCTTCTTTTTTTAATTTAAGAAAGTTTAGAAAAGTATATTTTAGACCAACTCTAAGAAAAGTTATCGTTATCCCAGAAATTAAGGAGATTTCTTTTTTTAAAGATGAGCTTTATAAAAATAAAAAAGTTCTCTATCTTCATTTCCGTCTTTTACGAGGTAGTTATGCTACAATGCTTATTAAGAGATTGTTTGCCCAATAGGAGGATTCCCTAATAATAATATCGCGTTAGAGAATAAGTCCCGCTACACCCGGCGGGTGTAATGAGGGGGCTTAACAGTGGGGAAAATTTTTCTTGAAATAGTATTAATTATATGTTAATATTTAAATTGGGTTGAATATAA
>JAMWBQ010000085.1 GCA_023819315.1 Candidatus Omnitrophota bacterium
TCATCCTATTAAAACATCTTAGGAGAGTAGATTTACCACATCCCGAAGGACCTATAATAGCAGTAATCTCCTTGGAAGGTATTTTAATATTTATGTTTTTTAAAGCATAAAATGAACCATAGTATACGTTTAAATTTCTTGTTTCTATCTTGGAAAAAAATTCCATACGATTATCCAAAAACACCTCTCACATACTCATCGGTGCGCTTATCTTTAGGAGAGGTAAATATAATAGCTGTTCTATCTATCTCTACCAATTCTCCCATTAACATAAAAGCACATCTTTCCGTAGCTCTTGCTGCCTGTTTAGTATTGTTAGTTACAAGTATCTGAGTGTAATTATTTTTCAATTCATGCATTGCCTCTTCAATTTTTTGGGTAGATATAGGATCTAAACCAGAACAAGGCTCATCGTAGAGAATAACCTCAGGCTCAACAGCTAAAGTTCGAGCAATACATAATCTTTGTTGCTGACCACCGGAAAGTTTAGTAGCAAGAGTATTTAATCTATCCTTAACTTCTTCCCAAAGATAGGCTTTCCTTAATGCTTTCTCTACAATACTATCAAGGGTATCTTTATTCTTTATACCATGCATCTTAGGTCCATAGGCAATATTCTCATAAATAGTTATGGGTAAGACTTGAGGAAGAGCAAAAATTATCCCTATCTTTTTTCTTAAGAGGTTATCGCTTATATATTTTATGTTCTTCTCAGCAAAGAATATTTCTCCTTCCTGATAATAATCTTTAAATAAATAATTCAATCTATTCAAAGCTTTTAAGAAGGTGGTCTTACCACTATTAGCCGGACCTATTATACCTAATATTTCATTCTTATAAATTTCTAAATTTATATTCTTAAGTATATGTTGTTTGCCAAAATAAACATTAAGATTAAATGTTTTTATAATTACCTCTGCCATAAATTTAATTGCTAAAATTTCACCATTGTTTCTTCTTCCTAAATTGTATGCGCAAAATTACGTTTACTAAATTCATTAAAAATACAAGAACAATTAAAACAAAAGCTGTAGCGAAACTTAACCTTAGCGGCATATTAGGAATCTGAGTAGAAATAACATAAAGGTGATAAGGTAAAGCCATAACTTGGTCGAAAATAGAACGGGGTAAACGTGGCAAATAAAAAGCTGCCACAGTAAAAAGTATAGGAGCGGTCTCTCCTGCTGATCTGCTTAAACTTAAAACTGTTCCCGTAAGGATTCCCGGTAAAGCGTAAGGTAAAACACAGTATCTAATAGTTTGCCACTTCGTAGCACCTAAGGATAAACTTATCTCTCTAAAAGAAAAAGGTACAGCATCTAAAGCTTCTTTAGTAGCAGTTATTATTAAAGGTAAACTCATAATAGAAAGGGTAAGACACCCTGATAGTATAGAAGTACCGAACTTTAGAAATATAACAAACAAAGCCATACCAAATAATCCATAAACTATCGAAGGTATACCTGAAAGATTT
Source organism: Candidatus Omnitrophota bacterium (assembly GCA_023819315.1). Classification (GTDB taxonomy): domain Bacteria; phylum Omnitrophota; class Gorgyraeia; order Duberdicusellales; family 4484-171; genus JAMWBQ01. The sequence continues at coordinate 1,475 of JAMWBQ010000085.1, forward strand.
ACAATAGATACTTTAACTAATTTAGTAAAAAAATTATCATTAGCATACTCTACCAAATATATAGCAGCCATTATTCCCAATGGTAAGGAGAACAAAATTGTTCCTAACACTAAGTAGATAGTCCCTACTATTGCTGGGTAAATCCCTCCTTCTCTCATGCCATTACGAGGAATATCTAATATAAAATCCCAACTTATTACACCAATAGCATTTTTAACTATATAAAAAACTATAGCAAAGATAGGTAATATTACGAAAAGGGTAGATAAACCTAAAATAGTAAAAGCTATTTTTTCTCTTAATTTGGCTAAATTCATTTTTTACTCCTGTTAAGCAATAGAACTGAAAGAAAATTTATTATAAAAGTTATAATAAAGAGAATTAAACCTACCGCAAAAAGAGCAAAATAATGTTCTGAACCACTTATTGCTTCTCCCATCTCGCCGGCAATAGTAGCGGTAAGTGTTCTCAATGGCTGAAGAATAGATTTAGGAACTAAAGGTGCATTACCTGTAACCATCATTACAACCATTGTTTCTCCAATAACTCTATCTATCCCTAACATTATCGCCGCAATTATACCTGAAGAAGCAGAGGGTAAAACTACTCTCCATAGCGTCTGCCAACGGGTTGCCCCTAAACCAAAAGCAGCTTCTTTAAAACTCTTAGGAACACTTATTATAGCATCTTCGGATATACTAATTATAGTCGGTAAAGACATAAATGCTAAAAGAAAACTTCCTGTTAATCCACACATTCCTGTATTTAGTTTTAATGTATCTTTAAGAAATGGTCCTAACCAAACTATACCGATAAATCCCAAAACTACACTCGGAATAGAAGCTAGTATCTCTATAAACGATTTCAAAATATTTCTTAGAAATTTAGGAGCTATCTCAGCAATAAAGAGAGCTGAAGCTATACCCACAGGGACACATATTATCGTAGCAAAGAAAGTAACGTATAAAGAACCTAAGAGAAGAGGAATTATGCCAAAATGAGGTGGTTCGGAAATAGGTAACCATCGTTTACCAAAAATAAATTCTTTGAAAGTAAAATCTTTAAATAGTAAAACTGTATCCTTCAAAAGAAATAAGAAAATAAGAAATACAAAGAGGATGATTATAAATCCACTAATCTTTATAAAAAATTCAATAACACTTTCTTTTAGTTTTCTAATACACATCTAATTTTAAAGGGACGAAACCTGCTTCAAAAAAAATCTTTTGTCCTTTTGAAGAAAAAACAAAATCTACAAATAACTTCACTATTCCTTCGGGCTCACCGTTAGTGTAAAAATAAAGGGGACGAGATAGGGGATATTTACCATTAGAGATATATTCAATTTGGGGAGGATAAAATTCGTTATTCTTACCTATCTTTACTGGTTTTATTCTATCAGAAAGATACCCCATACCTAAATAACCAATAGCATAAATATTATTAACTACCTCTTCTACAATAGCTTGTGAAGAAGAGAGTAACAAGGTCTGGGCAGAAAACTCTTCTTTACTGTTCTTGTTCCCAAGCTTTACTATTTCCTCTTTAAAATACATATGTGTGCCTGAATTCACTTCTCTCGACAAGGTAACTATCTTTTTTATCTCCCAACTAAAATTTTGCCAGTTATCCACTTTGCCTGTAAATATATTATGTAAATCTTCAATAGTTAACTTATCTATAGGATTATTGTGATTAACTACTACAGCTATACCATCGTAAGCAACGATATGTTCTTTAGGATATATACCACGATTATTGGCTAAAATAATTTCTTTAAGAGTCATCTCTCTAGAAGCAGTGGCAATATCACATGTTTTATTTATCAGAGAAGCTATCCCTACACCGCTACCACCTCCTGTCACAGCTACAAAAATATAAGGGTACTCTTCCATAAACTCTTCTGCTAATCTCTGAACAGCATTTATTATAGTATCAGAACCTTTTATTTGAATAAAACCACTATGTGAATTAGTAATGTTATGGGTGGAACAGGAAAGCAAAAAAATAATAGTGAAAAAAAGATATTTTACTCTCATCGATTGTTATAAATTTATACTTATAAGATTTTAACAGAAAAAAAACTATTTGCAATATTTTAAAATCCGTATTGAAAAATATTTAAGATATCGTATAATTAACCCTAAGATATGAGAAATAAACTATTAAAAATTCTTAAGAAAGAAGCTCTATTTAAAGAAAAGATTAAACTTTCTTCGGGTAAAATAAGTAATTTTTATATAGATGTAAGAAGGGTTAGTTTATCTTCACAAGGAATATATCTGATATCGCAAATAATCTGGGATATGATAAAAAAAGATAACCCCACTGCTATAGGAGGACCAACTTTGGGTGCTGACCCCATTGTGGCAGGAGTATGTTTTTTAGCAAACCAGAAAGGTAAAAATCTTAAAGGATTTATCGTAAGAAAAGAACCCAAAAAACATGGTAGACAAAATCTTATTGAGGGTAAGGAACTATCTAAGAAAGATAGAATTATATTAGTAGATGATGTGGCCACTACTGGTTCTTCCCTCATAAATGCCATATCTGTTTTCTACGAATATAAATTGAAAGTTTTAAAAGCAATAGTAGTAGTAGATAGAGAAGAAGGAGCAAAAGAATCTTTGGAAAAACTAAAATGTCCTTTAGATCACATATTTACAAAAAGAGATTTTTTAGAATATTAATCTTTATTTTTATTTTATATTTATCAGCTTGTGTAACTACTGAGTATGGAACAGGAACTCATCGACGGGACATATTCTTTTATTCTTCAGAAAAAGAGGTAGAGATAGGTAGAAATCTTAACCAACATATCCATCGAGAAAAAATAATTTCAAAAAATCCTAAGGATATAGAACGAATTAGTCGCATAGCATCAAGAATAGTTGAGGTGTGTGACAGAAAAGAAATAAATTACTATTTCTATATTATAGATGAAGATGAGAAAAATGCTTTTAGTATACCAGGAGGATACGTATATATTTATAGTGGATTAATGAATATTCTTGATGATGATGAATTAGGGTTCGTTATTGCCCATGAAGTTGCACATATTGTCTCCCGACATTCTATAAAAAAGCTACAGGCAGCTATGGGAATGAACCTATTGATTTTAGCCACTGCTAAGGTAGAAAGTACTCCTAATTTTCATCAAGGGTTATCTTTTGCCTTAGCACAGATTTTGACTGCCTACTCTCGAGAAGACGAATTTAATGCTGATGAGTTAGCTACTAAATATTTAAACTTAGCAGGATTAAATCCTAAATCAGGAGTAGAAGTGTTAGAGAAACTATATAGAGAAAGTAAAAAAGCTCCTCCTCAAATGTATTCCTACTTTAAAACCCATCCTTACGTTGACCAAAGAATTAAACGGATAAAAGAGTATTTAGGTTTACCTTTGAATATAAAAGATTATCTCAACGATTAATTTAAATTTAATAGGCGTTTAAATACAAAAATTCCCCATATACCTAAAAAGTTATGTAAACTATGAATACTTACTGATGCCCAAATATTTTGAGTCTTTTCATAAACATAACATAGTGTCATACTTATAAGAAAAATAATAAAAAATCCTGAAATACTTTTATGTAGAAAAGCAAACAATAGAGAATTAAATACACTACTTATTAACCAATTGTATTTTTTTCGCATAAATTTATAGATAAATCCTCTAAAAAGAAACTCTTCGCTTAAAGGAGCAATAAGAAAACCTTCAAAAATTAAAAAATACATTAACCATTTCTCATCAATAGTAAATAATAAGTACACTACTGGTTGGGGAGGAAGGTAAAAGTTAAATTTTTTACTAATAAAACCTAAAATTGTAACAACGAGGTAAAGTAAAGGTAAAAGCATAGAATAAATTTTAAGAACAAAGATAAAATGCTTTAATCTTGGTTTTATAGATATATCCTTTAAGGGAATAGCGTGCACCATAATAAATATTATTCCTAAATGTATAATTAAATTTGCTAATACTATTTGTCTAATAACATAGGTTCTGTTGTAAGAAATAGCATTGAAAAAAAATAAAGATAACAAATATACAAACAGATTAAAATATACTACTATAAAAAATATCTTGGCAACATTTTCATCGTTTAGGGATAAAAATGTTGAGTATTCAACGCTATAGTCTGAAGATTTATTCAATTTTTTAAAGATAAGAATTACAATATTTATAATACCTGATAAAAATAAAAAGAGATAAAACAAAATAAAACTCACAGTTAATGCATCGTAACTATAAGGAGGAGAAAATATATTTTCTAACTTAGAATTATCAAGAGAAAAGTCCTTTTGCTCAAAAGTATGAGAAAAAATTTCTATATATCCGATAGTGAGTATACCGATGATAATTAAAATAATATAAATATTTTTTCTGCTCATCTCAATAGTGCTAACGGAGAGGGGGAGATTTGAACTCCCGGTCCACTTATTAGGCGGACATCCGATTTCGAGTCGGACCCTTTAAACCAAACTCAGGCACCTCTCCTCTTTAGAGATTACTATAAAGATATATTTTAGTCAAGAAAAAGTAATAATTCTTAATTATTTTGATATTTTAAATAAAACAAAATTTTGCCTTAAACTTGAAATTAACCTTAAAAATATGTTATATTTATTTAACAAACTAAATTGGATTTGCCGGGTTGCAAAAACAAAGGAGGTATAGGCAACCCGGTTTTATTTTTTATTTTTTTGCTTGACAAGAATGGTAAATTTTCCTAAAATTAATACAAGATAATTTATACAGGTTTTTACCCTTACCTAAGCCCGAACCAAATATAAATTTTTAACAAACCAATTTTAGGTTCGGGCTATTTTATCTAATGGTATAAAAACCTTTCCTTGACACCCATATTTAAGAGGTTAAAATAATCTTATGGACAATTATAATAATACTAGATTAATTAAAGCTATGAAAACAACAACTTTAGGCCTATCTATTAATTTTTTATTAGCGGTCTTTAAATTTTATGCCGGTATTATAGGTATGAGTAAAGCTATAATAGCAGATGCTATACATACTCTTTCCGATATAACTACAGATATAGTGGTTATATTGGGACTTAGAATGGTCAATAAACCTATAGATAAAACCCATGATTATGGACATGGCAAGTTTGAAACTCTTATAACTACGATGATAGCTTTAGCTTTGTTATACGTAGGTATACGTATTTTTGATATTGGTGTATTTAATGTAACAAAGGCTATAAAAGGTAATCTCCCCCCTCCCGCTTGGATAGCCTTTTATGCTGCCGTCGTTTCTTTTATTACTAAAGAATGTTTATACAGGTATACATTGAAAGTAGGAGGCAAAATTAACAGTCAAGCTATCGTAGCTAACGCTTGGCATCATCGTTCCGATGCTTTCTCTTCTTTGGCTACTATGTTAGGGATAGCTGGTGCTATCGTCTTAGGAAAATTTTGGAGAATACTTGACCCCATCTCAGCCATATTAGTAAGCTTTCTTATAATTAAAATAGG
>JAMWBQ010000086.1 GCA_023819315.1 Candidatus Omnitrophota bacterium
CTTCGCAGGTTCGAATCCTGCCCGGCCCACCAAGCAGGAAGTGAGCATAAAGCGGAGAAACCTGGGCATCGCTTCACGACGCATGCACACGTTGACCCTGGTATTGGTTTTGGCAAAAGTGTTGATGACAACTTAAAAATTATAAATAAACTGTATATCTTTAAATCTTTGGGATTGCCGATATTTTTAGGTATATCGAGAAAATCTTTTATAGGTAAGATACTTAATGTGGATATAGATAAAAGATTAATTGGTAGTATATCGGCATTGGTAGTTTCTCTTATTAATGGGGCAAATGTTTTTAGAGTGCACGATGTGGAAGAGACTTGTCAAACATTGAGGCTCGTTTATAGTATATTGAGAGTAAATTAATTTTATGCCATTATTTCTAAAAGGAGTGAATTGGAGACCAATAGTTGAGATATTTATTCTCTGGTTAGTTATTTACAGGATATTCCTTTTTTTAAAAGGTACTAAGGCACAATACTTATTGCGAGGGATAGTTATTCTTATAGTGGCATTCTTTCTCTCTCAAAAATTAGGATTGTATGTAATGAGTTGGTTATTAACTAAATTTTTTGCTTTTTTTTTGATTCTCGTGGCAATTATTTTTCAACCTGAGCTCAGAGAGGGTTTAGTGAGGCTGGGGAGAAGACATATATTTTATGTTGAGCCTAAACAGGAGGAGGTTGAAAGAACGATAAGAGAAATTGTAAGTGCTACGAATATACTTAGTAAAAAGAAGATAGGAGCATTGATAGCTATAGCAAGAGAAATGGGATTAAAAGAGTATATTGAGAGTGGAGTTAAAATAAATGCTGATGTTACTTCAGAACTAATTCAAACGATATTTTCTCCCCTATCTCCTTTACATGATGGAGGAGTAATTATAGGAGGGATAAAGGTATTATCTGCAGGTTGTTTGTTCCCTTTAACAGAGAATCCCCAGTTAGATAGAGCATTAGGGATGAGACATCGTGCCGGTATTGGTTTATCTGAGAATAGCGATGCTTTAGTTATAATTCTTTCTGAAGAAACAGGTAATATCTCGTTAGCAATTAATGGCCAATTAACGAAAGATTTATCTCCTGCAGATTTACACACTATACTTAAAGGTCAATTAGTTAGAGTAAGGAGGTAGGAGATGTTTAATATAATTAAGGAGAGATTAAAAGATATTAGTTTTAAAGAAATTATCTGGCATAACTTTTGGTTAAAAGTTATTTCCCTCATAGTGGCAATAATTACCTGGTTTTATGTTAATGGAGAATTAACTAAGGGTATAAAAGTATGAAGTTGGGAGTTAACGTTGACCACATAGCTACTTTACGAGAAGCTCGCCATACTGTATATCCTGCACCAGTAGTGGGGGCATTGTTAGCAGAATATGCCGGTGCAGATTCTATAGTAGTTCATTTAAGAGAGGATAGAAGACACATAAAAGAAGAAGATGTTATTCTTATAAAGAAGATAGTAAAGATACCCCTTAATCTTGAAATGTCTATAAATAAGGATATCGTTAATATCGCTCTTAAAGTTAAGCCTAATCAAGCAACTTTAGTTCCTGAAAGAAGAAGAGAGCTTACTACCGAAGGAGGTATAGATTTAATAAAACATTACCGTAGAATAAGAGATGTTATGGATAGATTGAAAAGTAATAAGATAAGGGTAAGTTTATTTATCGACCCTATCAAAGAACAGATAGATAAAGCTATACAATTAGGAGCGGATCTAATAGAGCTCAATACAGGTAGATACTCGGAAAGCAAAAATAAAAAAGAGAATAGAAAATGGCTAAATAGGATAAGGTTGTCAGCTCAGTATGCTAAGAGAAAGGGATTGTTTGTAGCTGCTGGTCATGGTTTAGATTACGATAATGTTAAAGAAATAGCGAATATAAAGGAAATCGAAGAGTTAAATATTGGGCATTCTATAATTTGTCGGGCAGTATTCGTTGGTATGGTTTCTGCTGTGGAAGAGATGATAGAAATTATAAATTCCCAAACTTAATTTTGGATATGATTGTAGGAATAGGGATAGATATGGTTAAAGTTAACAAGATGCAAGATGCTATTGAAAAAGGAGGGAAAGATTTTATTGATAAGATATTTAATCCTGAGGAATTAGAGAAAATTTATCCTAGTAAAATTTACTATCAGAGATTATCCGCACGTTTCGCCGCTAAAGAAGCAGTTATAAAAGCACTATCTAAAGAAGTAGAGTTAACTTTAAAAGATATTTGTATTCTCAATAAGTGTAATGGTGCTCCTTTCTGCAAATTGAAAAAGGATACAGACCTAAATATATTTCTTTCTATAACCCACATAGAAGATTATGCGGTTGCCTGTGCAGTTGCTGAAAAGATTACCTGATACGCATAAAGGTGATTATGGTTATGTTTTTGTTGTGGGAGGTTCTCCCGGTTTAACAGGAGCAGTATGTTTAGCAGCAGAGGCAGCATTGAAAATAGGAGCAGGGTTGGTAAGAGTTGGTGTTCCTGCTTCATTAAATGAGATTTTTGAGATAAAACTTACCGAAGTAATGAGTTTACCTCTCAAAGATATTGGTGGCTTTCTTTCTTTAAATGCCTTTCTCCAAATAGAGGATATTTTAGAGAGAATAGATGTTATTGCTTTAGGCTGTGGAGCTTCTAATAATCCTTCTACTCAGCAGTTAATTTTAAAGATAATAGAAGAGGTTGATAAACCATTAATCATTGATGCCGATGGTATAAATGCTATCGCAAAAGATATAAGTGTTCTGGAGAGAAGAAGATCAAAGAATTTAATTTTAACTCCTCATTTAGGAGAATTTTCTCGATTGATAAAAACTTCTATAGAAGAAATAAAAGAGAATAAAAAAGAACTTGTTAAAAACTTCTCCTTTAGGTATAATTTAATTTTACTTCTTAAAGGCTACCACAGTTTAGTTAGTAATGGGAAGTATGTATTTGTAAATAATACAGGTAATGCAGGAATGGCAACTGCTGGTATGGGTGATGTTTTAACTGGTATAATTTCTGGTTTAGTTGCGCAGGGGTTGGATTGTTTTGAATCAGCAAAATTAGGAGCATATATTCACGGATTAGCAGGAGATATAGCAGTAAAAGAAAAAACTCAACTATGTTTGGTAGCTTCGGATATAATTAATTATCTTCCCAAGGCAGTAAAGTTGGCTATTAGAAGAAATAGAAGATAATTTCTATTTTCGTTGCCCAGGTAGCTCAATTGGCAGAGCAGGGGTTTTGTAAACCTCAGGTTGGAGGTTCGATTCCTCTCCTGGGCTAAAATAAAAGGAATAGATAATTGGTCTTTATACTTGGGCAGGTACCTAAGTGGCTAAAAGGGGCAGACTGTAAATCTGCTGCGCTTGCGCTTCGGAGGTTCGAATCCTCCCCTGCCCACCAAAATTAAAAAGTTTCTTAAAAGATTAGAGTGACAAAAAATTTTTTTAATTGAAATAAAAATATGTTAGAAGTTAATCACGATAATTTTGAAAAGGAGGTTTTAAAATCTAAAATCCCCGTAGTCGTAGATTTCTGGGCAAGTTGGTGTAATCCTTGTAGGAAGCTTTACCCTATATTAGAGGAATTATCTATGGAATACAATGGTAAGATTAAGTTTCTAAAATTAAATGTGGAAGAATGCCCTGATTTAGCTTCTACGTATATGGTGATGAGTATCCCTACCTTAATTGTTTTTAAAGATGGTAATCCTTGTGATAGAAAAACAGGTTTGCTCAATAAAATAGATTTAGAAAAATTTATCTCACCTCATATGTAAATAGCAATTATATTAACATAACATAATGATTAAGATCGCTTTAGCACAATTAAATTTTTGTGTAGGGGATATAGTAGGTAATACCAATAAAATAATAGATACTTTGATAAAAGCAAGGTCTAAAAAAATAAATTTGTTAATTTTTCCTGAGTTATCTCTTTTGGGTTACCCCCCTGGTGATTTACTTTTAAGAAGAGATTTTATTGAAGAGAATTTAATGTATTTTGAGAAGATAAAAAACAAAAGCAGAGGGATAGCAGTTATTTTAGGATTTGTATACTGTAACGGTAAGAATATTTATAATGCTTACGCTTTAGTAGATGATGGTAAAGTTATAGGTATTAATTATAAAAATTTTTTATCTAACAAACCATGGTTTGAAGAAAATAAATATTTTGTTGCTGGTAAGGGAGTACATTTACATTATTTGAAAGGACACAAATTTTCTGTAGTTATAGGAGAAGATATTGAAGGGATAGACAGAAATCCGGATTTAAAGGATTTAGATTTTATTATTAATATAGTAGCTAACCCATTTATTTTAGGGAGAATATCTTTGATAAAAAAGAAAATTTCTTATTTAGCGAAACGGAATAAATGTTTAATTTTATACTGCAACCTCGTAGGGGGAGAAGATTCTCTTGTTTTTGATGGAACAAGTATGGTAGTATCTTCTTTAGGTAAGATATTAGGATTGGCAAGAAGATTTAGAGAAGATCTTTTGATTGTTTCTTTGCCCAGTAAAAATAGTAAAAAATATAATTTAAAAGAAGAAAAAACATCAGCTATTTTTGATGCCTTATGTTTAGGTATAAAAGATTATGTAAATAAAAACGGTTTTAATAAAGTTATATTAGGGGTAAGTGGGGGAATTGACTCGGCAGTAGTAGCAGGTTTGTCAGTTATAGCTTTGGGTAAAAATAACGTTTATGGAGTGATTATGCCTTCACCATATACCAGCTCAGAAACTTTCTCTGATGCAAAAAAACTATGTTCTAACTTAGGTATAAGCTTTTATGTTGTACCTATAGATGAAATTTTTTACACTTACTTAAAATATCTAAAACCATTTTTTAAAAATTACCCTTTAGATATAACAGAAGAGAACATTCAAGCACGCATTCGTGCCAATATATTGATGGCTTTTTCTAATAAGTTTGGTTATCTTGTTCTTAATACTGGTAATAAAAGTGAACTGGCTTGCGGTTATTGCACTCTTTATGGTGATATGATAGGAGGTTTGGCAGTTTTAAGTGATATTACAAAAACAGAAGTTTATAGCTTAGCTAAATATATCAATAAGCTGAGAAAAAATTGGATACCTGTTTCTATAATCAAAAGACCACCTACTGCAGAATTGAAATATGGTCAGAAAGATACCGATACATTACCCCCTTATGATATACTTGATTATATATTGAAACTATACATTGATAAAAATTTATCTCTTAAGGAAATGATAGAGAAAGGCTTGAGTAAAGAATTGTTGAGAAAAGTAATTAAGTTAGTAAGTAATAGTGAATATAAACGTAGACAGGCACCTTTAGGGATAAGAATTACTGATCATTTTTTAAAAGAAGATATTAAGTTGCCCGTAACTAATAAATTTTTTTTAAAAAACTCTTGACAAAAAAAATTTTTTAGTATATAAATTTATAATTGAGTAGTAAAAAATAAAGGGAGAAGATTGGTTATTTTTGACAGAAGCGATTAGCTGACGGTTAAAAATAAAAAGTTAGCAAAGGAAAAAAAGACATCCTTTGGGATGTCTTTTTTGTTCTTTTGTTCTTTGAAAAGAGAAAATTATAGCCTTTGGAGGGTTTGATCCTGGCTCAGAGTGAACGCTGGCGGCGTGGATTAGGCATGCAAGTCGAGCGATTCTATTAAGCTATTCGTTTTGGGGTAACTCAAGACAGATAGTGTAGTAGAATAGCGGCAAACGGGTGCGTAACGCGTTGGTAACCTACCTTAAGGAGGAGGATAGCCTTGCGAAAGCGAGGGTAATACTCCATAATACCATAAGACAAAAGTTTTATGGTTAAAGGATGGCCTCTATTTTTACTATGCTGTCGCCTTAAGATGGGCCTGCGTCCTATCAGGTAGTTGGTGGGGTAATGGCTCACCAAGCCTAAGACGGGTAGCTGGCATTAGCGTGTGGTCAGCCACACCGGGACTGAGACACTGCCCGGACTCCTACGGGAGGCTGCAGTCGAGGATCTTTCCCAATGGGCGAAAGCCTGAGGATGCGACGCCGCGTGGGGGATGAAGGCCTTCGGGTTGTAAACCCTTTTTATTAAGGAGGAAAGTCAAAAGATGAATAATCTTTTGGCCTGACTGTACTTAATGAATAAGCCACGGCTAACTCCGTGCCAGCAGCCGCGGTAATACGGAGGTGGCAAGCGTTACTCGGTTTGATTGGGTGTAAAGGGTCCGTAGGCGGCCAAATAAGTAAAAGGTGAAATTTTTCCGCTTAACGGAAAAATTGCTTTTTAAACTATTTGGCTTGAGGGTGGAAGAGGAGAGCGGAACTGACAGTGTAAGGGTGAAATCTGTGGATATTGTCAGGAACGCCCGTGGCGCAAGCGGCTCTCTGGGACAATCCTGACGCTGAGGGACGAAAGCTAGGGGAGCAAACAGGATTAGATACCCTGGTAGTCCTAGCTGTAAACGATGGGCACTGGATGTTTCTGCCTTTTGGTGGAAGCGTCGAAGCTAACGCGTTAAGTGCCCCACCTGGGGACTACGGCCGCAAGGCTAAAACTCAAAGGAATTGACGGGGGCCCGCACAAGCGGTGGAACACGTGGTTTAATTCGATGCTACGCGAGGAACCTTACCAGGGCTTGACATGTTGGTAGTAATTACCCGAAAGGGTGGATGACCTGTAACCAGTCAGGAGCCAACACAGGTGCTGCATGGCTGTCGTCAGCTCGTGCCGTGAGGTGTTCCCTTAAGTGGGGAAACGAGCGCAACCCTCACTCTTAGTTGCCAGCACTTCGGCGTTTCGTCGAAGGTTGGGCACTCTAAGGGGACTGCCCACGTTAAGTGGGAGGAAGGTGGGGATGACGTCAAGTCCGCATGGCCCTTATGTCCTGGGCTACACACGTGTTACAATGGAGCGTACAACGGAGGTAGCGATCCTTATCCTGTGGAGTGTGAGATTAGGATAATGGACAAAGCGGGAAATGTTAGCCG
>JAMWBQ010000087.1 GCA_023819315.1 Candidatus Omnitrophota bacterium
CAGATAATTTACCTAATTCGGTAATGAGATAATCATCTACACCTGGTAAAATAACTGTGTGAATATAACCCTTAAACCCAGCTTCTCTTACGAGCTTTATAGTTTGAAACATACTCTCCTGGGCTTTATTGGGATTAGGAAATATACCACTGGAAAGAAACAACCCTTCTACCCAACGTTTCTTATAAAAATGAAGGAATAATTGGGCAAGCTCATTAGGTTTAAAACTTAATCGGGGAGTATCTCTTGCACAACGATTAACACAATAATAACAATTGTATTGACATCTGTTAGTTTGTAAGACTTTAAACAAGTTGCAAATCTTCCCCTTAAAACCAACAGCAGGATAGATAAAATTTTTATATCTATTGTATCCAAAATTAAGCGAACGAGGTATACCTGTGGTATCAAAAACAGATAAACTTCCTAAAATCCTTAATTTATCCTCTGTATCTTCTCTCACTTCCTCTTAACTGGGAGGATGGATTCTACTTCTATCTTCTTAACATGGGAACAAATCTTACAGGAATAATATCGGTAGTTAATATCTTGCCCTCTTTCTTCAATACCAATTTCAACTCCTGAAAATGTTCACCTACAGGGATAACTAATCTACCTCCCTCAGCTAACTGCTCTAATAGTGGAGGAGGGATCTCGTTAGGTGCGCAAGTGACAATTATGGCATCGAAAGGAGCGTATTCTGGCCATCCTAAAAATCCATCACCTATCTTTACGTGTATATTATTATATCCTAACTCTTTAAGTACCTTTTTTGCTTTAAAAGCTAACTGCTCCAATATTTCTATAGTATAAACCCCTTTAGCCAACTCTGCCAAAATAGCTGACTGATAACCACTACCTGTACCTATCTCTAAAACTCTTTCTTCTCCTTTCAGTTCAAGAAGCTCAGTCATCAAAGCTACTATATAAGGCTGAGATATCGTCTGTTGATAACCAATAGGTAACGGCGTATCATCGTAAGAAAAATTCTGCCATTTTAAAGGGACAAATTTATGACGAGGAACTTTAAGCATTGCTTTAATTACTCTATCATCTTTTATTCCCCGTTTAATAATCTGTTCTTTTACCATCCTTTCTCTTAAAATATAAAAATTATCCCAACCTAAAGAAACAATACTTAAAAAAAACAATATTAAACTAAATCTCCCCTTTAGCTTTATCATAAAACCCACCTAAATAGAAAATTAAAATATATTGGCAAGAAAAATTAATTTATGCCTGATTATATTTACCTTTCAAAAGAGTCAAATCTAAAAACACTTGTAGTCTTCGAGAACGGCTGGGATGACGGAGTTTCTTTAAAGCTTTTGATTCTATCTGTCGTATTCTTTCCCTTGTTACTTTAAATACATTACCTACTTCCTCCAGAGTTTTTGGTGTTCCATCTTCTAATCCGAATCTTAAAACAAGAATCTTTTTTTCTCTTTCCGTAAGGCTCTCTAAAGCCTGCTCTATCTCCTCCTTTAGCATAGAATAAACTGTAGCATTAGCAGGAGAAATAGCTCTCTTATCCTCTATAAAATCACCAAAATAAGTATCTCCATCATCACCAACAGGGGTGTGAATAGATATCGGTTGCTGAGAAACTTTAAGTATTTCTTTAACCTTAGAAATTGGCATTCTCAACTCTTTAGCTAACTCCTCAGGAGTAGGTTCTCTCCCCTTTTCCTGAATAAATATTCTGGAAATCCTAATTATCTTATTTATCGTTTCGGTCATATGCACAGGTATCCTTATTGTGCGCGATTGGTCAGCAATAGCTCTGGTAATAGCCTGTCTTATCCACCATGTGGCGTAAGTAGAAAATTTAAATCCTCGTTTATATTCAAATTTCTCCACTGCCTTGATAAGACCAATATTACCTTCCTGTATTAAATCCAAAAAAGATAAACCTCTATTTACATATTTTTTTGCAATACTCACTACGAGTCTTAAATTGGCTTCTACTAATGTTTTTTTTGCTTTATTATATGCAGATTCTTTTAAACTAATACTCCTAAATTTCTCCTTTAACCTACTATAAGGCGTAAATAACTTGTGCATTAGTATATCTCTTTCCTTCTTTAGTATATCAATCTTACTCTTATCCTCCTTACCCTCTAATTTTTCTATCTTTTTATTCAATTTCTCTATCTCCTTCATAATTTCTTTCATACGAGAAAAAATATTTTCTATTACACTTATTGTAAAGTTAAACTTTTCCAAAACTTTTATCTGTGCATCTATCCTCTTTGTCCTTTTAAGTTTTTTTGCTAATTTTTTTATTCTTATTATTTCTTTATCTTTATTCTTTATCTCACCTTTAACGAAATCTTCGGGATTAAGCTCTCCCCCTATTAACTTATTAGCTATTTCTAAAAAAGCTTCCTTAGCAATAGGTGTTTCAAAAACTTCTTTTCTTAAAGAATCTTCCTTCTCCTCTATTTCTTTAGCTAACCTTACTTCACTCTCACGAGAAAGCAAAGGAATCTGACCCATCTGCTTAAGATACATCTTAACTGGATCGTCTATTGGTATACTTGAAACAAATAACTCTTTCTTCTCTTCCTTCCACTGTTCTTCTTCTCCCGCCTCTAAAACGCTGATATTCTGGTCATCCAACCGTCCAAAAACAAAATCCAACTCATCGGGAGAAATAATATCCTCGGGCAAGAAATGATTTATCTCATCGTAGGTAAGATACCCTTTCTTCCTACCAATATCGATCAATTGTTCCACGTTTCTTTCCAGAATCCTTTGTTTAACCATTTCTAACCTCACTATTTATTCTTTTAAATTCCAACATCAACTCTTTTACTTTTCTAATATCGTTAATCCTCTCTGCCTCCTTTATCTGCTTCTTCAATCTCTCTTTAATCATCTTAATACGGTTATTCTTTAAACGGACAATACAATTCTTTAAAATATCCCCATCAATATCGGGTGTGTTTTCAATAATAATCTGCGAAATAAAACTGCTCATCTCTTTATCTTCTATAAAACTAAGTATTTTTTGAAAATTTAAATTGCTATCTTGTAAAAATCTACTTGCAACAAGAGAAAAAATTTTTTTACTAATAGGGTACAAAAAATCATCCTCAGTTAATTGTTTTCTAAACATCTCAAAACTCTTGGGATTAGTAAGAATAAATTTAATAAGTAATTTTTCCGTCAAAGGTATAGACTCATTAACTTTCTTGGCAATCTCATAAGAAAACTTTGAATTTTTCGTTTTTCTACTCTCGGCAATCAGTATCTCTTCCCTTATCTTAAGAATAGCACTCAACTTCTTAATATACTCGTATCTTTCTATTTCACTACTCAGCTTATTTATTGTTCTTAACATTTCCTCAGCAATTTTACTCTTACCTTCTATACTTTCTTGATCGTATAAATTTTTCATTATACTAATCTTGTAATCAAAGAAATCCATTGCATTTTCTACCAAAGATACAACAAACTCATAACCTTTATTTCTCACTAAGAGGTCCATATCGTAACCTTCAGGTAAACGTATAACTTTAACTTTCAAATCATTTTCCAAAAGAATATCTAAAGCTCGCAGAGTTGCCATCTCTCCTGCTTTATCCGCATCAAAGACAACAGAAACATTTGTGGTATAACGTTTAATTAAACGTATCTGTTCTAAAGTGAGAGCTGTTCCTAAACTCGCTACGATATTTCTTATCCCCACAGAATAAGGGGTAATCATATCTAAGTATCCTTCAGTAACAATAGCGCTATTTTTCTCCATAATATAATCTTTAGAGAAATTTAAACCAAACATATGTTCTCTCTTACTGTAAATAGGGTTTTCTAAGGAATTAATATACTTGGGTAACCCCTCCTTATCTTTAATCAATCTTGCACCAAAACCTATAACTCTATTACGAATATCAAATATAGGGAAAATTACCCTATCTCGGAAGAGGTCAATATAAGATCCATCCTTAGAAGAGATTATCAATGAAGATTTCTCCAGAATATCCAAAGTAAACCCCTTTTTACGCATATAGTTCAATAATCCATTACCATAGGGGTTAAAACCTATCATAAATTTTTCCATTATCTCTTTATTCAAGCCTCGCTTATTTAAATAATCTAATGCTAAAGAAGCTTCTTTAGAAAATAAATTGTTATGAAAGAACATCGCTGCTTCCTTAACCGCCTCGTACAATTTAGATTTTAACTTCTCGGGTAAATTAACCTTATCGTAAGGTATCTCCATCCCCAATCTTTTAGCCAATATCTCCACAGCTTCTACAAAACTAACTTTATCATAAAGCATCAAAAACTGTATAACTCCTCCTCCTTCACCACAACCAAAACAGTGAAAAATCTGTTTTTGAGGGCTAACGATAAAAGATGGTGTTTTTTCGTTATGAAAAGGACACAAAGCTTTAAAATTTCTACCTGTTCTTTTTAAAGGTAAATAGTTAGAAATTATTTCCACTATATCTGTTCTCTGCTGAACTTCTTCAATAAAGTTCTGTGGTATCATTTTACTTCTTATGGGGAAAACGTTTAAATCCCGAAAACTCGTATATATCAAATTTTCCTTTAGACAAAAGGTGATCCAACATAAGATTAATACCCAAACTATCAGAAGCTATATGAGAAGCTACCACTACATTTATATGAGCCTCTCTACATTTCTTAAAATGTTCTTCCGATTGATGCATAGCGATAATAGTATCTATACCCAAGTTAGAAAGCTTATCGTAAATACCCTCCGGTCCTTCTGTTCCACCGGTAAATTCAATATATATTTTAGAAACCTTAGCCTTTTTATCTCCCATTAAAATTTTAGGAGGATTATTATTTCTACTTGCCTCTTTATATTCTTGCACCTCCATAAGTAAATCTATTATCTGACCTAAATTTTTCGGTTTTTCTTTATCCATCAATTCCTTAATATACCGATAAGCTAAATTATCAGCGGGAGTATGTATACACATAAGATTTATCCCTAACCATTTAGCAATATCTACGCTTCGCTGATGATTAGCTGCTCCTACTCTTCTTTCTACCTGGGCTTTCCTTTCTTTAAGTAAACTCTCTGCAAAACTAACATTTAAACCCTTTTGAGTAAACATATCTATCTGTAAATCCATAACCTCATAAAAATTAGCATAAGCTCTACCTAAAGGATGGTGGGAAACCACTAAATCTATATTCTTATTCTTCTCTTTAAGTCTATCTACCAACAATAACTCTTCTCCCTCAACATCTATTCCTACAATCATAGAATTTATCTCATCATCTTTATTCCCATTAAGTATACGCGTATCAGCAAAAGGATTAAAAAGAGCATCTAAGTCAAAAAGTTCCTTCTGTCTACCCTCTAATTTATCGTACTCCTGTTTCTTCTCTTTAATAAGCAAATCTATATCTTTCTTTTCTCGTGGGTCAGCTTCTATTCCTTTCTTTACCACCTCTTCATAAATTCTACCTAATTTCATAAAGTATTACCTCCCTCTAAGTTAAAACTTAAACATTTTTATATAGACTTAAGAAACTGTTTAACGGTGGGGTAATTAAATAGAAGTAATCCAATAAACTCAGGAATGAATCTAAATAAAAAAAGCTCTCTTCCCTAAAAATAATAGGACTCCACTTTTTAAAAACTAATCTATATCAAAATATATATAAATATCAACCCAACTCCCCCACCTCTCTTTATATAAACAAATGGGAGCTTAAATTTACTTTAATAGTATATAACATATTCTTTACAAAAAGTCAAGAAAACGTTTACAAAATTTTCCACAATACATATATAATTTCGTTTTTTTTAATAACATTGACAAAAATATTGGGAATGTTACAATAAAAAAGTAATATGTATAGAATAATTTTTCTTGTTATAGGTATATTAGTATTTTCTTTCCTTGGGGGATTAAACTTAGAAAGTGTTTTCAGTATAGAAAAAGAACCTATCTATATAATTCCCATAAAAGATACTATAGACTTGGGTCTATCCGCTTTTGTAAAAAGAGTCTTAGAAGAAGCAAAGCTAAATAAATCTCCCTTAATAATCTTAGAAATTGATACTTGGGGAGGAAGAGTAGATGCAGCCTTAGAGATATGCAAGTATCTTGAAGAAATAAAGCCAACAAAGACTATTGCCTATATTTTAGATAAAGCTTGGTCAGCAGGCGCTTTGATAAGTCTTGCCTGTGACACTATAATAATGGATAAAAGTGCAACTATTGGTTCTGCCGAACCAAAAATAGGTGTTTTACCTACTCAACAGGAAACAATAGATGAAAAAGCTCTCTCAGCAATAAGAGCTAAATTCAAAGCTTTAGCAGAAACGCATAACTATCCTGTTAATTTAGCTTTAGCCATGGTAGATAAAAACTACGAGATAAAACAAGTAAGGATAAAAGATAAAGTAGAAATATTAACGAGCGAAGAAATTCAAGAGATTAAGCCGAGATATAAAGAGGAAGATATGGAAATAATAAAAACCATAAAACCTCAAGGTAAATTGCTCAATCTAACCGCTTTGGAATCAAAAGAGTATAATCTTGCTAAAGAAATATTAAATAACCGCGAGGAAGTTATAAAATATTTTGGATTAGAAGATAGAAAAATAATATTACTGCAAACTAACTGGTCTGAGAAATTGGTGCGATTTCTTACCCATCCCTTGGTAAGTCCTCTATTATTAAGTTTAGGCTTCTTAGGTATCCTCTTTGAGTTAAAAATGCCGGGATGGGGAATATCGGGAAGTTTAGGAGTATTACTTTTAGCTTTATTCTTTTGGGGACACTATTTAGCAGGATTAGCTGGATGGACGGAGATGTTCATACTCTTGTTAGGGATAATTCTTTTAATAATAGAAATTTTTGTTTTACCAGGGTTTAGCATCACGGGTATAACAGGGATCATCCTCATAATTATTGGTATCTTCTTAAGTATGGTAAAAACTCCTTTTCTAAATAAACTACAGTTCACAAGAGC
>JAMWBQ010000088.1 GCA_023819315.1 Candidatus Omnitrophota bacterium
ATACCCCAAATATTACAACCGCCTAATAACAAAGATATACTCCCAATCAAAAAGAGGAGGGTGGCAAATATCTCTGATGATTCGTCTCTAAATTCAATAATATTTTCCTGCGATAAAATTTCATATTTCTCTTCAAATTTATTATCTGAAAGATTATATAAATATTTTAATCCATTTTTTAATCTATCCATCAATACGGGTATGTCTAAAACTTCCTTAGCCAAAATATAAATCTCTCTAAAAAAATACGATTCCTTACCAAATATTCTTTTCTGGCAAGTTGAGAGAGGTACTATAACTACGTTATTAAGGTCAATGTTTGGTAAAGAGGGTATTTCTTTGAGAACACCAATTACTTTAACTTTAACTCCCTTAATGGAAATAAATTCACCTATTGGTTCTTCAGCGTTAAATAATTCCTTCGCCACTTTCATCCCTATAACAGCTACCTTATCCGCTCTATTAAAATCTTCTTCTGAGAATCTTTCTCCTTTAATAATATCTCTTTTAGATATCTCAAAATAATCTTTTCCTGTTCCTGTCACAATGGTTCTCCATTCTTTATTCTTATATTTTATTCCTCCCATATAGTTAGAAACGGGTACAAGATTAACAATATCCGGCCACAAACTTTTTACAATATCTAAATCTTTAGTAGTAAACCCTTTCTCTTTTTGTTTTGTTCTCAAGATTACTAAATTAGGATGAGCTTGCCGTAACACTTCTAAAGCATACTGTCTTGCTCCCTTACCTATAGAGAAAACTGTTGTAACTGAACTAACTCCTATTATAATACCAAGAAGCGTTAAAAAACTCCTTATTTTATGGGTAAATAAAGATGAAAAAACTATTCTAAAAGTCTCATATATTTTGAGAAAAAAAATAATAATATTTTGCAATAAAGAATGCTTACTCAAATCGGAGTTTATCTCTGCTTTCTCTCTATTATCTTTTTCTTCTGTATTTCTATTTTTTTTAAGGTAATCTGCAATAATCTCTCCATCTGCTACGTGAATAATTCTTTTTGCATAACCGGCTATATCACTATCGTGAGTTACCATAACAATTGTTTTACCTTTTTTATTCAATTCACTCAATATACACATTATTTCTTTCCCTCTCTCAAAATCCAGATTGCCTGTCGGCTCATCTGCTAAAATTATCTCAGGCTCATTTACCAATGCCCTCGCTATCGCTACTCGTTGCTGTTGGCCACCGGACAATTCATTAGGTTTATGATAGAGAAAATTGTCTACATCTAAACTCTCTAAAATCTTTTTTATTCTTTGCCTTCCTAAAAAATTTCCTCCATAAATAAGAGGCAATTCTACATTCTTATAAACATTTATGTTGGGTAAGAGATTAAAATTCTGGAAAATAAAGCCGATTTTTTTGTTACGAATATCAGCTAACTGATTATCATTCATTTTCCTTACATTCACACCATCTAAAAGATACTCTCCACTATCAGGCTTATCTAAACAACCTAATATATTCATCAATGTAGTCTTACCCGAACCCGATGGACCCATAATTGCTACAAATTCTCCTTTCTCTATTTTTAAAGATATACCTTTAAGAACATCCACTTTGACTTTACTAAGTTTGTACGATTTTTTTATGTTTCTTAATTCAATCATTTTTATTTTATGCAAATATCCCACTCACAAAAGCGCCACAGGTTCTTGTGGGAATTCATTAAAAATATCAATTATCATAACATCTTCCCCGCCAACTCTTTTTCTTTAAAATTAGATGGTTAAATAATGCTGACAAAATAATATAAATACCCACTAATGCTCCTAAAGGGAAACCAATTATATACAAAGGGAAGAATCTATCTTTTCTGTATACAATAATACCAACAAAGATTATAATTAAAATTTGAATCAATGCCCAAGGCAACAAATTAATTAACCTATTATCAAAAAATGGATAAAGTAAAACTATTATAAAAGGGCTTATTACCCCTAATACAAATAAAATACCTAATAAAACTACCAATATATTTAGGGGAGATTCAAAAAACTTATAATAAAATTTAGAATAACTACTTATAATTTCTCTTAAACTGTGGAACTTACGCACCTTTATCAAATGCGAACCATCTAATAAAGCAACTATTTTCCTATATTCTTTAAAACGGCGCATTAGTGCAGCTGATTCAATAAACTCATTTTTCACAGCTTGGTGTTCACCGACTTCTTCATAGGCTTTACGATTTACAAATATAAAATCACCTTTTGCTTCAATAGCTTTGGAATCCATATCATTAACTTTACGAGGCGAAGGAACAAACCACGTTTTTATAAACATTAAAGCGGGAATAACTATTTTTTCCCAAAATCCTTTTACCAAAAAATTAAATTTTAAAGTTAAAAAGTCAATATTATTTTTAACCGAATAGTAATATACGGAAGTAATAGTATCAGGGTGATGAATTACATCTGCATCGCTAAATAATAACCAATCTCCCTTAGCTATTTGTACACCTTGGTAAATACTCCAACATTTACCTAACCATCTTTTCGGTAAAGATTTACTATTTATCAAATTAACTCGCTTATCTTTCCTAACAAACTCCTCTACGATTTCTCTAGTTCTATCTGTAGACTCATCGTTAACCACAATAATTTCATAATTAGGATAACTTTGCTTAACCAATGAATCCAAACAGTTACCGATACTTTTTTCTTCATTCCTTGCTGGAACGATCACAGAAATCAAAGGAGTCTTTTCGGGAAAACTATCAATAATAGGCAATTTCTTCCAAGAGTGAATGTAAACTAACGACCGCAAGCAAAAATATAAAATTAAAATAGTATTAATTATCAAAAATATGTTAAACATTATTTATGTATTTTTGATACCACCGATTTGTGAATCATACGATTTAACACTTTATCACTACCCTTTTCTGTTTCTATTTCCGGAACAATTTCGATTTTCACTTTCACTATGCCACAAAGTTGTTTTTCCTTTAGTATTTTATTCATTTGCTGTTCTATTTCTCTAACTACATAGTTGTCATCTTTTTTAATCACTATTTTGACTCTCAAAAAATCCTCTCTCTCCTGAACTACCTGGAATTTTTCTAATCCCTCTATTTTAAAATTGAACAACAGAGGATCCAATATTTCATACCCTCCTGTGGGTTTCTTAACGAGCACTAAATCTCCCCTTCTTCCCCATATCTTTTCTATAACTGGCCAATTACATCCGCATTTACATTTTCTTCGGGATATCTGAATTATATCATTCAATTTATATCTGATTATTGGCTGGGTATAATTCATTAAGTTAGTAATTACAGCAAAACCCGCTACATTATCATCCGCAGTATTACCATCCTCATCTATTGCTTCCAAAAATGTAGAATAAATATAAATATGTCGCTTGTGTAACTCACATTCACCTGCTATCGGACCGGTTGCTTCGGTTGCAGCATAAATATCGTAGGGAATAGGTCCAAAATGAGTAGCAATAAAGTTTCTATCTTCATCGGTAAGAAGGAAAGATCCAGAAAATATTTTGCGAGGAAATATTTTTAAGTTCCCCTTTGCTTTCTCTTCAGCTAAAGCCTTAAGCATCAAAGGATATGCACCTATCACATCGGGCATAAAATAATTTAACCCTTCAACTATCTCTTGAAGTGGTTTACAGACAGAAAAATGGCGAATATCACATAAAAATTTGGGGAAATCCTTGTAAAATACAGTTGAACCAACATGCAAATTTTCCGTAGTCATTATTGCAAGTTTAATCACTTTCTTAAATAAATTGCCCAATATATTTAAATTTCTACTCTCTATAATACATGCCCGCTCAAAGTCAAAACAATCATTAGTAAAAATAGATACCCAAAGATTGCCAGTTGTTCCTCCACTATGAATTACAGTATACTTATTTTTTAGTTTGATTAGTTGTTTTTCATTTTTTATAAAATCTAAGACCTCTCTCTTCTTAACATCTTTTACAGTTATAACCTCATCAAAATTGTTCATTAAAGTTTCCTTATCCACAATCGGTAAATCCTCAATTCGCAAGTTACGATTAATATTAATATTACGGTATAGTTTTGAATAAAAGGGAGAATGTTTTTTAGCATAACTTACTAACAGCAAAAATCTCTCTCGCTGAAAATTTTGAATTTTTTCTGAAGGCTGTTTGTACATACGCCTTATATCATAAACATATTTAAAACTTCTTATTAATCCCATAATTTATTTCCTCTCAAATTTTGCTTTCAGCTATAACACGTAACATATTCCCACCAAGAATTTTAGCAATATCTTCCTTCCTATATCCTCTCTCTAAAAACAACCTTGTCAATATAGGCAGTTTACTAACATCTTCTAAACCAATGGGAGGAAATATTACTCCATCAAAATCACTTCCTATCCCTACATAATCTATTCCTACAAGATTTATTATATACTCTATATGATCAATAACGATATTTACATCGGGTAATGAAATATTCTCTTTCAATAATGACTTTCGGAGTTCTTTAAGAAATCCCCATTCATTATCATATATTTCTCTTATTTTTTTCAGTTGGGGACGAATTTTATAGATAATCTCTATATATTTATTTCTAAACTCTTGACTAAGAAGCTCTGGACAAAAAAACACATTAATAACCCCTCCTTTCTGTGCAACTGCCCTAATCATTTCATCATCTAAATTACGATAAATCGTCTTACAGAACCTTTCACATCCTATATGGGAAGCAATCACAGGAAACGAAGACATCTCTAATACCTCCCATTTAGCTTTCTTTGATAAATGAGAGATATCCACTATTATTCTTCTTTTATTCATTTCATTAATTAACATCTTCTCAAAATCACTTAATCCTTGTTTACCCCATCTCTGATGATACGCGATATCAAAAGCATAGTCTGCTTTTACTCTTTGAGGGCAAATAACTCTCACTCCTGATTTATAGAATACATCTATAGAGTCTATATTCTCTCCTATAGGATTACAATTTTCCATTGCAATCATTACTGCTAATCTACCCTGAGAAATTAGAGTAGTTATATCATCATAGGAGGGAGCCAAACCAGCTTTATCAGAATTCCTCTTAACTGCAAGGTGTATAGCCTCAATTTGCCGCAACCCTTCCTTATACGCTCTTACTGGATCCTCATAATCAGGAACAAAGATAGCGAAAAAAACCACATCTACTCCTCCTTCTAATGCACGAGGAATATCAAAATGCCCATCCGAGTAGCGGTTAACTATATTAAAATTACTGTCCAAAAGTCTAAGAGTGGTATCACAGTGCGCATCTACTAAAACTGCTTCTTTATGAATACGTAAATATCCAGGAATCATAGTTATAAATCTAAATGATTTTCTCAAACTTATCAAAATTATAATCTTGGATAGAGAGAACCACTGATACTTTTATCATACCACAATTAACTCTTCATTCTCAAAATATCGCTTTAGATAATTCTGCAAATCCTGCTCTGTAAAATTAAACCTTTTCTTTTCGCCCGAATCAACATATTTAGCCATCGCATAATCATAGGCTAAGAATAAACCAGGTAGAATAAAATTCTTTAATGGAACCTCTCCTATCTTCTCAAAATATTTCTTTCTCAATCCTCCCCCTCCTATTATATCTAACGCTCTTAAAGAAAGAATATTATCATTCTTATCTTTCCCTTTGGTAATCACCATTAGATTCATCGCATCTAAAGGAATAGAGCAAATTAAATTAACTTCTTGTGGATAATTAACAGATAAAATTTCCATTAACTTTTCCTGCATCTTAGTTAAATATTCTAAAGAGGCTCCTCCTGAAAATGGTTTCATACCCATATAAAAAATAATTAAAGAAGCCTTTAAAAACATATTAGGTAATAACTGCCGATTGCGGAGATTGTATACTATACTTTCAGGAGAGAAATGTATTCTAATTTTTTTATCTTCATCTACCAGACAATCCTGTTCAAACTGTAATCTAACTCGGTGATTATTTTCATCTATACCCCAGAAAAAATGTGTCCCTAATCCCTTCCAGCTATCCCAAGCACCAACTATTCCATCCAATTCCAATAGCACCTTCTCTTGCACCTGTTTATCAAAAAGAATATAATACACAAAACTATCTTTTTCACTCTCCAACACATAGGTTAAATAATCTACTATAATATCATCGTACTCAAGATTTATCAACTTAGCCACATCATCTCTTATTTCTTCCTCAAAAAGTAATGGCCAAAGATAATAATTTATTTTTGTAATCTGATCACCCAAATATTTGCATTTAGAGAAATCTATCATTTTTATCATCTCATTTAAGTTTTCAAGAAAATTTTGTTCCTCTTTCGTAAACATACCCCACTGATAATTGTTCTTCAACCGCTTAACTATATCAAAATCATAAATATGTAGCCCATAAATAATCTTATCTTTATCCTCTTTAGGGTAAAGATTTATTTTCTTACCATGAAAAGTTATTCCCCGTCTACGCATGGGTTCATTTAAAGATACACTCCCCGTAGCAAATGTTATTATATCTCCCCCTTCTTCTCTATCAAATAAGCGATAAAAATAAGAAACCATAGGAACAGAAATAAACCCTTCATAATCCAATATGCCGTGATGTTCTGTTATACTCATAGCTAATCCCTGCTCCTCTCTTATGGGTATTTTAATATTATCAACCTCCTCGGTATCAAAAATTCTTTTAATCTTTTCAATAATTTTATTTTTGAAGAACTTTTGCCTTTCTAAATGGGGAAGACCTGCACAATAATAATTTATTCTTTTTGAAAACTGAGGTAAATTCTCTTCCCAGTTAAAAATAGCTTCCAAACTCGGCATCAATCTTATAATTTCATTAACTAACGCATCTATCTCTTTATGATTGTAAAAACTCCTCATCATAATTTCTCTTACCACGATACTACCCTATATACTAAAAACATTGAACTTTTATTACTAAA
>JAMWBQ010000089.1 GCA_023819315.1 Candidatus Omnitrophota bacterium
TATGTTTTACTTTCTTAAAGGATTAAACTTATATAGGATAAAATATTTGTTTTTAAGCGGATTTTTAAATAGCTTAGCTACATTGTGCCATTATAAGGCATTAGTTTTCTTTGTGGCTATGTTTCTTTATTTATTATTAATTAGTTGGGGACAAAGATATTCTTGGAGGAATTTTATTCTAAGATTTAAACTATATATTTGGGTTATAATTGGGGGTGTCATTGGAGTTGTAGGTATAATGATATTATTTAGTCCCATTTTTGATTGGGCAGGATACAGGGGTTACTATAAAGATATGGTTACTAATTATGTTATAGGCCCTAAATATTTTTCTCTTTTAGCTTGGAGTAGGTATATTATTTTGTTATCTGAGAATATGATTAAACATAATTTTTTATTATGGGCTTTAGCTACTTTTTCTGTAATTAATACTATTTTATTTTTTTGGAGGATTTTATTTAAAGATGAAGCTAACGTAGTTTCATTTAACGATAAAAAATATAATATGGAAAAACATAATATGTTAATTATTATGTGGTTAATTTTTGCTATGTTAACTCCATTTGTGCATGGAGCTAGAATGTATAGACAATATTGGGAAGTATTTTTCCCTTCCGTAATGATATTAGCAGGGTATGGTTTTTTCTTATTACATCAACATATTATGCAAATGGACAAGCAAAGAGTAGAAGTATTTAAAGTTTTTATTTTTACGTTTCTCTGTCTTGGTTTTATAATTCCCATATACTCTACACATATACGAGGTTTTGAGTATACGAGGAGAGCTTATGGATATAGTAAATATCCTATCTTTGATTATGTTAGGAAACATACAAAACCAACTGATAGAATTTTTATATGGGGTGTATTTTATGATCTTTATACACTTTCTAATCGGTTGCCTGCTACTCCTTATCTGGCTAATCTTGAATTCGTGGGAGTTAGTGTTGATGTGCCTTTGAGAAGATACGAACGCCCGCCTATTGTTTTTGAATTATTTAAAAAAAGATTTATGCAGAAAAAGCCAAAGTTGATCATTGACCCTAGCAGAAAGAAGGAGGAACTGATAGATATTTATGGGCCATTTATATGGGTAAATAAATTTAAAGATTTCCCTCCAGTTATAGAAATGAATATAATAGGTGATTATATAAATAAATATTACGAATTCTATGAGGAATTTGATGGATTTATTATTTATAAATTGAAAGAGGGATATTAAAGGATTTGAAAATGAACCATTAGGCACAATTAAAGAAAAAAATAATTTTTAAGAGTGATTATAAATATTTAGAAACATTAGAAGAATATTTAAAAATGTGTAGTTCGTATGCAGATTTTAATCAGGAGGTGCGATTAAGAAAAGCAAGAATGGTTATTGCTATTCTGAAGGCAAATATTGATTTGACAAAATGTAATGTTCTTGATATTGGTACAGGTTCTGGTATTTTAGCTCAGGAAATTAGTAAAATAAGTAGATCGGTTGTTAGCATAAATATATGTGATGAAAGAATTGTTAAAGATGGATATAAATTTATTATTGTTAGTGATGAAAGACTTCCCTTTAAAGATTTTAGTTTTGATGTTGTTATTTCTAATCATGTTATTGAGCACCTACCTAATCAGAAATTGCATCTTGACGAGATTCATAGAGTTCTTAAAGAGAATGGGTTATTATACTTAGCCACACCCAATAAATATACAATTATTGACCCTCATTATAAAATCCCATTTTTGGGTTATTTACCTTATAGTTGGAAAAAGTTTATTCTAAGAAGATTTAAAAAGAAGGAGTTTGATACTTATCCCTTAGGATATAAAGATATTAAGAGACTTATAAAGGGAAAGTTTGATTTAAAAGATTTTACTTTACAAGTTATTAAGAATCCGTATATGTA
The DNA here is from genome assembly GCA_023819315.1 of Candidatus Omnitrophota bacterium. Classification (GTDB taxonomy): domain Bacteria; phylum Omnitrophota; class Gorgyraeia; order Duberdicusellales; family 4484-171; genus JAMWBQ01. The sequence continues at coordinate 1,899 of JAMWBQ010000089.1, forward strand.
TGAATTAGATGTTTTACCAATATTAAAACCTATTCTATTAATGATCCCTGAGGTGGTATTTAGAATATTTTCTCTTTTGATGCATTCAATAATTGTTCTTCTTAAAAAGAGATAGCACGAGGGAGAATAGATTTGAATATGAATTCTTCAAGTCCCAGAGAAATGTGATCAATAGAGAAGAAATAGATTTAAAGCATAAAATATAAAAATATATGAAAGTATGTGTATTGACTCATGTTTATCCTCGTTTTAAAGGAGATAGTATGCCTCCTTTTATAGAATTTATTTGTGAAAATATTCAGAAACAAGGAGTAGATGTCACAGTATTAGCACCCTATGACATTTCATTTAATCGTCAAGCAAATGACCATAGGGTAAAAATTGTGCTATATAAATATATATATCCTTTGCGACTGCACCTTTTAGGATACTCAAGAACAATGTGGGGGGATGTAAGGTTAAGAACAATAGTATATTTCTTAGCCCCATTTATGCTCTTCTTTGAAATATTAGCTATATTAAGACTTTATTTTAAAGAACGATTTGATATTATTCATGCCCATTGGCTTTTGCCTCATGGATTTGTTGGAGCAATAGTCTCAAGGCTACTTAATATTCCCTTGATTATTACTTTGCATGGTTCAGGAGTTTTTCTTACCAAGCGAAATTTAATCTTTAGGGAGATGGGAAGATTTTCCGTAAAGACGGCTAAATTAGTTACTTCTGTGACCCCGGAATTTGAGAATTATTTGATTAATAATTTAGGTCTTTCTCAAGCAAGATTTAGACTAATTGTTAATGGTGTAGAGTCACTTATCTTTGAGAGTATTGATAAAAATTTAGTAGATTCCATAAAGAATAAATTTAATATAAGGGATAAAGATATAATAATTATTTCTATAGGAAGATTGGTATACAAGAAAGGATTTAATTATTTAATTAAAGCAATGAAATTGGTAATAGATAAATATTCCAATGTAAAATTGATAATATGTGGTGAAGGTGTTTTAAGAAAAGAATTAGAGTTATTGACTAAAGAGTTAGGAATATCTTCTTATGTTATATTTACCGGCTCAATTGCTCATAATGAAGTCCCTATTTATTTAAACATTTGCCATATATTTGTTGGTAGTTTTATTAGAGACGATAAAGGGAATGTAGATGCATGTCCGACGGTAATTTTAGAAGCAATGTGCAGCGGTAAGGCGGTAGTTTCTACTCCCATAGGTGCATTACCTTTAGTTTTAGAAGAGGGTAAAGGAGGAATATTTGTGAAGGAAAGGGATGAAAAAGGCTTAGCGGAAGCAATAAATTTCTTGATAGAAAATCCCAAGCTAAGAGAAAAATATGGCAAAATTAATAAATTAAGAGTATTAAAAAATTTTACTTGGCAGGAGACCGTTAACCGATATATAGAGGTGTATTATGAAGTTTTATCTAAAAATAGATAAAGTGTAATTAATTAGTGTGTTGATTGTTGAATGAAGATAGTTATTATTAATGCTGATGATTTTGGATTATGTGCGGGAGTAAATAGAGCAATTATTGAAGCATATAAAAAAGGGGTATTGACCAGTGCTACACTTTTTACAAATATGATAGGTTTCAAAGAAGCAGTTGATTTAGCTAAGCAAAATAAAGGTTTAGGTATAGGAATTCATCTTAATTTAACGTGGGGTAAGCCTGTAAGTAAAGAGGAAAGAGGTTCAACTTTAATTAATTTTAAAACAGGATATTTCTACTCACTACCCCAGTTTCTGTTAAGATATTTTTTAGGTAGTATAAATTTTAGAGATGTTCAAATTGAGTTGGAGTACCAGATAAATAAATTTATAGATAATGGATTATTCCCTACGCATATAGATACGCATCATCATATTATTTTACTTCCTAAAATTTTTAATATAATTTATTCCTTAATGATGAAATATAGAATTTATCGTTGTAGATTATTACAACCTTCCAAAACTTATTTTTCTGATAGTTTGTTAAAAAGAGAAGTTAAATATGCTATGTTGAAGAAAAGAGGTAAAGTAGATGTCGCGAATTTACACTTTCCTGATTATGTGTTTGATATAGAGAAGATAACTTTAAAAGAGAGAATTTCTCAGATAAGAGATGGTGTAAATGAGATTATTACTCATCCCGGCTACATAGATGAGGAGGTGGGAGAATTTTCGGGGAGAATTTATAAGAGAGAGGAAGAGTTACACCAGCTCCTAAGTGAAGAAGTGAGTGATTTGATAAAAAGGAGTAATATAAAACTTATTAATTATGGGGATATAAATTGAAGAGGTGAGAGATGGGGGAAGAAAGTAAATTTTTGGTTTCAGTTGTTATTCCTGTATTTAATGAAGATAAAAATATACCTATATTGTATGAGAAATTAAAAAACGTAGTGGATAATCTACCTTATAATTTTGAGATTATCTTTGTTGACGATGGTAGTGAAGATAATACATTTAATGAATTAAAGAAAATAAATAGTTTGGATAAGCGAATAAAGGTTATTAAGCATAGGCGCAATTTTGGTAAAGCATCTGCATATTCTTCAGGTTTTTCTTATGCAAGAGGTGAGTTTGTGATTACACTTGATGGTGATTTACAGGATGAGCCGAAGGAGATACCAAAATTTATTGATAAACTTAAAGAGGGGTATGATGTAGTAAATGGTTGGAAATATAAGGGTAAAGGTAAATTCTTAAAAAGAGTTCCTTCTAAAATATTTAATAGAATCACCTCCTATTTAACTGGAGTGAAACTGCACGACTTTAACTGTCCTTTTAAGGGTTACCGACGCGAAGTGGTAGAAAATCTAAGGATTTATGGTGATCTGTATCGTTTTATTCCTATTATTGCCGTTAAAAGGGGATTTTGTGTGGTTGAGGTGAAAGTGGAGAATTACCCTCGTAAATACGGATACTCAAAATATGGGATAAAGAGATTTGTTACAGGATTTTTAGATTTACTAACAGTTCTTTTTTTAACCAAATTTGCCAATAGCCCTTTACATCTTTATGGAAGTGTTGGGATTTTTCTTTCGTTTATAGGTGGGCTAATCCTATTCCATTTGTTTACCCTTGTGTTGAGAGGGGAAGGAATAGGTCATAGACCACTTCTAATATTAGGAGTATTACTGTTTATTTTGGGTATACAGTTTATATCCGTAGGGTTGATTTGCGAAATGATAATTAATACAAAAGATTTTACGAGGGATAAACTTAATATTAAGGAAATTTTGGAATAAAACATATACACAGATTGTTTATGGATTAATTTATTTATGCTAAGAAATGGAGGAGGTTGTGGGGAATTTTAAAAGAATGATAAAAAGGGAATTATATAAGAGAAGAGTGCGATATGTTTGTAAAAGATAAATTTATTAAAATTTCAGGTTATAGAATGCATTATGTAGAAAAAGGGAGAGGTATCCCCCTGTTATGTATACCTGGTGCATGTGCAGGATTATTTGTTTATAATGAAATTATTTCTCGACTACAAAAATATTTTAGAGTGTATGCTATTGACCCCATCGGCTCAGGAGAATCAGAAAAACCCTATAAAAAATATACTTTAGATTTTTATATTGAGCAGATAATAGAGTTTCTTTCAAAGAAGAAATTAGGAACAGTAACACTTTTAGGAAGTTCATGGGGTGGAGCATTGGTTTTAGCAGTGGCTTTAAAGTTTAAGAGGAAAATTGAAAGATTAATTCTTATAAATCCTATAGTTTCTGAAAGAAAACATTTTGTTATTTATGGTGTAGGAAGTACTTTACAAGCTTTAAATCTTGTCCATCAAGGTAGAAAATCCTTGGAATGGGCTAAGAAATATTTAGAGTGTAGGCTAAGTAGACTCTATTATAATAAGGAATTATTAACTAAAAGTAGGTTTAATAAATTCTTTAAAGCATGGAAGTTTCCCGAAAGTAGACATGCTATGATTTCCACCTTATCAGATTGTGATTTTAAATGTTTAATGGACATTAATAATTTAAAGAAAATAACTCAAGAAACTTTGATTATTTGGGGTAAAAAAGATCCTCTTTTTTCTATAAAAGGCGCTAAGAAATTATGTCGGATTTTGCCCAATGCCAAGTTAAAAGTTATTTCTGATACAGGACATGGTCCTGCGGAAACGAGAGCGGAGATAGTAAGTAGATTAATAGTAGATTTTTTGATTAACCAACCAAATTATAGTGATAGGTCAATACTTAGTATGTAGAATATAGTCTTAAGGGAAAGTTTATGATGAGTTTTTACAATCATAAAGAGATAGATGAGCTAGTTAATGAAATTGTAAGATTAATGCCGAGTTTGGAAGCTATTTTTACCTGGGAAGAAACTTTACCTCAGTTTTCAAAAAGAATAAATTATTATTGTGCCGCTCTCACCCATTTAGAAAGACAAAAGTTCTTCAAAAATAAAATTAAGATAGAAAGGTTTTGGGAGAGTTGTTAAAAGATAGTTATAATACAGAAAACTTATCTCGTGAAATAGTTGATAAACAATTCAAAGGGAAGAATTAGAAAGGAGGCTCAAATATTGATTAAGAAAACAATGTGATTTTTCTAAAAAATGATAATAAGATCAGCGATAGAATTCTGAAATATTGAATTAAATCAAAAGTAAATAGAGTAGATTAATTATGAAGATTTCTGTATTGCTCGCTACTTATAATCAGGATAATTACATTAAAGGAGCTATTGAGAGTATATTACAAAATAGCTATGAAGATTTTGAGTTGTTAGTATTAGATCAGAGTAGAAACGATTTTACCAAAGAGGTTATTCAAATATATTTGAAGCAGAGTTCAAAAGTTAAATATATTAAACTTCCCTTTAAAGGTAAATCCAAAGCGTTAAATTATGGAGTGAATATATCACAAGGAGATATAATTGCTATTACAGATTCAGATTGTATAGTAGATAAAGATTGGCTTGAAAAAA
>JAMWBQ010000090.1 GCA_023819315.1 Candidatus Omnitrophota bacterium
TCGGCACACCAAATATGGGTAATACCTTTAAGAGCGCATATTTAAAAGTAGTGGTTATCAACAAAACACATAAAGAAACTGAAGTCAAAACCCGTAAAAATAATATAGAGAAACTAAATAAACCTTGCTTAGTAATATTTAAAGTTAAATTAAATATCTTAAAACTAATTATAGGCTCGCCGGGAGTAAATACATTGAATAAAGAAGGTAGAGCAATAACGAGATAAAAAATGGGAACGAATACTAATGTGCGTTTCAAAAAGAATCTAAGCTCAATGGAAGATAAATAGGACAACAAAATACATAAACTATAAACACCTAAAATAAAAATTATCCTTTTAGAAAAAATTACAGCTAAAAGTAAAAAAAATACAAATAATGTTTTTATAGTAGGAGATATTATCTGTAATAATCCCTTTTTAGAGGCATAATCTTCACAGAGAACTGACTCCTCAAAAAAAGAAAATGCACTTACAAGTGAACGCTCGATAAAACTATTTACTCTCATTTTTATGAAGTAGCTTAGTTATAAATATAATAACCAAGGAAGTAACCATTATACCAAATAAACCAGAAAATACATAGGCTAAACTCAAATATCCTAAAGGTTTATCTTCCCATCCCTTAAAAGCATAGTCGGGCAAAGGTGCTGACCAAATATCAGCTAATCTCTCTAACCCTTTAGGAACATAACCAACTAATTCCTCAAGAGTTTCTACCCCCCACTCTCCCCATGCATCACCTGCTTTAAAATATTGGGGAATTATCAAACCTAAAGGAGAAATTAAAACCAAAAATATTATGCCTATCCATAATTTAGTTATCGTTCTCATCTTATCTCCTTTCTAATTTCTAAAAGGTCCGGTTCTCTTTTCTGTAAATACCTTAACACTAAAAAAGTAACAATTCCCTCCATCCAACCAAAGATTAAGAGGTGTTCAATCATCATTGATGGGATAGCTACGTTAAGTCCATAAGGACAATATAAAAATTTACCATCAGGCGTTTTATGAAGAAGGGGTTGAATACCAAATTGAATGGCTGCGGTCAAACTCGCTATGTTAAGTCCTATATACCCTCCAATACCTCCAGCAATAGCTCTTCTTAAAGAAGATATAGGGGATGACCCACTAATAAGTTTGTATATATAATATCCTACGAATACCTCCACAAAAGCCATATTAAAACAATTTGCTCCTATAGCGGTTATACCACCATCTCCAAAAAGTAAAGCCTGAATTATTAAAACCACACTAATAACGATAGAAGCAGCCCAAGGACCTAAAAGTATACCTGCTAAAACTGAACCCACAGCATGTCCGGTTGTACCTCCTGGGATGGGAACATTGAACATCATAATTACAAAACTAAACGCTGCACTTATAGCAAGTAAAGGAACTCTTTTTGTAGGAAAATCTCTCTTTACTTTAGCTGAACCCATAGCCCATATAGGTAGCATAGCTAAATAAATTACTCCACTGGTAAGCGGGCCTAAATATCCATCAGGTATATGCATATCATCCTCCTTTTATTAATTCACTAACTTTAATAATCCATTTGAACCCTTAACCCACCTATAAAGATAGATTTAGTATCATCGATTATATCCTTACCAAAAGGATTAATAATATACTGTAAATCAGGGCTAAGCGATAAGTGTTCGTTCACCTTGATGCGATAATAACTCTCAATATGAGTTTCTGATTTAGCTTTAATTTCATTAACTTTTTTATAATCATCAGAAGCAAAAACTTGCCCAAAAGCTAAACCTAAAACATCGTTATCTCTTCCCCATAGGTTACCTTTTATGTGAAAACCAAGACTATAAGAATGCTCTAAGGAATAATTCAAATCAGGAACAGCGGTAATCTCCGGATTATAAAATTTTTCTTCTTGCCAACCATATCGCAAAAATATGGTGACAGCATCATTAATCATCTGATCAAAACTCAAACCAAAACCATAAGAATCCTCTTTCTCTTTCGTTAAATCTAACCATTTAATATGATTGTTGTTACTGTGCCAGCCTAAAAATCGCCAATTCCCCGCTAAATCAAAAAAATTAGTCTTAAAGGTAACCTGAACTATATTAAAAACGCTATCACCTATCTTTTCCCAATCACTATCTCCCTCAAAGCAACCATAACCAAATTCTAACCATTCTTTGGGTAGGTAACCTATTTTTATTCCTAAACTATTATCAGGGAACTCTATTACCGGACTATTTCTAAAAATCCTTGCTAAAAATTGTGTAGTTTCATCGTTAGCAACTTCGTTTTTATCAAAATAAGCGGTGGGATCTAACTTACCAAAATTAACAATTAATCTATCTTCCCAAAAAGCTTGTTCATACCATAATTCTGTTAGACTTACATTATTTTCGTTATTGGCATCGTAATTAACATTGCTATAAAGAGTCAAATTATCTTCTAAACCTTCTCCCTCCCCTGATTCAAGATGTAAGAATAATTTACCGTTCTGTTCAGGAAAATCTTTACTAAGAGTTATATCCAAAGAGTAAGAGGCATCCGTCTGTCTTCTTTTCTTATCTACCTCATCAAACCTATTAACGTTATTCGTTCCCTGCACAACCATTGTAGCCGACGCTCCAATCTCTAAACCTTGAATAATTTCTTTAGCCTGAAATCCCTTTGAACTGTATCCTAAATCCAATAACTTGGATTCGTAATCCTTTATTTTTTCTTCTTGTAATCTTAAAATCCTTTCCTGTGATTCTATGTAACTTGTTGTTCCACTAACCTTCTTTTCTAAGATTTCTATACGTTTTTGAAGATTATTAATAACTTCCTTAATATCCATTTCTTCACCAAAAACTAAACCGCCTGTAGATAATAAAATAGTTAACAAAAAACACTTTAAAAGCTTCATAAACCCCTCCTTTTTTATGTTACTAATTTAAAAATCGTGCTACTAAATATTAAAAAAATAATAGAGATTAAACAATTTGCTTACCTGTAGTAGACATACTCAGAGTACTATGCTTAACTCCCTTCACTGCTTTCAATTTATCTGCTAAATCACACACACTCTTGGGTAAACCTTTAACCGCCACGATTTCTAAACAGTTATGATGATCAAGATGAACATGTTGTGAAGAAACAATTAAATGAATAAAGGAGTGTTGAATATCTGTAAGTTTATCAAGTATCTCTCTCCTATGATGATCGTAAATAAGGGTAATAGCCCCTACTACCTCATCTTCTCCTTCCCATTCCTTCTTCACTAAATATTCACGTATTAAATCTCTTATAGCCTCAGAACGATTAGAATAACCCTTCTTTTTAATAAGTGCATCAAACTTATCTGACAAACCCTTATCTATAGAAACTCCGAATCTAACCAACTCTCTCATAAATATTACCTTAATTTTTTATTTGTATTACAATTTTAAAAATTGTAACACCTAAAATTTAACTGTCAAGTTTTTTGTGAATTTTTGTTAATGCAACATAAAAAGTAAGGATTTTTAAAAAATAGAAATAGTTTAAAAATAAGTGTTTATATAAATGAAATGTTCTCTTAAGTTATATTTTCCGCATTAAATTTATAAAGAATACCTCTCCTAATACAGTAATTAAATGTTCTTAAAAATATTGCCGAAGAACTACCTAAATATATTAATACTAAAACACCTCCTACCAAAAGGTCACCTATAGAAAACACCTTGTAAAACAAAATACTCCTTAATGCTTCAAACACATAAGAAGGTGGTAAAGATTTAGAAAGAATCTGTAGCCAAGTAGGAAGGACTGATATTGGATAAAATACACCTACGAATGGTGATAAAATAGCCGGTATTGGCCAAATAATCCACTCTGCTGATGGACCTAATCTTAATACTAAAGAAACTGAAATTATACCTAAGCTTATCCCAAAAATAAGAAGAATTAATAAAAATGGTATAATCGTAATACCATAAGCTAAAAAAGAGAAACCAAAAATTATCATCGCTACTAAAAGCATAATAGTAAAAGCAAATGAACCTATCAAAGTGCTGGATAATATAAGACCTAATAGATATTCACCTACAGTAATTGGTGTAGAGAATAGATTGATAAAATTTCTTGCCCAAACATCCTCAAAAAATGCCATAGTAATACCGTGCATTATTCGAGAAAAGAAATCCCATAATAGCACCGCTCCTAATATTAACGATGTAAAATTTATACCTTTATGAGTCAAAGTAATAAGATATTTTGTAAGAAAACCCCAGAGCAATATATCTACGAATACCCAGATAAATATAGAAATTACTCGTGAATAATTACAACGCATAAGATATAACTGTCTCAAAACGATTGCCCAACTACGAACTAAATTCATAGTTCTCCTTTAAAATAAATTGGCTCGTTTACCAAAGAAATAAATAGTTCTTCCAAATTACTTTTCTCCCATCTATAAAGTAAATCTTTAGGATTACCTTCTATCAAAATTCTTCCACGGAAAAGAAAAATTACTCTATCGCATACATCTTCTACTTCATACATATTATGAGATGTCCATAAAACACCACACCTATTCTCTCTAACAAAACTTTTTATAACACCTCTAATCTCTTTTGCTCTTGAAGGATCCAAAGAAGCTGTGGGTTCATCTAAAAGAAGAAGTTTTGGAGAATTGAGCATAGCTTTAGCTAAACCTAACCTCGTCTGCTCTCCCGAAGATAGCAAGCCTGTTTTAGTATTACGATACTTTTCTAAATCAAATTGTCTAAGTAAGGTGTCTATAACTTCTAATTTATTTCTAATTCCATAAACAATAGAGAAAATATAAAGATTTTGAAAGACTGTTAGATTACCAGGCAAAGGAGCATAATGGGCAAAAAAATTCATTCTTTGCAGCACCTCTTCTCTATCATTATGCATACTCAAACTATCTACCCAAAATTCTCCTCTATCAGGTTTAAGTAATCCTAAGAGTATATTTATAGTGGTACTTTTCCCTGCTCCATTAGGTCCTAACAGCCCTACAATCTCATCGGAAGATACAATAAAACTTATACCATCTAAAGCTAATATGTCATTAAATCTTTTAGATATATCTTTTACCGATAAAATTTCCTTTAACATCTCAGATTAAAATATTTTTCTTATGTTAGTAAGAGGAAAGTTTAAAATTCAGGTATCTTATCTTCTCCTATATCCCTTATGAGAAGTAAGATTGCTGACTGGGGAACAACCACGTATCTTTTCTTTTCATACTCTATATCCACACCCTGATCACGTAAGAAAATACAATAATCTCCCTCTTTAGCTTGTAAGGGGAAATATTTATCTTTGGAAGCTTTTAACCAAGGTTCTTGGTCTAAAATAGTTGGGTCAGGAACAGGATACCCCGGACCGGTTTTTATTACCCTACCCATATTAACTTTTTCTTTTTCTTTTACTCCCTGAGGAAGATAAAGACCTGTATCCGTGCGTTCTTCATCCTCAGCAGGTTCAACCAATATTCTATCTCCCACAAGGATAATCTCTTTCATCTTCCCTCTTAATCAAAAATAACCGTCTTATTGTTGTAAACAAGAATCTTTCTCTCCAAATGGAAACGCACAGCCCTACTCAAAACTACCTTCTCTAAATCTTCCCCCTCTCTTATTAAATCTTGTAAAGAGTTCCTATGGCTTATCCTCACTATATCTTGCTCAATAATAGGCCCAGCATCTAACTCCTCTGTTGCATAATGACTTGTTGCTCCAATAATTTTAACTCCTTTACGATAAGCTTGATGATAAGGTTTACTCCCTACAAATGCGGGCAAAAAAGAGTGGTGAATATTTATAATGCGATTAGGAAAAACATTAACAAACTGAGGAGAAAGAATCTGAGTATATCTTGCCAATACTATTAAGTCTATACCCTCATCCCTCATAAGAGAAATCTGCTTTATCTCCTGCTCAATCTTGGTTTCTTTAGTAACAGGGAAGTAGAAATATCTAATATTAAAGCTATCAGCTATCTCTTTAGCTACAAGATGATTACTTACAATTAGAGGTATTTCGCAATTAAACTGTTTAGCTCTATGTCTCAAAAGTAAATCGTAAAGGCAGTGAAGCCGTTTAGAAACAAAAATAGCTACTCTTTGTATCTTATCTGTAAAATATAACTTCCACTCCATACTAAACTCTTCCGCTATATGAGAAAAAGATTTTGCAATATTATCTTTATCTATCTTAAAATCTTTCAATGCCCACTCTATACGCATAAAAAAGGTATTAGTTTGGCTATCTATATGTTGGTCGGCATGTTCTATATTGCCAGCGTTTTCGTAAATAAAATTTGTTACCTTGGCAATAATACCTTTTCTATCAGGACAAGAAATCAACAGTATTGCATTATCCATAGTTTAGTTATTATATTCTTGTTTAACTAAAATTCAACTTATATTTTATTTCAATTGGTATGCATCCTTAATAAGTTTAGACTGAATAAGAAAAGCCTCTTTGGCAGATTTTGTTTTCATAAGAGCTATCTCTTGAGATAATATTCGCACTAAATAGAATTCAAATAGTTCTTTATCCTGGGAAGCTTTTTTAAAAAGAAGGTGGTCTCTATTCATATAGACCATATTTCCTTCAGAGAAACTCTCCGGACCATCTTCTCCAAAATGATCTATAGCACAACTTATACCTTTTTCTCCTAATTTCATTCTCCTTACCACAGCCGTGGTAGACAAACGTCGCACTTGGGGATGCTTTTTCCTTATCTTACCTTTATCTTTCTTTTCCCTACCCCTATCTTTTATATCTTCTTTGGATTCTTTCTTATTAGAAACA
>JAMWBQ010000014.1 GCA_023819315.1 Candidatus Omnitrophota bacterium
TTAGAAGAATTTCTTTCAAAAAGATGACATTTCTATTTTGCAAAAAAGATGACATTTTTATCTTGCATTAACACGAGAAAAAATAGTTGACAAATTTTTTATTGATGATATACTTCAATTGAAATAATTGAAGTATGGAAACATATGAAATTAAACTTAAAAATATAGCTAAGTTAGCTACAGAGGGTAAATATACTGATCTTTTCACTCGCGAGATTGGAAGAAGTGTATTTTTAAAGTTAGAGGAAGAGATAAGGAAAACCAAAGAAGGTTGTGTGGTGGTAATTGATTTTTTAGAGATAGGAGCAATTGATTATTCCTGCGCTGATGAAATTTTTGCTCGGCTGATTCTTAATCTTCAGCATAGTGATTATGGTGATAAGTTTGTTATTTTTAAGAATCTTTCTCCCCATCATAAAGAAAATATTAACATAGTTTTAGAAAAAAAAGATTTAGCTGTTTTAGTTGTGGAGGGAAATAGCTGGACGGTTTTAGGTTCTTTGGATAACTATCTTTTACAGACATTAAAGACAATTATGGAGGAAGGTAAACTCTCTTCTCCTGAATTATCTTCACGTATGAATTTAGCCCTTAATACAGCAAGTATGCGTTTAGGTAATTTAAGTAAGCTAAAGTTAGTTAGAAAGAAAAACTCTATAAATAGCTCGGGGAAAAGATGTTTTGTTTATGAGTCAATAATTAATAATTAACAAGGGGTGATTTTGGACTTGACAAATTTAAAATTATGTTGTATATCTAAATTAGATAAAAAAGGAGAATTAATGGCTGGACCGCAGTGCGGAAGTGTTTCTTCTGCCGAACGACAGAGGCAGGATAAAAAAAGAAGTATTTTTTTTGTTAAGAGAGCAACTCGTTAAGAGAGTTGCTCTTTATTTTTATGGGAGATATTTTTCCTCAAAATCAAATTCTGGAAATATTAGGAAAGAGTTTACAAGGAACATCTTTAAGGCATAGAGTTTTATCTAATAATATTGCTAATGTTGATACTCCTCAATTTAAACGTTCGGATGTAGATTTTAACCAAACTTTAAAAAGAATTATTGGAGAAAAGAATAAAAGTGATTTACAAATCAGCCCGGTTAAGACACATTCTAAACACCTTTCTATTAAAGAAACTTCCCAGATTACTTTTCCTGTAATTAAAGATTTTACTTCTTCTTATCGCAAGGATGGTAATAACGTAGATATAGAAAGAGAGATGGTGGAAATTAACAAAAATTCCCTTATGTATAACTCTATAGTTAATTTACTTAATAATGAGTTCTTTATTTTAAGATATGCTATTGAGGAAGGCAGGAGGTGAAAATGAATTTTTTAGGATTTGATATAATTGCTTCTGGACTCACCGCTCAAAGATTGAGGATGGATGTTATTTCTTCTAATATCGCCAATGTAAATACTACACGCACACCTGAAGGTGGACCTTACAAAAAGAAAATAGTTGTCTTTCAAGAGAAGTTAAGAGGATTGATTAGTTCTCCATTTTCTCAGGATGTGTCCGTAGGAGGGGTAAGAGTGGTAGGAATATACAATAGTAAAGAACCTCCCCTTTTAGTTTATCAACCTGATCATCCTGATGCTGATGAGAATGGTTATGTAGCTCTGCCTAATATTAATATCGTTAGTGAAATGACGGATATGATTTCTGCCACCCGCGCTTACGAGGCAAATATTAATGTTCTTAACTTGTCTCGTTCTATGTTTTTGAGAGCTTTGGATATTATAAGGGTTTAACGAGGAGGTTTTATTATGGTGAATAGAATAGATACTGTTGTTTCTTCCTTATCGTTGAAAGAAGTATACGAGCTCGCTCGTAAAGAGATTCTTAATAAAGATTCTTCTAATGTTTCTTTTTGGGATATACTTAAAGATAGTATTAATAAAATTAATAATGATTTTTCTCAAGCAGATAAAGCAGTTAAAGATTACCTTTTAGGAAAAGTAGAATTACACGATGTATTAATTACTGTAGAAAAAGTTAATTTAGAATTTCGTTTAGCTGTACAGATACATAATAAATTAATAGAAGCTTATCAGGAGATTATGCGAATGCAGATATAATTTTAAAATTGTAAGCAAAAATGCGAAAGCGTATAAAAAATAGAGGCTTAAGGAAATTAATTTATGGGTAATTTTTTATTACAACTCCAGTCACAATTCCAAAAATATTGGCAGAGTTTATCTTCTCCTCAAAAAATACTAGTAGTTTTTCTTTCTGGGTTAATAATAGCTTCTTTAGTAACTATTACTTTTTGGGCTACTAAACCAGAGTATGCTGTGTTATTCTCTAATCTTTCTCCTCAAGATGCTTCGGTAATCGTGAATAAATTAAAAGACACAAAGGTCCCCTATAGATTTACCCATAATGGAGATACTATTCTTGTTCCTCGTCGCAATGTTTACGAGTTAAGAATAGCATTAGCAGGAGAGGGTTTACCTCAGGGTGGTGGAGTTGGTTTTGAGATTTTTGATAAGAGTTTTTTTGGTATGACCGAGTTTACCCAAAAGCTGAATTTTCAACGAGCGCTTCAGGGAGAATTAGAAAGAACGATTAGGCAAATATCAGGGGTAGAAGGAGTAAGAGTGCATTTAGTTTTTCCCCGAGAGGAGTTGTTTATTGAAAAAGAAAAAGAACCATCGGCAAGTGTACTTATAAAGATGGCACAAGGAGCAAGTTTAAATAAATCTCAGGTAAGAGCAATTTTAAATTTAGTAAAAACAAGTGTAGAAGGTCTAAAATCAGAGAATATATCTATAATAGATACAAGAGGTAATATCCTTTCCGATGTGTTAGAAGAGGGGGTTTCTTTTGCTGGGTCGGTAAGTGAAGCTTTTCAGTTGAAAAGAAAAATAGAGAAGGATATTCAGGAAGAGGTAAGATTGCTGTTAGAAAAAATTGTAGGTCCTGGTAAGGTGGCTGTAAAAGCTAACGTTGAACTCGATTTAAGTCGTCAAGAGACAACTAAAGAGGAATACTCACCTATAGTAGAAGGTAAAAAAGGTATAGTAAGAAGTGAACAGAAAAGAACAGAATCTTTTAAAGGTTCAGGCACATCTGCCGAAGGTGTTCCCGGAGTGGAAAGTAATGTTTATGGTATACCCGGCTATGCTCAGAGTAGTGCTGTTTCTCAAGGTTCGGATTATACTAAGGATGATACGGTGATTAACTATGAGATTAATAAAAGTATATCTCATATTCTTTCTGTACCTGGTAAGATTGAACGATTCTCTATTTCCGTGCTATTAGATGGTGATTATCCTCTACAAATGTTAGAGACGATTCGCCAAGTAGTAGCGTCTGGGGTGGGATTACAGGAAGCCAGAGGAGATGAGATAGTAGTAGAGAGTTTTCGTTTTGATAAGTCTTATATAGAAGAGGAGAAGAAAGAGTATGAAAGATTAGCTAAGATAGAGTTAAAGAATAACATTATTAAATCAGTAGTTATTGGATTTGTATGTTTGATAATTTTTCTTTTCACTCTTTCTATGATTAGACACGCTCACATAGTTAGAACAGCTACTTTAAAAATAAAAGAGACACAGGAAAAAGTAATCTCACCACCTGAGACTGTTTCTCCCCCTCCTACAGAACCAAAAGTTAAAGAAGAAATTCTTTCGGAAAAAGAAAGGGAGGACCTTAAGAATGAAATAAGAGAGATTGCTCGTAGTGAGCCGGAAAAGATAGCAAAGGTTATAAAAACAATGGTTAGTGGGGGATAGTTATGCCGGAAGTTGCGATAGATAACTATAAGAAAGTAGCGATTCTTTTAGTTGCTTTGGGTATAGATGTTGCCGCTCAGGTATTTAAGTATTTAGATGAACGGGAGATAGAGCTTATTTCTAAAGAGATAGCCCATTTAGAGACAGTAGATAAAATCCTTCTTAATGAGATTATTCTTGAGTTCTATGAGAAACTTCTTTCTTTAGCCAGCGCAGAGGGAGGTATGGAGTATTTAAAAGAGGTTTTAGAGAGAGCTTTAGGACCATCTAAAACTATGGGGATTATAAGACATCTTTCTGATGTTCAACCTTTCTCATTTTTGGAGAATGCTTCCGCTTCTCAGATAGCTGATTTTCTCAGCGCCGAAGACCCTCAAGTAATTGCTCTGGTTTTATCTTATCTTACTCCTACCCAGGCATCAGCTGTTTTCTCTCAGTTTACGGAGGAGTTGAGAAAACAGATAGCAGTGAAAATGGTTTCTCTCAAAGAAGTTCATCGTGAAGTCATAGATAATACACATAGAGCATTGGAAAGAGTAATGGCAAGTAAAGAGAAAAGTGTATCTCAGATAATTTCTTTTGAGGGCACAGGGATAAAGAATTTAGCTAATATCCTTAATGCTGCCCCTCACCAGATAGAGAAAGGTGTGTTAGATCACCTTAAGAGTGTTGATTCTGAATTAGCCGAGGAAGTCAGAAAGAATATGTTCCTTTTTGAAGATTTGGTTTCTTTAGATGATGTATCTTTACAGAAAGTTTTAAGACAAGTTGATATGCGAGATTTAACTTTAGCATTAAAGATGTCCGAAGAGAAATTAAAGGAAAAAATTTTTAATAATCTTTCGGAAAGGGTAAGGGAGATATGTAAGGAAGAGTTACAGTATTTAGGTCCAGTAAGACTGCGTCAGGTAGAGGAAGCACAGCAGAAAATAATCAATATTGTAAGAAAATTAGAGGCGACAGGAGAAGTAGTTATCCCTCGTAAAGGAGAAGAAGAAGAGTTCGTATAATGGGCATTATAAAGAAAGGGAATATATGGCAGAAAGCTTCTCTAAGGGAGTTATATTGGGAGGATTTTTTAGGCAAAATTGATAATTCTCAGGATAAAGAGATTGATTTAACAGATAAGAAGTTAGATTATTCAGATAAAAAGTTAGAAGAGGAAACTTTAAAAAAAGAAATTATTAAAGAAGCAGAGGAATCAGTAAAAAAGATAATTGAGCAAGCAAACGTTGAGGCACAAAAGATAAAGACAGATGCTTTTAAACAAGCTTTGGAAGAGGCAAAAAAAGAAGCTGAGCGTCAAGCAGAAGCTAAGTATAAGGAGCTATGGGAAAAAGAAATAGTAAAATTAAGGAGTTTATTAGAAATCATTCGTCAATCTTATAATGAGATAGTGAAGAAAACAGAGAGTTCTTTAGTAAAACTTTCTTTAAGTATTGCTAAAAAGATAATTAAACAAGAGAGCGAGAAGAATAAAGAGGTAGTGATAGCTATGGTTAAAGAGGGGCTCTCAAGAGTATTAGAAAAAACCAATATTAAGGTAAGAGTTAATCCCGAACAATTACCTATCGTTTACGATTATCGAGGAGGGTTATTTTCTTCTCCCCAGGTAGAAGGTTATTTTGATATAATTGCTGACCCTACTATAAGTAAAGGTAGTTGCATAATAGAAACAGAAGGTGGTAGTATTGATTTAAGGATAGAGAAACAATTTTCTGAAATTAGAAAGAATTTAACAGGAGAGTTTAGTAACGATGATGAGTATTGAGCAGGAGATAAATTTAGAGAAATACAATAGAATATTAGAATCAGTTGATCCTGTAAAACTAAATGGTAGAGTAACACAAGTTGTTGGTTTAGTTATAGAGTCTGATGGGCCGGCGGTTGCCATAGGAGAACTCTGTTATGTATATTCTAAAAAGATGAGTGTTCCTGTAAAAGCAGAAGTGGTAGGATTTAGAGAAAAAAAGGTTCTTCTTATGCCCTTGGGAGAGATGGTGCATATTGAACCTAAAAGTGAAGTTGTTGCTACTGGACACGGATTAGGAGTAAAGGTGGGTAAGCAACTATTAGGCAGGATACTTGATGGTTTAGGTAATCCTATCGATGGGGGTTTACCCATAATTAGCGAAGAGATGTATCCTGTGCGCAAGACCCCTCCTCATCCTCTTTCTCGTTCGAGAATAAAAGAAGTTTTAGCTACAGGAGTAAGAAGTATAGATGGACTTTTAACTTTAGGAAAGGGACAGAGAATTGGTATCTTTTCAGGAAGCGGTATAGGTAAGAGTGTGTTGTTAGGGATGATTGCTCGTTACAGTAGTGCAGATGTTAATGTAATTGCTCTTATTGGCGAGCGAGGTAGGGAGGTGCGCGATTTTATAGAAAAAGATTTAGGCGAGGAAGGGTTGAAACGTTCGGTAGTAGTAGTTTCTACTTCTGATCAACCAGCACTTGTAAGGATAAAGGGAGCAGAGATTGCTACTGCTATTGCCGAGTATTTTCGTGACCAGGGGTTAGATGTAATGTTTATGATGGATTCGGTAACCCGTTTTGCTATGGCACAGAGGGAGGTAGGTTTAGCTATCGGTGAGCCACCAGCAACTAAAGGTTATACACCTTCGGTATTTGCTCTTTTACCTAAACTTTTGGAGCGTAGTGGCACTTCTGATAAAGGCACGATCACGGGTATATACACTGTGCTTGTAGAAGCAGATGATATGAATGAACCAGTAGCGGATACTGTGAGAAGCATATTGGATGGCCATATAGTTCTCTCTCGGCAATTAGCTTCCTCAGGTCATTATCCTCCGATAGATATTTTAGCAAGTATAAGTAGGTTGATGATAGATGTTGTAGAGGAGAAACATTACGAGTGTGCTTCTAAATTGAGAGAGGTTCTTGTTACCTATAAAGGCGCTGAGGATTTGGTTAATATTGGAGCATACGTTAAGGGTAGTAACCCTAAGATTGATTATGCCTTAGAGATGTTACCTAAAGTAAATGAATTTTTAAGACAGAAGATAGAGGAGAAAGCTCAATTTTCTTCTACCGTAGAGGGATTGATAAATATGTTTAATAATTGAATTTTAAACAATAACTTATAACCAGAGATATAAAATTATGCCTGAGTTTAAGTTTCGTTTAGAGAAAGTTTTAGAGTTAAGGAAAAAGAAAGAGGAAGAAAGACAAAGAGAATTGGCTATGCTTAAAGAGTTACTTCTTAGAGAAGAGCAGTTTCTTAAAGAATTAAAAGAGAAAGATTGTAGGATGAGAGAGGAGATAAGTGTATTACAGACGCATAACCATAAACCCATTGATATAGAAGAGTTAATTCGTTATACCGATTATTTAGAAAAGTTGAGAGAAAAAATTATCTCTCAAATAGAAAATATAAAGAAACTCATTGAAGAGACAGAGAAGAAAAGAGAAGAGTTAATAGATGCTTCTAAAGAAAAAAAGATAATGGAGAAATTAAAAGATAATCAGTTTAAAAAATTTAAAGAAACAGTAGATAGTTGGGAAAGAAAAATTTTAGATGAGATAGGGACAATCAATTATTCTAAGGAAGAGAAATGGAAAGTTTAATACCTTTCTTTTTGGGAGAAAATTTAAATCTCTCTGATAATTTATCGGTTTTTTCAAAAGATTATGCGAGTAAAGATATAGAGGGATTATTTTTAAAAGATATAGAAGCCCTATTTAATAAGAAACTTTTGGATTCTCCTCAATTAGGAGCTTTTATTAATAATCCTTTATTTTATACGGTTATCTTAAAATTAAACTTTTTTATGGAAAAGGAAGGTTTCTCACAATCCCAAAAGATAGAGCTGGTGGATAAGTTGTTAGAATTTATATCCTCTTGTGAGGAGGAGAATAAATTATATTTGTTACAGAAGATAGTTGATGTTAAGGATACTTCCCAGTTATTAGATTTAATCACTCAGGTAAACACTGCCAATAAAGAGATACCGTTAAAAAGTAATTTATATTATGATAGTAATTTACCCAATTTATCTCAGGATATTACCTCTTGGAATAAGTTAGAAGAAGGTTTTAAATTCTTGCCCAAAGAATTGGTTACCAATGATAAACAACCTATTAAACAAAATTTAAACTTGCTTGAGGAAAGATATTTACCTTCACCTTTCCATAATATTGAGGTAGATAAATTTAGCGATTATATAGAGGAACTTTTTGATTCAAAAGATAGTTCTTTTAAAAATGTAACCTTTAACTTTTCTTCCCCTTTAAACCCTATAGAAGAGTTACCACAAAAAGATAATTTAGAGATTAAGTGGCAGTTTTTAAATTTGATAAAAGAAACAGTAGAAAGAATAACTTTTCAAAACAAATTTAATAAAGATTGGCAGACGTTTATTGAGCTTAAGCAGGATAATTTAGGTCAACTTCACTTAAAATTAGAGTTAGCTGATGACAAACTAACGTTAAATATTGTAGTTAGCCAAAACCAAACTCAAGAACTGATAAATAGCTATTTTTCTGAGTTGAAACAGGCAATAGAAGATAAAGGTTTAATTCTTCATAACTTTAATGTTGAAGTTAATCCGCAGTTTACCTTTGGAGAGAATAATCAATCTTATAGATTTTTTGAGCCTAAAAGTTTATCTAAAGGGGAAGTGAAGGGAGTATTTTTTGAGGGAGATTATTCCTCTTTAGGGATAGATAATTATAGTTGGGAAATACTATCCTTAGATAAAGATAGGATAAACTGTTTAGCATAATTTAACTAAGAAAGGAGGTGAGTGTATGTTAGTGAATAGTGTAAATAGTGCACCTATAAATTTTGCCTTTAGACGAGAAGGGAAAGAGTCGTTAGGTAAAGAAGATTTTCTTCAATTGTTAATCCTTCAATTAAAGATGCAGAACCCTTTAGAACCTGTTAAGAATGAGGATTTTATCGCTCAGTTAGCCCAGTTTAATTCTTTAGAGGAATTGATTAATCTTAATCGCACGATGGAGTCTTTAAGTTCTCTGCAGATGCTCTCTTACTCCAGTAACCTTTTAGGAAGAGAGGTAGAAGCTTTGAGGGATGACGGTATAGTAGAGGGTAAAGTTAAAGAGGTAAGGGTTAGTAATGGGGAAATTATTTTGTTGATAGAAGCAAATAAAAAATATTTAGAAGTAGCTCTTAATAGTATTGTAAAGGTGAGGTAGTTATGGCAGATATTAGACCAATTAAAAATGAACCAGTTCAAGGCATTAACCTTAATAGGGTTATACCTAAAGAAAAAACCTCTTCCTTTCAAGGGTTAAGTTTTAAAGCGATTTTAGAAGAAAAGGTAGGAGGACTGAAATTTTCTGGACACGCTTTAGAAAGGATTCAGCGTAGAGAGATAGTTTTAGATGAGACGAAATTAGAGAAACTTAAGCAAGCAGTTAATATGGCAGATAAGAAAGGTGCACGTTCATCGCTTATCCTTATGCAAGATTTAGCATTGATTGTGAGTATAAAGAATAAAACTGTTATTACAGCAATTGATGGTAATCACATTAAAGAGAACGTATTTACCAATATAGATAGTGCTATAATCGTATAAACTTATGGGAGGCTGGACCCTTTTAGGGAGGCCTCTTAAAAGAAAGGAGGCGAATACCTATGTTAAGGTCAATGTTTACAGGAATATCAGGATTAAGGAACCATCAGGTGCGTATGGATGTAGTGGCAAATAATATTGCTAACATCAATACTACAGGATTTAAGCGAGGAAGAGTGAACTTTCAGGACATTTTAAGCCAGGTTGTGCGGGGAGCTAGTCCTCCTACCGATACCTTAGGAGGAACTAATCCTATACAAGTAGGTTTGGGGATGAGTGTGGCCAGTATAGATACAATTTTTACTCAAGGGAACTTACAGCTTACAGGAGTAAACACGGATATGGCAATTCAAGGTAATGGGATGTTTATTCTTAGAGATGCTGATGGAGTAATTCACTATAGCCGAGCAGGAACATTTGTTTTAGATGCTAATGGGAATTTAGTAAATGTCTCTAACGGTTATTTTGTTCAAGGATGGCAAGCTAACAGTGCCGGGGAGATAAATACAAGCGACCTCGTAAGCAATATTTCTATACCTACGGGTAGCACAATCCCTCCTAATGCTACTACAAAGATAACTTTTAGTAACAACTTAGATTCCCGCACTACAGGGAAAATTGCTTTTAATAGTAGTAGTATGGTAGTAACCGATAGTGGTACAGGTAATACTGCCTCTATTACCTGGAGGTTTACTCCCACAGGTAATTTTAACGAATGGGAAGTTACAGGAACGATTAGTGGAGGAACTTGGGCATCTACAGGAACAGATACACTAACTTACACTATAAATGTTGATAACGATGGAACACATCCTTTGGGTAGTGGAGTGATTGGTGAGGTCGTTTACGATGATTTAAGTTTTGGTGCAGGAGGTTCTCAGGATACAGTTAATATTACTGCAGGAGGTTCTGTGACCATAAACTTACTGGATAGTTTGGATGTTCTTGATGGAGCACTTGATGATATTACTGTGGTTGGGCCGGATACATCGGATGTAGATATTGGTGGTAGTTACTCTCAAGCACCAACAGCCACTACCTCCATTAATGTTTATGATTCCTTAGGAAATACACACGCTGTTACCTTTATATTTACTCATAGTAACTATGACCCTACTACAGGTAACGGTAATAATTTATGGAGTTGGCGTGTTACAGGAGATGATGTTAGTAGTGGTTCAGGGAGTTTACTTTTTACCAGTAGTGGTTCATTATCCAACTCCTCCATAACAAATGCTGTTACCTTAAATGTTCCTCCGGCAGCAACACCTTTAGTAATTAATTCTCTTGACTTCAATTCTGTTACCCAGTATGCTTCTACAAATACTGTTATTGCTTCTCGTCAAGATGGTTACGAAGCAGGTTTTTTAACTACCTTTACTGTAGGAACATCAGGTGTAATTACTGGTATTTACACTAATGGTCTTACCCAGAATTTAGCTCAAGTAGCTTTAGCACATTTTACCAACTATGCAGGGTTATTGAGAGATGGTGAGAATATGTTCTCTGAGACGGCAAATTCCGGGGTAGCTCAAATAGGTCCAGCAGGCACAGGTGGACGAGGGTCAATTTCTCCTGGAACATTAGAGATGTCCAATGTGGATATTGCTCAGGAATTTGTAGATATGATTACTTCTCAGAGAGGTTTTCAGGTTAACTCGCGTAGCATAACTACATCTGATGAGATACTCCAGGAGGCAATAAATCTAAAGAGATAATCCTTCTCTAACCGATGTCCACTCCCGAAGTGGACATCGGAAGGGTGAGATAAGATGATTAAGCTTTTTCAGATGAATGGAGAGATGGTAGTGGTTAATGCAGAGCTGATTAGCTATATAAAGGCTCAACCTAACACGGTTTTGACCCTTACTAATGGCGATAAGATTGTGGTTAAGGAGACAGTTGATGAGGTGATTGATAAGATAATAGAGTATCGTAAAAAAATAAATAAGCCTATTATAGAGAAAGAATAATTTTATCTAAATTTAGCTTTTAATGCACTAACCTAAAGGGGGAGCAATGGATATTGCCAGTTTTTTAGGGATAGTGGCAGGTATATCTCTAATTGTTCTTGCCATAAAAAAAGATCTAAATCTCTTTATAAGTATACCTTCAGCAATGATTACTTTTGGAGGAGCAATCGCAGCTACTTTTATAAACTTTCCCTTCACTCACGTAATGAAAGTATTAAAGGTCGCAAGTAAAGTATTCTTTGCCAAACCTCTTAATCCTTACGATACAGTAGAAAAGATAGTTGCTCTTGCTGAAAAAGCGCGCCGGGAAGGTTTCTTAGCGTTAGAGTCAGAGATTTCTACCATAAAAGATGATTTTTTAAAGAGAGGTCTTCAGAGTGTTATCGATGGGGTGAGTAGGGATGCGATAAAGGATAATTTAACTAAGCAATTAGATTTTTTAAGTGAGCGTCATGCTTTAGGACAGGAGATATTTAATTCTATGGGAACCTATGCTCCTGCTTTTGGTATGATAGGAACACTTATAGGTTTAATATTGATGCTTAATAATCTTGAGGACCCCAAAAAGGTTGGTCCAGGTATGGCATTAGCAATTATTACTACTCTTTATGGTGCATTAGCTTCTTACCTTGTTTTTTTACCAATTGCTGGGAAATTACGTGTAAGGGATGATGAGGAACGTTTAGTTAAAGAGGTATGTATTGAAGGTATTTTATCTTTACATGCAGGAGAAGCTCCCCGAATGATAAGAGAGAAACTTTACGCTTACTTAGCCCCTCGGGTAAGAGAATTGGAAAGGAAGAAAGCTCAATCACCAAGAGAAATAGCCAAAGAACCAAAGAAAAAGAAGAAATGAGAAAGAAAGCTTTCCAATTAGGTAAATCCTCTCCTCCTTGGATGCTCACTTACTCGGATATAGTGACACAAGTTTTAGTATTTTTTATTCTTCTTTTTTCCTTGTCTGATATAAATATAGTTAAATTCAGTAGTTACTTTAGAAAGATGAAAAAGCCTCCCGTGATATTGGATGAGGAACAATTGCGGAGGGTAATGCTTGAGTTAGCTGATTATGCTAAAGAGAAGAATTTAGAGAGTATGATTGGTATGGAGATACTTGAGCAGGGTCTTATTATTTCTCTTACAGAGAGCCTTATGTTTCATAGTGGGGAGGCAAGGATTTTGCCCGAAGCTTTACCTGTGCTTGAGGTTATCTGTGAAAAACTTAAGTATCTACCTAACAATATTGCCATAGAAGGTCATACGGATAATATTCCTATTCGCACAAAAGATTTTCCTTCTAACTGGGAGTTATCCGTAGCAAGAGCGGTTAATGTGCTTAAGTATTTGATAGAGAAACAGGGTATAGACCCTCAAAGGGTATCTGCTTCTGGTTATGGTGAGTATAGACCAGTAGCAGGTAATGATACCGATGAGGGAAGAGCAAAGAATAGAAGGGTGGTATTAGTTGTGCAAAGACAGAGGTTAAGAGGATTTGATAAAGAGTAAACGAGGAGGGTAGTAATGAATGGCAATTTAACTCAGAAGGATTTGGAAATATTGAAGAATATTAACGTAGAGATAGGTAAGAAGATATCTAAATTTTTCTCTACACTTATTGGTAGGAATGCACATATCTTTTTTAAAGAAGCAGGAATATACTCTTTGAATAATCTATCTACTAAATTTCAGCAGGAGTTTTTATGTTTGAAATATTTGGTAAACCAGGATAATAATAAGAGTGGACTATTTATTCTTCCTAAGAGGTTAGTTTTTCTTTTAAGCGAGTTACTATTATCCCGTAGACCTGTAAGCATAGGGGAGAATTTATCACCTCAACAGATAGAGATTTTTGTAGGAGGATGGAAGAAAGTTTTGGAAGCGTATGGTTTGGGTTTAGAACAAATTTTAGGAGAAAAATTCACTTTTAGTTTACAAGATTATAAACAGGGTTTACCTTTAGACTCTTTAAAGGATATTTCTTTAGATAAAGACCTGTTCATTAGTGAATTCAGTTTAGGGATAGAGGGTTTTTTTGAAGATAATTTCTACGAGGTAATATCCAGTAACTTTGCTAAAGAGATAGTTAGCTTGGCTATAAATAGACTTACCCCACAGGGTGGTAAGATTGGTAAATGGAGTCCATCAAAACTTACTCCTGAGAGTGGAGAGAAAAGCACAAAGGATATATCTTTACTTTTAGATACACCCCTACAACTCTCCGTAGAGTTAGGTAGAAGTAAGATGACTATAAAAGACATATTAGAGTTAGGTATTGGTTCGATTATAGAGTTGGATAAATTGGCTGGTGAGCCTGTGGATATAAAAGTGAATAATAAACTGTTAGCTAAAGGAGAAGTGGTAGTTATAGATGAGAATTTTGGCGTAAGAATAGTAAGCATTACCAAACCAAATGAGAGGATATAAAGTTTCAAAATTTTCAATACCTATTTTTATCCTATTCTTTTTTTTAACTACCTTTTTATTATATTCTCAGAGTTTATCCCCTAATAAAGTAGGAGAAGAGGATACTTTGCCGGAGTATTCTTTACCGCAAGTTATTCCTTCTAAGATTCAGGTGGTAAATTTTTTTTCTGCAACTATTAAAATAATTTTCTCTTTAATAATTATTATCTTATGTATTTATGTAACTATTTATTTTCTTAAAAGGATTAGTTTACCACAGAGATTTGAAGGAAGAGGTGGTTTGGGTAACATTTTTCTTTTAGATACCCTTTATTTAGCGCCGAATAGGGTAATCTATTTAATTTATGCTGGTAAAAATATCCTTGTGGTAGCTTCATCAGATAAAGGTTTATCTTTACTTGATAAGATAGAAGACCATTCTTTAATTAACGATATTTTAAATAAGAAGAAAGAGCAGTGGGAGAAAGCCAAGCCTTTTGGTGTTTATTTGAAAGGTATGCAGAAAAAAGAGTATATAAGGGGATACTTAGCCCGCTATTTTAAATCTCTGAGGAGTTTATTTGGCATTAACCAAGATTAACCTAATGTCCACTCCCGAAGTGGACATCGGGGTAGAGGGGATGAAGTTAAAATATAAAATTTTTATATTGTTTATTATATTAGTATCTTTTTCCTATCAAGCTTATTCTCAAGGGATAAGCTTACCTAATTTCTCTCTTCAGTGGAAGGAAACAGAGAGCCCTAAAGATGTAGCACTTGCTTTACAGATTCTTCTTCTTCTTACCATACTAACTTTAGCCCCAGCAATAGTTATTGTAGTTACTGCTTTCACTCGCATAGTTATAGTTTTAGCATTCTTGCGTCAGGCTTTAGGTACACAACAGATACCTCCTAATCAGATTCTTATTGCTTTAGCTCTGTTTTTGACATTTTTTGTTATGTCGCCTGTAATTGAGGGAATAAATAAGGATGCGTTTCAACCTTATCTTAAAGGCGAAATATCCCAACAGTCTGCCTTGGATAAAACTATCAATTATCTAAGAGATTTTATGTTTAAACAGACCAGACCTAACGATTTAGCTTTATTCATTAATCTTTCTCATTCCCCTAAACCTAACAGAAGAGAGGATGTTGCTACTTCTGTTTTGATACCATCTTTTATCATTAGTGAGTTAAAAACTGCTTTTCAGTTAGGATTTGTTATTTTTCTACCTTTCTTAATAATTGATCTGGTTGTAGCCAGTATCCTTATTTCTATGGGAATGTTACTTCTTCCTCCTATAGTTATATCTTTTCCTTTTAAACTATTACTTTTTATTATGGTTGATGGTTGGCATCTTATTGCTCGTTCTTTAGTTTATAGTTTTCATTGATTATTTTTGTGGGAATTTGAATTAAGCAGGTTTATTTTATGAGTGAAGAGTTAGTCATTAATTTAGGTCGGCAAGCTTTGGTATTATATTTACAGTTAGCCGGTCCTATTTTACTTTTTTCTTTAGTTACAGGGTTGGTGGTAAGTATTATCCAGGCAGTAACTCAGATTCAAGATATGACCATAACTTTTATCCCCAAGATTATGGCGACAATTTTAGCAATAGTTATTTTTGGACCTTGGATGTTAAGAATGTTGATAGATTTTACTTTTAAACTAATAGTTAGTTTACCTAATTTTGTTAAATAATGGAAGATTTAGGACAATTATTTAATTTTACTTATACGCAGTTAGAGAATTTTATCCTTATTGTTAGTAGATTATCGGGACTGATAATTTCCGCGCCTGTATTGAGTAATCGTAATATTCCTAAAGAGGTTAAAATTGCTCTCTGTGGTTTAATTTCTCTATTGATTTTCCCCTTCGTTAAAGGTTTATCGCAACCTTTAGAAAGAATAGAGTTGCTTTTTATGCTTATGTTTAGGGAGTTAGCTATCGGTATATTTTTTGGGTTGGTGGTGAGTTTGATTTTTACAGGTTTGCAACTTGCTGGGCAATTCATAGATTACCATACCGGTTTAGGTTTAGTTAGTATTTTGGACCCTGAGTCAAGGGTGCAGATCCCTCTTGCTGGGCAGTTCCTTTACATTTTAGCTATGATAGTTTTCCTTATTATCGGTGGGCACAAGATGCTTATTAAGAGTCTGATTTTTAGTTTCTCTGCTTTTCCTCTGGAAGGGTTTAGATTTGAACCAAAGTTATCCCTTTTAATTAACGATGTATTAGCTAAGGTGTTTGTTATATCCTTTAAAATTGCCTCTCCTGTGGTAGGAGCAGTTTTTTTATCAGAGATAGCTTATGGTGTTATTGCCAGGGCTATCCCTCAGATGAATATCTTAATTGTAGGTTTACCTTTAAAAGTTATCGTAGGAACGATTTTCCTTATTTTGAGTTTACCGCTTTTTCTTTGGATAATGGACAGAGAATTTTTTAGAATTTTTGCGAGTATAGATAATTTATTTAAATTGTATTAGTTATGCCTGATGTAGAAAAAAGATACCCAGCAACCCCACATCGGCGCAGAGAGGCGCGAGAACGAGGTCAGGTAGTTAAGAGTATAGAGGTAAATACTGTTTTTATACTCCTGTTAGGATTTATTTTTTTTAGGTTTTTTTCCGGGTATATGGTTTATATTCTTAAAGAATTTATGCATAGTAGTTTTACTTTTATCCCTTCTAATGATTTCACCTTAGATACCATTTATCCTTACGGAGTAAATTTAATTATAAAGTTTGCTATGATAGTAATTCCTTTCTGTTTAACTATAGGGGTTATAGCTATATTAAGCAATGTGTTACAGGTTGGTTTTCTTACCAGCTGGTTTGTAATTAAACCACAACTTACAAGAATAAATCCTATAGATGGCTTCCGCAGAATTTTTTCTTATCGTGCCTTAGTAGAGTTAATTAAATCTATTCTTAAGATAATTGTTACCGTATGGGTATGCTATTTAGTTATTAGATCCGAAACAACTAAGTTAGTTTATACAATTTCTATGGAACCCAATTCTACAGCTTATTTCTTAGGTAAGGTTATTTTTTCTTTGATTTTTAAAGTGAGTTTATCTTTATTAGCTTTAGCTATTGTAGATTATTTCTATCAACGTTGGGAATACGAAAAATCATTGCGTATGACCAGAGAGGAATTGAAAGAAGAACTAATACGTTACGAAGGTAGACCAGAAGTAAAACAAAGAATTAGAGCTTTACAGCGCCAGTTAGCACGCAGGAGGATGATGGAGGAGGTTAAACGAGCGGATGTGGTTATAACTAACCCCACCCGTTTAGCTATAGCTATCCGTTATGACCCTAAAGAGAGCTTGGCTCCCAAAGTAGTAGCAAAAGGAGAACGTTTCATTGCGGAAAAAATCATTGCCCGAGCTAAGGAGCTTGATATCCCCATAGTAGAGAATAAACCATTGGCTTGGGCTCTCTATAAAATGGTAGAGATAGGTTCGGTTATACCCATAGAGTTATATCAGGCAGTAGCAGAAGTTCTTGCTTATTTATTTAGGATTGGAAAAGCAAAGAGAAAATGGGTATAATATAATTTATTGATTTAGGATTTGTAAGTTAGTGCTTATAATTTAGGAATTTTAGAATTTATGGCTGAGGTAACAATTTTAACAAAAAGGTTTTCCCAGATAGGGGAGTTAATCATAGGAGCTGGGCTTCTTCTCGTTATAGGGATGTTGCTTCTACCTTTACCAAGCTGGTTATTAGACATACTCCTTGTTTTTCATATAGGTATATCTTTGATAGTTCTTTTAGTTACGATGTATGTTAAAGAATCAGTTAATTTTTCTATATATCCCAGTTTACTTTTAGTTTTTACTCTTTTTCGTTTAGGATTGAATATTGCTTGTTCAAGAGCAATTCTTACCAAAGGTATTGATGCTGGCAATATTATTAACTCTTTTGGTGGGTTCGTTGTAGGTGGTAACTATGTTGTTGGTTTGGTTATCTTTGTTATCTTAGTAATAATTCAATTCATAGTGATAACTAACGGTGCTCAGCGTGTAGCCGAAGTAGCAGCAAGATTTACCTTGGATGCTATGCCTGGCAAACAGATGTCTATAGATGCAGACTTAAACGCAGGTATAATTACCGATGAGGAAGCAAAGAGAAGACGTTTAGAAATTGAACGGGAGGCAGATTTCTATGGAGCAATGGATGGTGCAGCGAGATTCATAAGAGGGGATGCAATTGCAGCTATAATCATAATAATTGTGAATATAATTGGAGGATTTATCGTAGGAGTTCTTCAGCAAGGTTTCTCTCTAACAGAAGCTCTAAAGACATACACCCTTCTTACTATCGGTGCAGGTATTAGTGTGCAGATACCCGCTTTACTTATTTCCACAGGAACAGGAATAATCGTTACCCGTGTATCCACAGAGTCAAATTTAGGTAAGGATATATTTTCTCAAGTTTTAAGTCAGCCACAGGCTCTTGTTATTTCTGCAATACTTTTGTTTTTACTTTTATTTATTCCTGCTTTACCAAAGCTACCTTTTTTAGTGATTACCCTTTCTACAGGAGGGATAGCTTACATTATTAAGAGTGCGATGAAGAGAGCCGAGGAAGAAGAAAAGATAAAAGCAGAGAAAGAAGCAATTCTTAAACGTAAGCCGGAAAATGTAATGACTTTACTTAAGGTTGACCCTATTGAACTTGAGATAGGTTATGGTTTAATCCCTTTAGTTAACCCTGAGCAGGGAGGAACCCTACTTGATAGAGTTTCCCTTATTAGAAGGCAGTTAGCTTTAGATTTAGGTATAGTTGTTCCCCCTGTTCGTATAAGGGATAATGTGCAGTTATTGCCTAACGAGTATCTCATTAAGATAAAAGGTGTTGATATTGTTCGTAAAACCGTAGAGTTGAATCACTATTTAGCAATTAATCCTGGTAAAGTAAAAGAGCCAATCTCTGGTATACCTGGTAGCGAACCAGTATTTAATCTACGGGGAGTATGGATTATGGATAGTCAGAGGAGAAAAGCTGAGATGAGTGGTTACACTGTGGTGGATATCTCCACGGTTATTTCTACGCATCTTAGTGAAATCATAAAGAATCATTCTTCCCAGCTTTTGACTCGTCAAGATGTGCAATCTTTGATAGATAATTTAAAAAAGGAACATCCTGCAGTAGTAGAGGAACTTATCCCTAATCTTATGAATGTAGGAGACCTGCAAAAAGTATTAAAAGGTCTTTTAAGCGAGAAGGTTCCTATTAGAGATTTGGTTACTATATTTGAGACTTTAGCTGATACAGCTCGTTTCACCAAAAATATTGATAGTCTTATAGAAGCTGTGCGTATTTCCTTAGGTCATCATATATGTAAGGATTATCTGGCGAAAGATAAGGTTCTTTACGTAATTACCGTTAGTCCCAAATTAGAGCAGATGTTCTTAGATAGGTTACCTGCAAATGCTGATGACCAGAAAACGGTTTTTGAGCCAGAATTTATAAGGAGCATTTTAGAAAATTTAGCTAAGGCTTTAGAGGTTCTTCTTTCCCAAGGTTATCCACCGGTAGTATTAGTTTCCCCTCAGATAAGGTTAGTTTTCCGTAGAATCACAGAAAGGAATTTCCCTCAATTAGCAGTT
The DNA here is from genome assembly GCA_023819315.1 of Candidatus Omnitrophota bacterium. Lineage (GTDB taxonomy): Bacteria > Omnitrophota > Gorgyraeia > Duberdicusellales > 4484-171 > JAMWBQ01. Next base: position 19,297 of record JAMWBQ010000014.1, read on the forward strand.
ATCTCTTATCGGGAAGTTCCTTATGGACAAGAGGTTAGAGCACTTGGTCAGGTTGATATATAATAAAAATAAGTGTTAATTTATGAAAGTTAAACGTTACGAAGGAAGAGATATTAAGGAGATTACCTCTAAAATAAAATTAGATTTAGGGCCTGAGGCAACAATTCTCTTTGTTAAAGAATTTAACCAGAGGCGTTTCTTAAAGAAGAGAGAGAAACGTTTAGAAGTTATAGCAGGAGTTAATGAAGATAAACCCGATACAGGTAAGTTAGAGTTGATACACTGGGAATTAAAAGAATTAAAGGATACGGTAACTCAATTAAGGCTAAAGCAAGATAATTATTCACAACCCTTTAAAGATGATGGGCTTTATCCTGTTTTAAGGGAATTTAAAAAGAAACTCTGTGACTGTGATGTAGATGAGGAGTTAGCAATAAATATTCTAAAAGATTTTCAGGAAAGATTTACAGAGAAAGACTTACAGAATGCTTCCCTTTTAGAAAGTTTTCTCATAAAGCACATTTCTCGTTATATAGAGGTTAGTGGTCCAATCGTTGCTGAACAATGTAAAGTGGTAGCATTTATTGGTCCTACAGGCGTAGGTAAAACTACCACCATAGCTAAATTAGCTGCCTATTTTTCTCTTATGGAAAGAAAGAAGGTGTTTCTCATTACCATAGATACCTATCGTATTGCTGCTGTAGATCAACTTAAAACCTATGCTGAGATAATAGGTATACCTTTAGAGGTAGTATTTACTCCTCAGGAACTGTTAGTTTGTATTAATAGAAATAAAGATAAAGATTTAATTCTTATTGACACAGCAGGAAGTAATCCTTTCAACAGTTTGCGAATGGAGGATTTAAAGAAATTTTTAGGACAATCTCCCAATATAGAAACACACTTACTTATAAGTTTCACTACCAAATCAAAGGAACTATTGGAGATATTTAAATGTTACAACATTTTAAAAGTGCATAAGATTATATTTACTAAACTTGACGAAGCAATGATGTTTGGTAATATCCTTAACCTTTCTGTAAGGATTAATCGGCCGGTATCTTATATAACTACTGGTCAAAATGTTCCCGATGATATAGAGTTAGCCGATTCTCAAAAGTTAGCTCAGTTGATCGTAAAGGGTAAAGAAACGGTTATTAAAGATAAAGGTGAATTAGAGAAGATAATATAGAGATGAGCGTAATTTCTGACCAGGCAAGGAATTTAAGAATAATTGCCCGAGAAAAAGGGGTTGTGAGGAAAGATTTGCCTAACCAGTTAGTAAATAATTACCCAGGCAAATCAATTTATATTTTAATTATCTTTCTATTATCTTTATTTTTTTTATTTACCTACTTATACCAGAACAAAATGTTGAAAACTATGGAGGAGAAGAATAGAATTATGGAGAAAAAGATAGACCTATTGAACTATCAGTTGGATAGTGTGAGGAACGAACTGAATTTTACTGTCAGGGACAATCATAGTTTAAAAGAGGCATTTTACAATTTATATTTAAAAAATAAAGAAGAAAGTAATGAGAAAACTATTGATATTCAGTCGATAAAAGAGGCGTTAACTTATCTGTCTACGAATGTAGAAAGTATCAAGAGTAAAGTAGATGCTTTAGAATACGAGCGAGCTAAAGAAAGAAAATTGTTGACTGAGAATATGCAAGATATCTTAAAGTCTCTTGATGATAAGATTAACCTCGTGGTTTCCCAGGTGGAAGTAATGAGTAAACGACCAACTCCTCAGGATAATCCAAATTTATATATAGGTGAAGTAATTTTTTTAAATAAAGATTATAATTTTATAGTAGTAAACATTGGGAGAAAAGAGTTGGTTAGGGAAGGAGATATTTTTGGTGTTTACCGTAATAACCAACTGATAGGTTCAGTAAAAGTTTTACAGTTGCTGGATAATGTTAGTGCCTGTGATATAGAGAGCAGTATTTTACCCATTAACGTAGGAGATAAGATAAGAAAACTATGATTACTGACCAAGCAGAAAGATTAAGGCAGTTAATAGCAAAAAAGGCTCAAGGAGTAGACTTAGAGTTTGAGAATGTAGTAAGAAGGGTATTTGGAGAAAATAAGCCTATTTTTGTTTTTTTAGGTTTAGAGGAGGAGTTGTTATCTTTTTGTAACTTTAGTGGTAATATTGCTATAGAGTTAAGTAAGTTTGATAAAGAAGTCTTTCTTATTGATGCTTACTCTGGTAAAGTTAATACCTCACTTATCTTTGGGATAGATGCTTTAAATAACCTTAGAGAGGCAGGAAGAGGTAACCTTGATTTTAAAGATACAGTTTATCCTGCTTATAAAAAAGTAAGATTATCTTTAGGTTGGGAGGAGATAGTAGATATAGGTAACTGGCCAATAAATTGTAGATTAAACTTTTTTGATTATTTTAATAATTTAAAAGAGAGCGCAGATATAATTATTATAAATGAGTTATCTTTGAAGTTCTCAGCGGTATTAAATAATGTTATTTTAGTATTTTCTCCTACTCAGAAAAATTTAATGGATATCTATAAAAAATTTAAGAAACTTACTTCTTTAAACTTAAACGAAGATTGCTTTTTTGGATTTATTCTTAACAACGTTACTTCTTTAGCCAAAGCTAATGAGTTTTCCCGGAAATTTATTACTATGTCAAAAGAATTTTTAGGTAAAGATATAAAGTATTTAGGTGAGATAGTTTTATCCCCTGAGATATTAAAGAGTATAAAAGCAAAGAAACCATTTGTTACTTTATATCCCTATTCTTACCCTGTATCACTATTTAGAAAGATTGCTCAAAGTTTGGTTAAACTTAGCTTGAGAGAAGAGATTATGAGGTAGATCTGTGGGAATATTTGGCTTAAATAAAAAAGAAAGAGAAATCTGGAAGAGCATCACCCCAGGTAGTAAAGTTAGGATTATATTGAAAGAGGAGGGAGAAATTTACGAAAGCCAAGTAAAAGAAGTTAGTGATAGCTATATTTATATATACACACCTAAATTTAAAGATTTATTTTTAGATGTGCCCCCTCATACCAAGGTGGAAATAGAGTTAATTAACCAATATTTTGGTAAGGTAAAATTTAGCTCTTATATGATTGCACAAGAGTGGCTTAGAGATAAGATCATAAAGATACCATCTCCCCGAAGGCTTTATATAATTCAGAGACGCTATCATCATCGTGTAATTGTGGATTTAGAAGGAGAATTTTCTTTTTCTTCCCAAGATAGAGGGATAGATTTAATACCGCCTCTATTGTTTTCTAAGATTGTTAATATATCTGAGGGAGGAGCAATGGTAGTTGTGGATAAGCTACCATCTGTAGAGGTAGGTAATTTTATAGACATAAAGATTAATCTTTCCCAAGATTCTCTTATAAGAGCAAAAGCTAAGATTATACATATAGAGATTTTTGAAGGAAAATATGGTTTAGGTATCCAATTTGTAAAGTTACCTGAAGTAGATAAAGAAAATTTAAAGAAATTCATAATTTCACACTTCTCTATAAAATTTTACCCAATGTCCACTCCCGAAGTGGACACTACAGCGTCCACTCCCGAAGTGGACAATGGTTAGAAGGGAAGGATCGGTTATGGGAATATTTGGGTTGAATAGACAGGAAAGATTAATTTGGGAGAAGATAGAACCAAACGACCGTGTAAGAATTAGATTAGAGGATGGAAGAGTCTATTTTAGCAAAGTAAGGCGAATAGATAGTAATTCTATAGATATAGAGAGTTTATTAGAAGGTTTAACTTTTATAGAGCTTTTACCTAAAAGTTTGGTTTATGTGGAGATTATAAGTTCTCAAAAAGGCAAGATAGTATTCACTACAAGAGTGATTTCTCCCAATTGGGAGGGCAGTAATATTATAAAATTAGCTTGTCCCCGAACTATAGAGAATGTTCAACGAAGAAGATTCTATCGTTTGGAAGCGATTTTAGAGGTAGAGTACTGTTTGTTGAGTCAAGAAGATATTAATCTGGATAGTTTGGGGTTAAGACCACCGATATTTAATGGTTTTACCAAGGATATATCTGAAGGTGGTATATTTTTTATCACCACAAAACTTTTAGATAAAGAGACTCTTATTAATATGAGAATAAAATTAGATGAAAGATACATTATTAGAGCAAGAGGGTTGGTTCTAAGGGTAGATGAGGCTTCTACGAAAGGTAAATATGGTATAGGTATAGAATTCGTTAAGATAAGTGAAGAGGATAAGGATTTCTTGAGGAGATTTATATTTGAGAAGAGTAAAATGTTAGCAAGGCTAAAGGAAACATAATAAAGGAGCCCATAAGAATGGGTCTATTTGGTTTAAACTCTCAAGAGAAAGCGATTTGGAGAATGATAAAGCCTCAGGATACAGTAAAGATAAAAATTAAAGATAATCCTGAAGAAAAATATTTTACCAAAGTAGCCGATATAAGTGATTCCTTTCTTTTTTTATATACACCGTTATTAGGAACAACCTTTATTGAGTTTCCTAAAAATATAAAGGTAGAAGTAGAGTTATTTACTCCCGATGGAGGAAGGATAAGGTTTGTATCGCGTGTGCTTTCTCAGGATTGGATTAAAGAGAGAATTATAAAGTTATCTAAACCAAGAAGTATTGAGCGAGTGCAGTTGAGAAGCTATTATCGGTTAGAAGCTATTTTGGATGTGGAGTATTCTTTAGTTTCCAGTATGGAGATTTATTCCTTGGGATTAGAGTTAAAACATCCTTTATCGTTAGCGCTTACCAGGGATATATCCGAAGGAGGAGCTTTACTTATTGTGGATAAGAGGTTAGAGAAAGATAACCTTATTAATATGAGGATAAAGCTTCCCGATAGTAAAGCTATCAGAACAAGAGCAAAGGTTCTTAGAGTAGAGGAAACTCAGGCTAAAGGTAAATATGCTGTGGGGGTAGAGTTCGTAAAGATGGATGAAGATGATAAGGAGCTTTTAAGAAGGTTTATTTTTAATCGTGGTAAAGAAAGGTATTTAAAGATGAAATGAGTATTCTCTTTATATCTTTAGCGTTTTTTTCTTTTTTATTTGTAGAATTGTTTGGCTTAATAAATGGTTTATCGTTAAATACTGTTCTTTTAAAAGGATTAGTAGTTTATTTTTCTATCCTAATTTTAGGTTTAATTTTTACTAAGATTTGGCAGATTTTCAATCTATCTTCCCTAAAATTAGAGAATAAGGTAGATATTTCTGTTGGCTATAAAAAAGATAATATTGACCCTCTGGATAGTGCTAAAAGAGAACTAAGTAGTGATGCTAAAAAACTTTCTAAGTTGATAAAAGATACGGTGAAAAAATAATATTAGATGGAAAGACAAGAAACTTTACCTAAAGAGAAAATTTTAGAATATTTACCCTTGGTTAAGAGGGTTGTTTCTCGTATATTTCCCAAGATACCATCGCAGGTTTTTGATTTTGAAGATTTAGTAGGCTACGGAATAGTGGGTTTAATGGAGGCGATTAGTACGTTCAATTCCCATAAGGGGGTTAAGTTGTCCACTTACGCTTTCTATAGGATAAGGGGAGCGATACTTGATGCGCTTAGGTCATTAGATTGGGTTCCTCGCTCTATGAGAGATAAGATTCATAGATTGGAGGAGGTAACAGAAGAGTTAAAATTATCTTTAGGAAGAGAACCAACGGAAGATGAGTTAGCCGATAAGTTAAATATAAGTAGGGAGGAATTAGAAACATTATTTATGGAAGTTTATCAGAGCCAGATAGTTTCCTTAGAGGATGGATTACATAACTATTTAGCTAATAAAACCGACAATTTTATGAACTTAAATGAGTTTGAGGTTACTGATTTAAAAGATGCCCTTATTAAAGCTATTGACCAACTCCCTTCCAAAGAGAAGTTAGTCCTAACTCTTTATTATTATGAGGAGCTAAATCTCAAAGAGATTGGTAAAGTTTTGGATATTTCAGAATCAAGAGTATCTCAGATAATGAGCAAAGCTATAGGTGAGTTAAAGAACAGATTAGATTTTTTGAATAAAGAAATCGTATAGGAGAAAATGGCTTTAGGTCCAAGAGATATTCAGATAGTACTTCAGGTAACCAGGGATATAGAGAGATTACAGAATCTTCAACAGCAGTATAGTCGTCACCAGCAGGAACAACTCTCTCTATATATGTTGAAGAGCCTTGAAGAAAAGAAGAGGCAGACAGAACCTTTACCGAGAGCAGGAGAGATTAGATTGAGGAGGATTTCCGAGAGCTTAAATAAGGAGAACCCTGAAAGAGAGTCTGGTCGTAAGAAAGGGAATAAATCATTTAGAGGTTTAGGGGAGAATATTGATATAGTAGCATAAGATTTTTATGCGCTCAAAAGAGATTATTGGTAAAGAGGTAGTTAGTGTAAAAGAGGGCAAGAAGTTAGGTAGGTTAAGGTCAGCAGTTATAGATGGTGTCAATCAGCGGGTAGTGGGATTTATCGTTGATGATGAGGAGTGGTTCTTAGAGACAAAAATTATTCTCTTTTACTCTATAAGAGGTATGGAAGATGAGTTAGTAACCATCGATGATAGTTCAAGTGTTATTTGTGTTAAGCATATGGATAAAATACAGCCCTACTTAAGAGAAAATATTCAATTAATAAATATGAGGATAATTTCTGCCACAGGTAAATTTATAGGTAAGATAGAGGATTTCATTTTTAATAATCAGACAGGGAAAATTGAGACTTATATAGTAGAGGGTAAAGATATTGTTATTGATTGGAAAGATGTAGTTTCTTTAAGCAGGGAAATGTTGATAGTTAAAGGTGAACTGTTGAACGGCGATATAAGGAGTAATATTGCGGAGCTTAATGAAGTTACTTTAAATTCTTTATTTGAGAAACGTCAAGAGAAATTCCTATTAGGCAAGTATCTTATAAGGGATATAAGGGATGAAGAAGGCAATCTAATTGTTTCCACTGGTGAGTTGGTAGATGAAACTTTGATAAAGAAGATAAGAAGTTTAGGTAAGTTTACAGAATTATTGATGAGCGTTGAGGAGGAAGAAGGGTAGATGAGATTAATTTTTGTATTCTTAGTGATAACTGTTTCTTTATCTTTTTTATTTCTATTTTTAATTAGCATATTAGCAAGAATTAGAGAGAGGAGAGAAAGCACCCTTTTAGAAGAAGATTTTTCTTTTGATGATGAAGGTTTAAAAAAAGATATGGAAGAACTGCACTCTTTAATCAACCATAGTTTAGAGATTATAAGAGAAGAGAAGAAATCTATTGAGCAAGCCAAAAGAGAACTTATTGTATTGTTGGAAGATAGCAAACGATGTATTCAAAAACTTGAAGAGTTAAATCTTGGTATTCATAAACAAGGAGAATTAATAAAAAAGGATAGGGATGAAGAGTTGGTTTACTCTCTCATTAATCAAGGTTTAAGTATAGAAGATATTGCCCAGAGATTAAATATGGGTATTGCTGAATTAAGGTTAAAGTTATCCCTCTGGGATAAGAATGGTTTGCACAATGCGCATAGAAGATAAAATAGCCCATTTAAGAAAAGATATTC